>JADLBK010000120.1 GCA_020847755.1 Flavobacteriales bacterium | reverse complement strand
CGTTGCCGATGAACACGGTGTCCGCCAGGCAGTAGATCAGCTGATCGGTGCCGAAGGAGGCCACCGGCAGCGGGTGCAGCGTCACCAGCAGCGTATCGCGATCGGCGCCGCAGAAGTTGCTCTGCTCATACACCAGGGTGTACTCTGTGGTCGTGAACACCGGCCCCGGTAGGGCGAAGGATCCCGGCTGCACCGCGTTGCTCACCACCACGCCGTTCACCCACCACGTGTGCGTGGTGTTCACCATCACCAGGTCGTTGGTGACCTGCACCAGGCCGTCGCCGCAGCTGTCCGCCACGGTCCAGGTGAGCTGCGCGGTGGGCGCTTCGGTGATCACCAGTGGCTGGCTGATGGTGTCGCTGCATCCGGCCCCGGAGGTGGCCACCAGCTGTACGGTGTACGGGCCGATGGCCGTGTACACATGCTGCGGATCCTGCTGGGCGCTGGGCGGGCTGAGGTCGCCGAAGTCCCAGGTCCAGGTGCAGCCGCAGGCGGTGATGTTGGTGAAGTTCACCGGCGTGTTCACGCACGCGCTGTCGGGCAGGCTGAAGTCCGCCACGGGAATGGGCTCCACGGTGACGGTGGTGCAGTGCGTGCTGTCGCACTCGGTCTGTAGGTCGGTGTAGGTGTAGCAGAAGAGCGAGGGCCCCAGCGGCAGCGTGTCGGGGTCGAAGGTGTTCGGCCGGTCCCACACGCCACCGGCGGGCGTGCCCTGCAGGGTCTGCACGGGGTCGTACACGCACAGCACGAGCGGGGCACCGGCGAAGCTGGGCGGCAGTGGGTCCACCGTGATGTCCACCTGGTCCTGCGTTTCGCACGAGGCCGAGCCCACCGTGTAGGTCAGCGTGTACGTGCCCACCACCGCCGGATCGAATACAGGGCCCGGGAGCACGAACGATCCGCTCCAGGTGCCGCCCAACCCGTCGCCCACCGGCGGGAAGGGCGCATCGCCGACACAGGCCGACGTGTCGTTGCCGGCGAAGGCAAAGAAGGGCGGGTCGATCACCGTGACCTGTGTGGCGCCGGTGTTCGTGCAGCCATTGCCGTCCGTGTAGGTGTAGATCAGCACGTCCGGCGAACCGATGGGCGTGACGCCATTGGGCGTGTACAGACCGGACGTGGTGACGTTGGGACCGCTCCAGGTGCCGCCCGGGGGCGATGCGGGCAGTTGCTGGGCGAAGGGCTGATCGCAGAAGGTGGTGTCGGTGGTAACGGTCAGTACAGGCAACGCATCCACCTGGATCGTGAGCTGATCGACCACGATGCAGCCGTTGGGGTCGGGGTAGGTGTAGGTGAGCACGTTGGGCCCGATCGCGGCCAGCGCGGGGTCGAACAGGCCGGTGATGCTCACGCCATTGCCGCTCCAGGTACCGCCCAGCGGATTCGGCGCCAGTTGCACGGCCGGGTCGTTCACGCAAAGCTGGTCGTCAAGCCCGGCATCCACGGACGCGCCGGGCACCACCTGCACCTGCACGGTGTCATCCACCGCACAGGAGCCCGAGCCCACGGTGTACACCACGAACTCGGTCGAGACCGCACCCGGGGTGAAGAGGCCCGCGCCGTTCACCCAGGTGCTGTTGCTCCACGTTCCGCCGGGCTGGTCGGCCACCAGCTGCAGGTCGCCACTGTTGAGGCAGACCAGCGTGTCGGGACCGGCGGTCACCGGCGCCGGCGGCGGGCCCACGGTGACGGTGATGATGTCGCTGTTGACGCAGCCGTTGAGGTCCGTCACCGTGTACACCAGCGTGTCGGGATCATTGGCCGGGGTGATGCCGTTGGGCAGGTACTGGTCGGGTGGCACCACGTGCGGGCCGCTCCATGTGCCTCCCGGCGTGATGGGCAGCAGCGTGATGGGGATCGGCTGATCGCAGGCGGTGAGGTCCGGACCGGCGTTCACGGCAGGCAGCGGATTCACCGTCACGGTGACGTCGAGCTCGCTGATGCATCCGCCCACGTCGCCTTCCACGGTGTAGGTGGTGGTGGCCGTGGGCGCCACGACCAGGGGGCTGCCCGTGCCCACTGGCGTGTTGCCGATGGACCAGGTGTAGCTGGTGGCGTTCACCGCGACCAGGGTGCTGCTGTCGCCCACGCAGATCGTTGGGGGATTCGCCACCACGCCGAGCACGGGCGCCAGGATGATGTTCACGTCCACCGTGGTGGGCGGCCCATCGCACACGCCCAGGTATGCGACCACGGTCCACAGGCCGTCCTCCGCAGGGCCCGCGGCAGGGATCACCACCGTGTCCGTCGCATAAGGCACGCCCAGGGGAGAGGTCCACACGAAAGTGGCGCCGGGCACATTGGTGGCGCCAAGCGTGAGCGGTTGTCCCTGGCAGATATCGATGGGCCCGGGCGGCACCGTGCTCGCCGGCGGATCGGGGTTGGCGATCACCGGGTTGCTGGCCGACACGGGACCGCAAGCGCTGGTCACCGTTACCGTGATCGTGCCGCTCGAGTCGATCGTCACCGGGCCGGGGATCGGCAGGTTCGAGCTCGACGGCGTGGCCGAGGGCATGCTCCACAGGTAGGTGAGGATGGGCGTGCCGCAGGTGGTATACGTGGCCGCCGGATTGGCCCCATCGCCCTCACAGAGCGAGAGCGCACCGCCGAGCTGGATCACCGGATCGTCGAACACCGTGACGGTGACCGGCGCGCTCTGCTGCCAGCCGCAGCTGTTGAAGGCACGTAGGCGGACGGTATAGGTGCCGGGCGCGGTGAACTGGATCGTCGGCGAGGCGCTGGTGGCGCCGCCATTGGTCCATTGCCAGGCCGCTGTGGCGCCACAGAAGCCCGAGCCGCTCACCACCCAGTCCCACTGCACGCTGCAATTGTCGGTGAGGTCGGTGGTGTTCTGCAGGTTCAGCGTCACCGGGTTGCACAGCCCCACCTGCGTGGTGTCGAAGGTGGGGACGAGCGGGGGCTCGATGCAGATCTGCTGGTCGTAGGTGTCCGCAGGGCAGATCTCGCCCTCGGCGGTGAGGGAAACGGTATAGACACCGGGCACGGGGAACTGCACGGTGAGGCCCGTCGAACCGAATGGGCCCAGGTTCCCCGCCTGCAGGTTGTAGGCACCCGGGCCGTTGATCGACCAGGTGTGGTAGGGCGTACCGCACGGGGCACCGATCACCCCGCCGGTGCTTGTGCTGGTGAACGGGACCCCGTTGGTGGTGCAGGCCGTGGTGGGCGCGTTGAATCCGGCATTGGCCGCCTCGTGCACGATGATGTTCGGCGCGGTGGGCGGAAACCCACCGCACGGGTTCTCCACACACAGACAGGCCGTGAACGTGTTGGAGGCCGGCACCACCGGGAACTGGCTGCCCCCACAGGTCACCGTGTAGGGACCACCCGTGCACGAACTGGACGTGTACGTGTGGCTGACGGTCGCCGGCGGCGGGTGCGTGAACACGGCGCTCGATCCATCGCCATAGTAGACCGTGTAGGTCGTCCCGGGTACGTTGGTGAGATCGGGCGTGATCAGGAAATCGACCGTGGCCCCATCGCAGACCGGGGCGTTGTTGGGCCGTCCGAACTGGGCGCCGGGATTCACCCCGAGGAACACGTTGTAGAACTGCGTGTCCTCGCACACGCCATCATCCACGGTGTACGTGATCGTGTAGAGCCCCGGAGGGGAGTACAGATGACCCTGCGGAGGCCAGGCGCCGTTCGCGGTGAAGGGCGGGCTCCCATCACCCCAGTCGATCGTCACCTGCGCATTTCCGAGGATCGAACCGTTCTCTTGGAAATTGAACAGGAACTGATTGACCGGTGTGCAATTCCGGAATGTGGTGAGCCCATCGAAGGTGACCGACGGCGAATTGGTGCACGTCAACGACGCCACGGAGGCATTGGTCACCGTCCACGTGTGCTGGTCGGTGGCGCACACCACGCCGTTCGTGTCGGTCACGCTCACCTGCACGGTCACCGTTCCCGCGGTGGATGGGCTGAACAGTGTGCTCGGTGAGCTCGTGGAGGAGTAGGTGCCCGCTCCGGACACGATGCTCCAACTGAACAAAAAAGGCCCGTTCTGCCCGTTCGCGGAGGCCGTCAGGGCCAGGGTATCCCCCAGGCAGGGGGTAACGACAGGATTGTTGATGGTGACGTTGCACTGTCCCACCACCCCACCGCCCACACCGACCAGCAGCGCGGCCAGGGCGGCTCGCATGCACCAACGGCGTGAACGGTCCATCCGGCCAAAGTTCGCGGGATCTTTCCACATGCAGCGGGCGTTGTCGTGTCTTGATCCACAGTTCACGGTGGATCAACGATCGCGCCGGGCCTGCGCCGGTGCGCTCTCGTCGGTGCCCCAAGGCCCGGAACGCCCGGCCCATGCGTCCATGCGCTCGGCGACCGCTTCCACCAGCTCCGCGGCATCATCGCCCTGCATGTGCAGTTCGGTGCGCTCCGCAGGCCCTTGGCCATCGTGCCGCTCCACCAGCAGCACCAGCCAGCAGGCCGGCGACTGCCCCATCACCAGGGCGGCGCCGCTGCCGTGGCGGCCTTCGGCATAGTCCATCACCGTCAGGGTGCACGGTGCCGCAGATGACCCCTGCGCGGCAAGCGCAGCGTGGAGCTGGGCCAGGAGGGTCCGGGGCGCGTGCGGCGGCAGGGGCGCGATGGTCACCTGGGCGGTGCTGTGCAGCAGGGTGGCGCAGAACAGGGCGGCGAGGAGGTACTGGGGCTTCATGGCGTTCGTGTTGATGCCCCAAAGCACCGACCCCTGGGCCTTCTCGGCATGTGCCGCTGTGAAGACGGCGGCCCCGATCGGGAACCCGGCGGCTCAGCCCTTGCGGGTGTTCACCTCGATGGCCTTGGTGTTGTTGGCCACGGCCACCAGCGCACGGATCTGCTCGGCGATGGCGCGCGTGAGGATGATGATCAGGAAGCCCAGCAGCGGGCTGGCGATCAGTCCCACCAAAGGCGCATCACCCGCCATGGCCGTGAACAGGTCCAGCGGGCTGCGGCCATGCCCGCCGCTTCGGCCCAGCAGCGCCATCACCAACGAAGCGCCCGTGCCCACGATGGCCATCAGGGTGCCGAACCATTCGCCGCAGGTCTGGAAGAAGTGCGAGAACACCGGCAGCGCCACGAACTCCGACCCCGGGCTGACGAACTGGTTGATGCGGTCCTTGCGGTCCCACCAGAGCTGGAAGCCGATCCACAGACCGAAGATGCCGAACAGGCCGATGAGGATGCCCGCCACGCCGCCCTTGAACATCACCGCCAACACCCCCAGGATGCTGAGCAGGTTGAGCGCCGCCAGCACCATGTAGAGGATGCGGAAGGGCTTGCGGAACAGCGCGCCGCCGTCGATGAGCGCGAAGTAGGGCCGCGCGAAGCCGGTGAAGAGGTCGAGCGCCGAGGGGGCCTGTGGGGGCGGCGCGCTGTGGGGGGCGTGCGGTTGGTCCATGGGAGGTGGGTTGAAGGCCGAGGAAGTGGACGGGGGAGGAAAGGGGCTTTCGGGCCGGGCCTCACGCAGAGGTGCGGAGGGCGCAGGGCGAGGGGGTTCTTCCGAAGTGGAGACGGTGGTATGGGCAGGGGCAGGGGCAGGGGCAGGAGCAGGGGCAGGGGCAGGGGCGGGAGCAGGGGCAGGGGCGGGAGCAGGGGCAGGGGCAGGAGCAGGTGCGGGCCGGGCCACGGGTGCGGCATGGGGCACGGGGCGGGGCTTGGCCGGGGGTGGCGTGGCCACCGACGGCATGGCGAGCTGCGGCATGATCATCGGCAGCAGGCCCGCCACGGCCGCCGCCACCAAAAAAGCCACCGCCGCCCAAAGCCCGGTGGCCGGCAGGGCCTCCACCACGCCGGGGTCGATGCGCAACGCGGGCAGGCCCTCCTCCGCCAGGCGCGTGGCCCATTGCCAATGCCCGATGGCCAAGGCTCCGGCGCCCACGATGCTGCAGGCCGCCGAGGCCACCGGCACCCACGCGTACCGCAGCAGGGCCAAAAGCGCCCCGGCCAGGGCACAGAGCACAGCGCACACGAGCCAGGGGTCCAGCGGAACACCGGGCTCCTCGGCCGGTGGCGGCGTCGGGTCGGGAGCTCGGTCCGCCTGTTCGCGCAGCAACCGGCGCGCCCGGTCCGCAGGGCTTTCATCGGCCGCCGCAGGGGGAGCGGCCACCGAGGCGGGCTCCGAGTCCTCCGCGGCCTCACCGGTGGCCCACGCGCTGAGGTCGGGCACCCGGCCCAGCAGACGGTCCCAGCCGCTCTGTTGCCCCACAGGACCCTCGGCCGTGCGCAGCTCGGCGAAGCCCAAGAACAGGCAGGCCAGGGCGGCGGCGAAGAAGAGCGGCGCGAGGAGGCGGGTCACGGGGTGGGATCGACAGGATGCGTTCAGGGGGTGCCGAGCAGCTTCTTCTTCTCAGCGTCGTACTCAGCCTTCGTCAGGATGCCGGCGTCCAACAGCTCCTTCAGCTTCTTCAACTTGTCGGCGTTCTCCAGCGCGCTGCCGCCCTTGCTCTCGGTGGCCTGTGCGGAGGTCTTCGGCAGCGGGTCGTTCAGCGCGTCGGTGATGGTGATCAGGAACTGGTCGTTCGAGAAGGTCAGCGACCGGAAGAACCCCGACACCGGAAGGTTCGAGCCCTTGCTGCTCATGACGTTCTTGTCCGAGTTGGTGTACTTCACGATCTGGAAGCGCTTGGTGACATCCGCGTTGGGGTCGAGCGCCGTGTTGGAGATGTCGCCGCTGTAGTGCTCGGTGTATTTGTAGCCCTCCACGGCATTGGCCTTCACATCATCGAAGGGCAGGGTCCACTGCACGGCCTTGTCGCGCAGGTAGGCCTCGAACCAGCGCTGGCCGGCCAGCTCGGTCGCCGTCTCGAAGAAGCAGGCGTTCACGCGCAGGTTGGTGTAGAACCAGTCCTTGGCCTTCTGCACGCTGTCCGGCACCGCCAGCCGGGCGCGGATGTTCTCCACCATCTCGATCTTGATGTTCAGCTCGCGCTTGTCCTCCCGCGCACCCACCCAGCGGTGGTTGTCCGCGTCGTACATCTCCACGGGGTCCATGATGATCTCCAGTCCGTTGGACGCATCCACCTTGAAGTTCGCCTTCAGGTGGCACTGCGTGCCCAGCCCCCAGTAGTAGTTGATCCAGTAGGACCGCAGGTGGCGGTCACCCCAGGCCAGGTAGTCGATGTCGCCCTTGTAGTAGGTCTTGATCATGTAGGCGGCCACCGGCAGCACCTCCTCGGTGTTCACGCCCGTGAGGGGGGTGTAGACCGTGGGGGTCTTCTTGCGTTGGGCGCTGGCGCTCGTCACCGCGAGCAGCGTCAGGGACAGCAGGACAGGTCGAAGCATGGTGCGGGTTCCGGGGAACGTGGTTGGGGTGTGATCGAAGGAGATATGGATCGCTCGTGGTCGCGGTCCGGGCGTTCACCGCCGCAGCATCAGCCGCAGGTCGGTGG
>JADLBK010000119.1 GCA_020847755.1 Flavobacteriales bacterium | reverse complement strand
TTGTTCTCGCTCAGCAGCTCGTCGATCTGCTGCAGGTCGCCCAGGATGCGCTGCTCCATGTCCTGGCTGGGCTCACCTTCCACCTTCACCTCACCGATCATGCCCTGTTTCTCGCGGATGGTGCGCAGGTTCTCGCTGATGCGGTTGAACGATCCGAACAGGACGTTCAGCGAGCTGTCGCGCTCGGCGAGCGCAGCGTCCACGGTGGCCTTTTCGGAGGACAGGCCTTTGTATTGTTCGCTTTGGGTGGGGTCGTCCTTGCAGGCGCTCAACAGGCCGAAGGCGGACAGGATGATGGCGGTGCTCCAGCGGTTCATCGGGGTGGGGGATGGGCCCGAAAGGTAGAAAGCGCCCGGTTCAAGGATCTGGGGCAACGATGGCCCGCAGCATGGCGTACAAGGTCCATCAACGGATGGCTGTTGGAGGCCGGATGGGCCGGCTGCGCGAAGCAAGGCCGTTGAGCGCTAGGTTGCACCCGATGTTCGTCACCCGCCGGCTGCTCCGATCCCTGGTCCTCACCGGGGTGGGCGCGCTGACCGCTCCGGTCGCGGCCGCGCAGGACCACGGATTGTCCGGCGAATTCAGCCGGTTATCGGCGAAGGAGCGTTCACGGCTGGCCCGGGAGGAGAGCGAAGCGTCGGTGAAGGACACGGCCTTCCAGGCGACCATGGCCCGTGCGGAGGTCCATTTCCAGGCGCGACGCTATGAGGACGCCATGGCGGACTACGAGCGGGCACGCGGCCTGCGGCCGCTCAATGTGTATCCGCCGGTGAAGATCGACGACCTGCGGGTGCTCATCGCCAAGCGGGATGCGGCCGTCGCGCAGGCCAGGGCGGATAGTGTGCGGCGTTCCGCCCACCCTCCCGTACCGTCGACGGTCCCAACCCCGGAGCTCCCGGTGGACGAACGACCGGTCCTCGAACAAGCCCCCGCGCGCTCTGCGGAGCCCTTGGTGGTCGACACCGCGGAACCCGCCGACCCGGGGCCGACCCCTCCGTCCCCGAGCGTGCCACCCTCGACCCGTCCAGCACCCCGACCCGTGGTGCGCTCATCCGACCAGGTGCCGGCGCCTGCGGTGCCGGTCGCCCGTGAGCCCGGCATCCACGAGGAGCAGTTCAAGGAAGGTAATGCCATCGTGCTACAACGCACGGTGACGACCGCCTCGGAGGTCCACATCTACCGCAAGGTCACCCATCCGTGGGGGCACACCTTCCATTTCCTGGACGGGCTGCCCGTGGATGAGCGTGCCTGGACGGATCGGTTCGGGGACAAGTAGGTTCAGGACCTGCGCTGCACCAGGCGCACCGGCATGTCCAGGAGCCCCCGGTAGTCCTCGCCCACTTCCCTCATGTCGAGGTCGTCCGACCGGTAGCCCCATTCGACGGAGGCGGCCGTGTCCCCGGCGGCATGGCCGTCGTCCACGATGCGGAGCAGGTCCAGGAGGTACTTGGCGGAACTTGAGTTGAAGTATTCCAGTTCGATGCGGATGACCGTGTTGCGCTGGGGGGCGGCGAGATAGTTCCGGAGTTGATCGAAGATGGGCCGGAAGAACTTGTCCGCGTTCTCGTGGATGGAGGAGCCGCTGAGCTCGATCACACCGCGCGCAGGGTCGAGCAGCACCCGGGGGGTCTTGGCCGTGGCCTCCAGCTCAAAGCGCTCCATCACCCGGCGAAAGTAACCGGCGGATCGTCGCGGCCAAGATCAGCGGCCGACCCGCGGCCGATCATTACCTTTTGCCGCGAGCGGAAAACGGAATGCCATGAAGACCATCCTTGTTCCCTACGATTTCTCGGACTGCGCGACCGATGCCCTGCGTGTGGCCGCCAAGCTGGCCCGGCTGTCCGGGGCGTGCATCGACATCGTGCACATGTACGAGCAGATGACGGATTTCCACACGGAGAACCAGCGCCTGCGGGACGAGATCGAGGCGAAGCTCGACAAGGTCCCGCAGCTGCCCTTCCTGCAGGGCCTTGAGCTGAAGAAGTTCATGCTGCGGCAGCTGTCCATCACCGAGATGTTCAAGAACGACAACCTGGCCCATGTGGACCTGGTGGTGATGGGCTCGCACGGCGCACGCGGCATTCGCGGGCTGGTGGGCTCCAACACCCAGCGCATCGTCCGCATCGCCCCCATGCCCGTCCTGGTCATCAAGCATCACATCGAGGACTTCGCCGTGAACGATGTGGTGTACGCGAGCACCTTCACCGAGGCGGACAACGCCAAGTTCGAGGCCTTCCTGCCCTTCCTCCGGCTGTTCGACCCACGCATCCATCTGCTGAAGGTGAACACGCCGAAGAACTTCGAGCGCAGCGAGGATTCCACCCGGGCGATGGACGTCTTCCTCCAGCGGCACGAGCTCGGCAAGTACACCGCCACCATCTACAACGACCTCAGCATCGAGGAGGGCATCCTGAACTTCTCGCGTGGCATCGACACGGACCTCATCGCCATGGCCACGCACGGTCGTACGGGCTTCTTCCATGTCGTGAACGGGAGCCTGACGGAGGACATCGTCAACCACACCTCGTTCCCGGTGCTCAGTGTGAAGCTCTGAGCACACCTGGCATGTGAACGCAGCCTATATTTACCCGATCATCGAGCCGCGCATGCAGTACCTGTACAAACAGTTCCAGGCAAAGAAGAAGGAGATCATCGAGGTGGAGATCGACCGGCCGACCAAGGTGCGTTTCCTGACCGCAGTGGAGTACAAGCGGTACAAGAACTGCCGGAGCTTCACCTTCTACGGGGGCACCTACGACAGCTCTCCTGTCCGCTTCGTCATCCCGCATGATGCGGTGTGGTACGTGGTGGTGGAGAAAGGGAGCCGCTACAGCCCGGTGCCTGTGCAGGCCCGGTGCCGTGTGCTGCAACCCGACCGGCAGGTGCTCTCCAGCGTGGCGCTGGACGCACCGGCCCATGTGCGCGATGCCGAGGACCGCGCTGCGCTGATGGAGGCCGAGGTGCCCGAGGAGGGTCGCACGGAGGAGTGAACCCACCGCCGCTCGGAAGCGTTGGATGAGCAGAACCTGACGCCGTGGACCTGCGAGAGGATCGTGAACGGTTGGAGCGCATCCTGCTGGGCCAGGAGGCCCTGGTGAACGAGGTGCGCACTTGGCTCGAAGAGGAGGATACCGCTGACGCCGTGGTGGAAGCGGCGATCCGCAGTTCCGGTGATGATCGCATGAACGCGCTGCACGGGTTGTCCCCTGCGCGCATCTTCGGCCGCAGGGCCATCCGTGACCTCTGTGTCCGGTATCGGTTGCGGTTCCTTCCGAGCGCACTGTACAAGGGAGAGATCCCCCGACAGGCCATCGCCGCCGTTCGTGCGCTGGAGTCAGGCACCGGCCAGGTGCTTCGGGGCTACCACATCCTGGCTCCCGCGCGACGGTTCCGGCTCTGCGATGCAGATGCCGATCCCCTGCTCTTCGTGCGGATCGGTGCCGACCGGTATTACCTGATCCATCGATGGGGTTCGGACCTGTCGCCCTGGCGCGCGCTGGTGCATTGGCCGGTCCGTGCTCCGTTTCATCTCGGGGCCACCGTGCTCATCGCGGCCCTGGTCCTCGCGGCGGCGATACCGACCGGATGGATCACCCGCGACCCGATGGCCGGGTGGTGGGGAGCCCATCGGTTTCTGTTCGCTTTCTGGTCGACCGTGGTGGTCACGGCGTTCACCGTGCAGGCATGGTTCGCGTTCTTCGGCCGGTTCAGCGGCGAGGCATGGAACAGTCGCACGTTCAACTGAGGCCCTGACCGCCGGTCCGATCCCCCTCGAACTTGCCGGGCTCAGGAACGGCGCACCGGGACGGTGATCCGTTCCTCCTGGGGCAGTTTGCAGACGCAGGCCGATCGGAACCACTGCTTCAGTTGCTCTCGCTCCTCCGGCACCAGGTGTCGGAAGGCCTTGCGCAGCTCCTTGCGGAACACGCGCGCATCCGCCAGGCTGATCTTGTCCAGCAGTTCCTGATAGTAGTCGAGGAGCGTCTTCTGGCTGCGCATGGTGCGGACGGGCCCCATGGTTCGGGGCCGCTCCGTGCTCTACGAATGGTCTGGGTGCAGGGTTTCGGAAAGGCGAAAGGGCGCCTTGTGGGCGCCCCTCCGCGATCGACGGGTCGCTGTTCAGTTCACGGCGATCTCCTTGGCCTTCGGCTTCGTGGCCTCCACCTTCGGGATCGAAAGGTGCAGGATGCCATCGGTGTATTCGGCCTTGATGCGGTCCGCGTTCGCGCTTTCGGGCAGTCGGAAACTGCGCGTGAAGGAACTGAAGTGGAACTCACGACGCGTGAAACGGTCTCCCTCTTTCTGCTCTTCGTTCTTCTTTTCAGCGCTCACGGTGAGCACGTTATCCTCGACGTTCACCTTCAGGTCATCCTTCTTATAGCCGGGTGCCATCACCTCCAGTTTGAACTCGGTATCGCGCTCGATGATGTTCACGCTCGGAAGTGCCTGACGAGGCTCATCCTGTCCGAAGATGCTGTTCATGTCGCGACCGAAGAATTCGTTCACCAGCGTATTGAACGGGCTCACGTAGCTGGCTTTGGGGCGGTACTTCACGATGGTCATGACGGGATCGGTGTTGAGTGTGGTTGTGTGCGCCATGCTCCCGACAACCGGTATGCCGACCCAGAGAACAGGACATATCGACCGTTGCCCGCGGCCGAATGCGTCAAAATGTCCCTATTGAGGAAGAAAGAGGAATGTGATCGTGCCGATCTGTTCCTCGGGAGCGGTGGCCGATCGGTCGAAGCGGGCCTCGCCGGCATAGGCCATGGCGTACGCCACCATGCACTCCTCCGTGACGGTGGTGGCTTCCTTGTCCAGGGCGGTCCGTCGAATGGAGCCGCTGCGGTCCACGGCGATCCGCACGACCACGCGACCGCTTCCGGTGCAGAGGTAGGCGGGCACCTCGAGCACCTCGGGCCGACGACCCTTGAGGTCATAGGAGACGGTGGCGGGCCCCTCCACGCGGGCTGGGGGCTGTTCCTTGGGCAGGTAGCGGTCCTTGTCCCACTGGCTGGGGTCCAGTTCGGGCACCACCACCTCCTTGCCGGCCGCCCGCCGTTCCTCGGCCAGCCGCTCGAATTCGCTCTGTTCCATGGCGCGCAGGTCGTTCTCCAGCCGTTCGGCCGTGCGCTCGCTCACCGTGGGCATCGCTTGGGCAGCCCGCAGTTGCGCGTTCAGGTCGCTGACCACATTGGTCGCCTGCATGGGGGGCGGTGGCGTGCCGGTCTCAATGGCCTGCAGCAGGGCCTCGGCCAGCGCGGCATCCATGACATCCACCCGCATCTCGTTGCTTTGGTCGGGATCGGGCCCTGTACCCAGCCTGGAGATGGCCATGGTGAAGACCACCGCAGTGTGAAGCACCAGCGTACCGATGATGCCGTACTTGTGACGGTCGAAGCGGTCCAGGATGAGGTCCCACATGCGACGGCGGTGACCGCAAGTTAAACGCCGTTGCGCCGCGTGCGGATGCGCCAGCCGGCGGGATGGCGGTTGTTCCATCGGTTGCCTGCGCCTTTCGCCCACCCAAGGCCGAGGCCGGCGTGGGACATCAGTGCATGGCCCCGCGCCCCGGTGGAGGCGATGGCCTCACCCCGCAGGAACGACAGAGCCCCCTCGCGGTCCAGGTCCACCGTGGCAAAGGGAAGGACCGTTCGGAGCAACTCCAAGGCTTCCGGGCAGCAGGCGGCCGCAGGATGAGGTGCCGTCCCTCCGGGGATCTCCAAGGTCAGCGGCAGGGCGCCATCGGAACGGTCGATGGCGGCACGGAGCGCGGCCGGCATTGCGGCCCAGCCAGGAGGGCGGAGGTGATGGCCGTCCACCGTACAGGGGCCCGCAGCGACCGGTTGATCCGATGTGCCTGGTTTGCGCACGGCGGCGATGAAGAAGCCTTCGGCCTGGCAGCGATGGGGCATGCAGGTGAGCCCGAGCGCGCCCCGGCTGGGGCCATTGTCCAGTGGGTCGATCGACAGCACCTCGGCCT
The DNA here is from genome assembly GCA_020847755.1 of Flavobacteriales bacterium. Taxonomy (GTDB): domain Bacteria; phylum Bacteroidota; class Bacteroidia; order Flavobacteriales_F; family PHOS-HE28; genus PHOS-HE28. Next base: position 21,713 of record JADLBK010000119.1, on the reverse strand, counting down.
CGTGCTGTTGCAGGAACCGACGCAGTTGCCCTTCGTCCTCCTCATCGGCCCAGGTGCAGGTGCTGTAGATCAGCACGCCACCGGGTCGAAGGGCCCGCCACGCGTGGTGGAGCAGGTCGGCCTGCACCGCACTGCACTGCCGCACCAGCTCGAACGACCACTGTGCGCGGGCCATGGGCTCGCGGCGCATCAGTCCTTCGCCGCTGCACGGGGCGTCGAGCAGCACAAGGTCGAAATGAGAAAGGGCGCTGAAGGCCTCGGCGGGAAACCGTGTGACGCAGGCGTTGGGCGAACCCCATTTCCAGACGTTCTCCCGCAGCACGGCCAGCCGGCGCCCATCCACCTCGTTGCACACCACCACGGCGCCCGGACCGAGGAGGGACAGCAGATGGGTGCTCTTTCCTCCGGGGGCTGCGCAGAGGTCCAGTGCGATCGCGTCCGCACCGATCAGGTCCGCGGCGGCCATCGCGCGTTCGATCAGCATGCTGCCCGCTTCCTGCACGTAGTAGGCACCGGCATGCAGCAGGGGGTCCACGGTGAACAGCGGACGTTCGTCGAGGTAGCGACCCGTGGTGCACCAGGGGACGGGTGTGCCTGCGGGGCCGCCAGGCTTGTGGGGATTGAGGCGGATGCTGGTGGGCGGCGGGCGGTCGAGCGCGGTGAGCAGGGCGTGGGCTTCGTCGCCCAGGGTGGCCGAGAGGCGTTCAACCAGGCCGGTGGGCAGGGGTGGCATCGCGCGGACGTCCCGGGCCTTGCGCGCGCGCCGCATCGCTGTCTAGAGGACGGCCACGGCGCTCGGCCGTTCGATGGTCTGCCGGCGATCGGGGCCGGTGGACACGATGCGCACAGGCACCTGCACCGCCTCCTCGATCCGCCGGATATAGCGCTCGAGCGCATCCGGGATGTCGCTGCCCAGTGCTCCCCATCCGTCGCAGTCGGCGTACACCGGTTCGGCCCCCTGCACATCGTACGGCAGGCGGTCGGTGAGCTCGCCGTTCACCCGGTAGTGGGTGCACACGCGCACCCGATCCATGTCGCTGAGCACGTCGGCCTTCATCATGGCCAGTTCGCTCACGCCGTTGATCATCACCGCGTAGCGCAGGGCGGGCAGGTCGAGCCAGCCACAGCGGCGCGGACGACCGGTGGTGCTGCCGAACTCGTTGCCCGCCTTCCGGATGTGATCGCCGGTCCCGTCCGTCAGTTCCGTGGGGAAGGGCCCGCTGCCCACGCGGGTGCAATACGCCTTGAAGATACCGATCACCCGGCCGATGCGCGAGGGAGGAACGCCCAGTCCGGAGCAGGCTCCGGCGCAGATGGTGCTGCTGCTGGTGACGAAGGGATAGGTGCCGAAGTCGATGTCGAGCAGGGTGCCTTGGGCGCCTTCTGCGAGCACCTGGCGTCCTTGGCGGAAGGCCTGGTCGAGGACATGCTCGCTGTCCACCAGTTCCATGGCGCGCAGGCGTTCCACGGCGTGCATCCAGCGCTCCTCGGCCTCGCGGTCGGGACCCGGTGCGCCGTAGAGGCCCAGCAGGCGTTCGTGCTTGCGCACCAGGCCGCGGTAGCGGTCGTGCAGGTCGGCCCGCTCAAGGTCGCCCACGCGAAGACCGTTGCGGCCGGTCTTGTCCATGTACGTCGGCCCGATGCCCTTGAGCGTGCTGCCGATCCGTTCCTTGCCCTTCTCGGCCTCGCTGGCGGCATCGAGGGCGCGGTGCGTGGGCAGGATGAGGTGGGCGCGGCGCGAGATGGCCAGTCGGCCCTGAAGGTCCACCCCGCTTGCCGCGATGCCATCGAGCTCCTGCAGGAAGATCACCGGGTCGATCACCACGCCATTGCCCACGAGGTTCATCACCCCGTCGTGGAACACGCCGCTGGGCACGGTGTGAAGGACGTGTTTGCGGCCTTCGATCCACAGGGTGTGCCCGGCGTTGGGGCCGCCTTGGAAACGGGCCACCACCTGATATCGCGGAGCCACGACGTCCACCACCTTGCCCTTGCCCTCATCGCCCCACTGGGCGCCGAGCAGGACGTCCATGCGGGCGCCCATCACGCCTTGAGCTTGGCGAGGGCCTCGTCGACGCCACCGGTGATGGTGAAGACCGAATCGAGCTTGGTGACCACGAAGAGCTGGCGCACACTGGGGGAGAGGCCGGAGATGATGGCGTCACCGCCGGCGTTGCGGGTGCGTGTGAGCACGTTGATCAGGATGTTCAGCCCGGTGCTGTTCATGTACTGAAGGTCGCTCATGTCGAGCACCACGTTGTGCTGCCCCCCCGCCAGGCCCTCTTCCAGGGAGGAAAGGAGCCTGTCGGCCTGCTGCTGGTCCATCAGGCGGCCCTGGAGCTTGAAGACCGGACAGGTGTCCGTGGGGTTGACCTGCAGGTCGAAGGTGGGGCGGTCGCTCATGGCGTTTCGGGCTTGGGACGGCAGTTGCGGCAGAGGCCGTCAAGATGCAACGCGTGGTGCTCCACCTGAAAGCCGGTGACCTCGGCGGCGGTGGCTCGGATGTGCTGGATGCGGGGGTCGCAGAACTCCGTGACGGTGCCGCAGGCGCGGCAGATCAGGTGGTCGTGCTGGCGGAAGGCGTGGCTGCGCTCGAACTGGGCCGGCGCGCTGGTGAAGCGGTGGCGCCGCACCAGGTCGCACTCCAGCAGCAGCTCCATGGTGTTGTACAGCGTGGCGCGGCTCACCTGGTAGCGCTTCTGCTTCATCCGCGCGAAGAGGCGTTCGATGTCGAAGTGCCCCTCCTGTTCATAGACCTCCGTGAGGATGGCGAATCGCTCGGGGGTCTTGCGGTGCCCGTTGCGTTCCAGATACTCCGTGAAGATGGTGCGGACACGGTCCTTCTGCTCGGCGGTGACCATCGGGGCGAAGGTACGCCACGCCCGGGAGCCTCAGTGGTCCACGCGCTCCACCGAACGCACGCCGTTCACACGGCGCAGCTTGTCGATCAGCGACATCAGGTGGTCGGTGTCCTGCACGTAGGCCATCACCTTGCCCTCGAAGATGCCGTCATTGCTCTCGAAGCTGATCGACCGCATGTTGACGTTGTGCTGGTGGCTGATGATGGAGGTGATCTTGTTCACCAGGCCCACCTCGTCGATCCCGGAGAAGCGGAGGCCGGCGAGGAACTCCACGCTGTCCTTGCCCTTCCATCGCGCCTTCACGATGCGGTAGGCGAAGTTGCTCATGAGCTGCACGGCGTTGGGGCAGTTCACGCGGTGGATCTTGATGCCCTCGCCCACGGTGATGAAGCCGAAGACATCGTCGCCGGGGATGGGGTTGCAGCAGGGGCTGAGGCGGTAGTCGAGCTTCTGCAGGTCGTCGCCGATGACGAGGGCTCCGGAGGACTGACCGCGGATCTCGGCCACCACCTCCTCCAGGGCTCGCTCCTCCTCGCGGGCCACCGGCCTCGGGGGCAGGTTGAGGCGACCGGCCTTCACGGTGGGCGTGCCCAGCGTGTCCAGGTCGACGCGGCCGCGGGCGATGCGGTAGAAGAGGTCGGTGGGCGAGGTGGCGTGGAAATGCTCGATGAGGGTGGCGACGTTCCGGTCGTCCACCTTGGCGCCCCAGCCGCGGAGCTTGCGTTGTGCGGCCTCGCGGCCCACGACGGCCAGCTTGCGCTTCTGTTCGCGCAGCGCCTGCTTGATCTTGTGGCGGGCCCGGGCCGTCACCACGTACGTGAGCCAGTCCTCCTTGGGCTGCTGCTTGCGCGAGGTGATGATCTCGATCTGGTCACCGCTGCGCAGCTTGTGGCTCAGCGGCACCAGTTTGTGGTTCACCTTGGCGCCGATGCACTGCCGGCCCACGTGGCTGTGGATGTCGAAGGCGAAGTCGAGCGCGGTGGCCCCGGCCGGCAGGTTGCGCATCTCGCCCTTCGGGGTGAACACGACGATCTCGTCGCTGAAGAGGTTCAGCTTGAAATCGTTCACGAAGTCGATGGCGCTGGCCGTGGGGTCCTCCAGCACCTCGCGCACGCGGTTGAGCCAGGCGTCCAGCGCGCTGGCGTGCTCCTCGTCGTCCTTGTAGCGGTAATGCGCCGCCAGGCCCATCTCGGCTATCTCATCCATGCGCCTGCTGCGGATCTGCACCTCCACCCAGCGCCCGCCCGGGCTCATCACGGTGGTGTGCAGGCTCTCGTAGCCGTTGGCCTTCGGGGTGCTGATCCAGTCGCGCAGCCGGTCGGGGTTGGGCTGGTAGAAATCCGTGACGATGCTGTACACCTTCCAGCAGTCGGCCTTCTCCAGCTCGTGCTTGGTGTCGATGATGATGCGGATGGCGAAGACATCGTACACCTCCTCGAAGGTCACGTTCTTCTTCAGCATCTTGTTGTAGATGCTGTGGATGCTCTTGGGCCGGCCCTTGATCTCGTACGTGAAGCCCTCGCGGTCGAGCGACTCGCGGATGGGCAGCATGAAGCGGCTGATGAAGCGCTTGCGCACGGCCTCGCCCTTCTTCAACCGCTGTTCGATGTCCGCGTACACGTCCGGCTCCTTGAACTTCAAGGCCAGGTCCTCCAGTTCGCTCTTGATGCTGTACAGACCGAGGCGGTGGGCGAGGGGGGCGTACAGGAAGAGGGTCTCGCTGGCGATCTTCAGCTGCTTGTCGCGCACCATGCCCTCCAGGGTGCGCATGTTGTGCAGGCGGTCGGCGAGCTTGATCAGGATCACCCGCACATCCTGCGCCAGGGTCAGCAGCACCTTGCGGAAGTTCTCCGCCTGGATGCTGTCCGTGCCGAACTGCAGGCCGCTGATCTTGGTGAGGCCGTCGATGATGGCGGCCACCGTGGGCCCGAAGAGGTCGCGCACGTCCTCCAGGGTGAGGTCGGTGTCCTCCACCGTGTCGTGCAGCAGCGCACACACCACGCTGGTGGTGCCCAGGCCGATCTCCTCGGAGCAGATGCGGGCCACGGCGAGCGGATGGTAGATGTAGGGCTCGCCGCTTTTGCGCCGCTGGTCCTTGTGGGCCTCGAGGGCGATGTTGAAGGCCTTGCGGATCAGCCGCGTGTCCTCCGGGGTGCGATCACCGCGGATGCTGCGCAGCAGGCCGCGATAGCGGTAGAGGATCTCGTCCTTCTCACGCGCGCTGTCCACGCCCGGAAGACCCGGGGCCTTCGCCTTCGCTCCGTCCATGGCCGTGCCCTAAAGGTAGGGGAGCGCAGGCAGTACGGTGCCGCGCACCTCGCCGAAGCCGATGCGGACCCCGTCGCGCTCGGCGTGCCCGCGCATCACCAGCGTATCGCCGTCCTCCAGGAACTTCCGTTCGCTGCCGTCGTGCAGGGTGAGGGGCCTGGTGCCTCTCCAGGTCAGCTCCAACAGGCTCCCGTAGCTTTCCGGGGCGTCCCCGCTGATGGTGCCGCTGGCCATCAGGTCGCCGCAGCGCACATTGCAGCCGTTCACCGTGTGATGCGCCAGTTGTTGGGCCATGCTCCAGTACTGGTGCTTGAAGTTGGTGCGGCTGATCACCGTCTCGCGGCCATCGGGCGTGGCGATGGCGGCCTCCAGCGCGATGTCGAAATGGTGCGGTCCCTGCTGGCGCAGGTAGGGCAGCACCGGCGGGTCCTGCTCCGGCGACGCGGTGCGGAAGGGCTCCAGTGCGTCCAGCAGCACCACCCACGGGCTGACGCTGCTGCCGAAGTTCTTGCCCAGGAAGGGCCCCAGCGGCACGTACTCCCACGCCTGGATGTCGCGCGCGCTCCAATCGTTGAAGAGCACCAGGCCCAGGATGCGGTCCTCCGCCTCGGCGGTGCCGATGCGTTCACCCAGCGCATTGCCGTCGAAGGTGATGAAGGCCACCTCCAGTTCCATGTCCAACTGGCGCGTGGCCCCGAACACCGGCGCGGCATCGGGAGCAGGCTTGTACTGGCCCATGGGACGGCGGACGGGCGTGCCGCTGACCACGATGCTGCTGGCGCGGCCGTGGTAGCCCACCGGCAGGTGCAGCCAGTTGGGCAGCAGGGCGTTGGCCGGGTCGCGGAACATGCAGCCCACGTTGAAGGCGTGCTGGCGACTGCTGTAGAAGTCGGTGTAGTCGCCCACCACCACAGGCAGGTGCATCACCACCTGGTCGGCCGCCACCAGCGCGGCATCGCGGAGGGTGTTGTCATCGCGCAGCACCGGGTTGTCGTGGCGCAGCAGTTCGCTGAGGCGCTGGCGCAGGGCGCGCACGCCCGCTTTGCCGGCGGCCATCAAGGGGTTCAACGCCGGTGCGTCGAAGGCTTCGCGGGCGATGCCCAGGCCGTCCAGGAGGCCGGCCTCGGCCAGCACGCTGAGGTCCAGCGCCCGGTCGCCGATGCGCGTCATGGGCACTGCGGCCACACTGTTCCATGCGCCCACGCCCAGGGGCAGGTTCTGGATGGGGAAGTCGTTGCCATCGGGTACGGGCACCCAGGAGCGCAGGGCGTGGTCGTTGGCGGAGATGGTCATCGGCGGCAAAGGTGGCACGCGGTCGCCATCTTCACGCCGCCATGTCGCGCATGCTCCGCTTTCTTACCGTGGCCGTGCTCGCCATCCACACGCTGCTCGTGGCGGGCTACACGGCGCCGAAGCGCTGGGTGCCGCCGTTGTGGCGCGCCTGGTCGGTGGCCCTGGTGCGCCCGCTGTTCCATCAGGGCTGGGACCTCTTCGCACCCGACCCGCCGCGATGCGCATGCACCGTGGAGGCGAAGCAGGGGCAAGGAGCCTGGTCCGCAGCGGAAGCGGAGGGACGGGCCGCACGCCGCATGGCCCGTCACCTGATCGCCTATCTCGGCGGCGGTGAGGCCCTCCCGGACACGCTGGTGGTGCCGCCCCGATGGGCGCCTGCGCTGCGTTCCTTGTTCACGGAGCGGCCGCCATTGAAGGGGCCGCTGGCCTTGCGCGCCGTGCAGCGGTGCATGGACGATCCGGCCCGGCCATGGGAGCGCCGGAGCCACCACGTACAGCTCGAGTTCGCAACCCCGGTCCCGCCATGAACCCGGCCACCATCCGCCTGTTCCAACGGGCCATGCACCTCTGGCTCCTGGGGGTGGTGCTATGTGCGGTGCCGGAAGCCGATCGGCTCTGGCAGCATCCGGTCTCGCCGGTCACCCAGGGGGCCTGGATCCCGGTCCTCGTGGCCGCCTTGCCGGGATCGGACCGGTGGGCCGGGCTTCCCGCGGCGTCGCTGCTGCTCGCCATGGCCGCGTATGGGCTGTGGCGCGAACCACCCCGGTGGGTGGCCCTGACGATGGCCGTGCTCTACACCGTCCTTCTCCATCGCTCATGGCTCGCGGCCACCGGTGGCCACTGGTTGATGGCCAACGTGCTGCTGTGGAACGTCGCGTTGCGTGAGCGACCTTCGGGAGCCTTCGAGGCGCGGCTCGCGCACCTGGGCTTCACGGCCATTCGCCTTCAGCTCTGCCTGGCCTACGCCATGTCAGGGCTGAACAAGCTGGCGGGCACCTCCTGGCGGGATGGCACCGCCCTGCTGCGTGTGGCCAGCGACGAGGCCTATGGCCCAAGCGAGCTCCTCCATCACCCCGCGCTCGCCGCCGCCCTTGGGCACGGGATGCTCGTTCTGTTGGTGGCCCTGCCCGTCGCTCTGTGGGTGCCGGCCCTCCGGCGCACCGCGCTGATCACCGCCCTGCTGTTCCATCTGGTCAGCGGCATCTGGTTCCACATCCCGGACATGGCGCTGGCCTTCTGCGCCGTGCTGCTGTGCTGGACCTCACCTGCCGAAGCCCTGGTGGTGACCCGGGCGACCTTGCGCTTCAAGGCCCTTGTGCTCAGGTGGTTGGGTGACGGATGGGCAGCGTTGGCGGTGTTTTGTTCAAGGAATAGTTAGAAAAGTAGAACACTATGCGAACCGATAGCTTTGCTGCGTGTTCCATGTGTACAACCCCGGACCCATGAACATCCGCTCCTTCCTGCCCTCCCTTGGGGCTCTGGCCCTGGTGGCCTCCCTGTCCTCCTGTGCCATGACCAACAAGGGCCAGGCGCGCCTGTACCAGAAGGCCGAACAGGCCGCCCCGTACGATGCGGTGGTGGTGCCGGGCGTGCCGTTCGAGGGCGGCCAATGGCAGGACATCATGAAGATGCGCGTGCACTGGGCGGTGAAGCTGTATGAGCGGGGGCTGACCAGGAACATCATCTTCTCGGGTTCGGCCGTGTACACGCCGTACGTGGAGGCCACCATCATGGGGCTGTATGCGGAGCAACTGGGCGTTCCGCGCGAGCACATCCTCTTGGAGACCCGGGCCGAGCACAGCACCGAGAACCTGTTCAACAGCTACATGATGGCCCGCGACCGCGGCATGAAGCGCATCGCGCTGGCCTCCGATCCCTTCCAGTCCTGGATGTTGCGCGGCCTGGCCAAGCGGATGGAGCGCCAGCTGGGCGCGGACATCGACATGCTGCCGGTGGTGTTCAAGGACCTCTTCAGTGCGAGCCTGTCCACGCCCGCCATCGACCCCACGCCGGCCTATGTGCAGGAGTTCGTGTCCCTGCCGGAGCGGGAGAATTTCTTCAAGCGCTTCCTGGGCACCAGCGGCAACAACCTGGATTGGGACCGTGCTCGCGCGGATGCGGCGCGGAACGGCGACCGGGTGGAGCTGATGGACTAGTCTGCCGGCGCGCTCTTCAACCCTTCCACCACCACCTCGGCCATGGCTTCAGCGATCCGGAGGTAGCCTGGTGTGGTGAAGTGGCAGCACTGGTCGCTGTACATGGCGCGCGGCTCGGTGCGGAAAAGCCCGGTGAGGTCGTGGAAGTCCACCCCGGCGACCTTGAGGCGCGCGCCCCGTGCGATGAGCAACGGATAGCCTTGCTCCACCGCATCACGGTAGCAGAAGGGACCTTCGGCCAGGGCCACGGCGGCCTCCTTGGGACCGATGGGTTTGGAACCCGGTACGTACTGGTTGGGCTGCAGGAAGTGGAAGTACGCGGCGCCGTTCGCCCGGGCCAGTGCGTTCACCTGCATGGAGCTGCGCATCCACAGGTCGGCCTGCTCGGCGCGGTAGGCGGCGGTGTCGGTGACGGTGCGCACCGGACCGGTCACCTGCAGATCCGCGCCCGCGTTCTCCATGGTGGTGCGCAGCCGCTGCTCCAGCTCGGTGAGCTCGGCGGCATCGCGTTGGTCGCGGGTACGCCAGAGGAGGAGGGCGATGTTGCTGTGGCGTAATTGCGAGGCGGCCAGGCGATGTCGGCGTTCATCACGGTGCTCGCTGATGGCCAGCCGTTGGGCCAGGATGCGCTGCACCTTGGGGTCGAGCCGCTTGCGGGCGTACATGTTCCAGTGCCGGGGGTAGTTGGAGTGGATGCCGAAGGGCAGGTTGTCGCACATCGGCAGCACGATGTCGTTGAAGCCGTCGAGCGCGAGCACCAGGTCCATGTGGGCGCCCTGGGCCAGGAACCAGCTGAGGGCCTGGAGCGGCTGCGGCTGCTTGTAGCCGCCCAGGGCGAGCACCGCCACGCGGAAGGCCTTGCCGCGGAAGGCAGGCACGCGCTGCAGGCCGCGGAGCAGGCGTTCCTCGGCGAAGGTGTGCAGGCCCATGGCCACCGATCCGCCCAGCAGCACCACGTTCACGGTGTCGGGCGCGCCGGGATGCAGCGGATCCGCGCCGGGCAGGCCGAAGCGGTTGCGGTCGTTGAGGGGTACGCTGACATAGCCGAGGTAGGGATGCAGGTAGTGGTCGCCCAGGTATTCCTCGGCGGGACGATCGGCCTGTGTGGAGTCCACAGGGATGGTGGTACCGAGGGCCTCAAGGGTGGCGGCGCGGTCGTAGGGTTGGCCGATGAGCCAGCCGAGCAGCCAGGGACTGGCCTCGGCGGCGGCCAGGCAGAGCAGCAGCACGAGCAGGGTGGCGCGCCAGGGGGAGCGACGGTCGCGGCGGGAACGGCGGCGTCGGCTGCTCATGGCTCCGTCAGCTGAACAGGGGCCGAAGGCGCATCATGCCGTTCACCTGGAACCGGATGCGGTCCAGTTCGGCGTCGTCGTTGCGGTGGGTGAGGGCCGCGTCGATGAGGTGCACGATCTGTCTGCATTCGGCCTCCTTGAGCCCGCGCGTGGTGATGGCCGGCGCACCGATGCGGATGCCGCTGGTGACGAAGGGGCTCTGCGTGTCGAAGGGCACCATGTTCTTGTTCACCGTGATGTCCACGCGGCCAAGTGCCTGTTCGGCCTCCTTGCCGGTGACGCCCTTGTTGCGCAGGTCGATCAGCATGCAGTGGTTGTCGGTGCCGCCGCTCACCACATCGTAGCCCATTTCCACCAAGCCTTCGGCCATGGTGCGGGCGTTGGCGATCACTTGCCGGCCGTAGTCGACGAAGCTCGGCGCGAGCGCCTCGCCGAAAGCGATGGCCTTGGCGGCGATGACATGCTCGAGCGGGCCGCCCTGGGTGCCGGGGAACACGGCGCCGTCCAGCACGCTGCCCAGGCTGCGCACCTCGCCCTTGGGGGTCTTCGCGCCCCAAGGGTTGTCGGCATCGCGGCCGACCATGATCAGCCCTCCCCGCGGTCCGCGCAGGGTCTTGTGGGTGGTGGTGGTCACCACGTGGCAGTGCGGCAGGGGGTCGGTGAGGAGCCGGGCGGCGATGAGACCGGCAGGGTGGCTCACGTCGGCCATCAGCGCAGCACCCACCTCGTCGGCGATGGCGCGGAAGGTGGCATAGTCCCAGTCGCGGCTGTAGGCGCTCGCCCCGCAGATGATCAGCTTCGGTCGCTCGCGCTGCGCGATCTCGCGCACCACGTTCATGTCGACCCGTCCGGTGGCCTTGTCCACCCCGTAGAAGGTGGCGCGGTAGAGCTTGCCGCTGAAGTTGACCGGGCTGCCGTGGGTGAGGTGGCCGCCATGGCTCAGGTCGAAGCCCAGGATGGTGTCGCCCGGTTTGAGCGCGGCGAGCATCACCGCAGCGTTGGCCTGGGCCCCGCTGTGGGGTTGTACGTTGGCCCAAGCGGCGCCGAAGAGGCGTTTGGCGCGGTCGATGGCCAGCTGCTCCACCTCGTCCACATGCTCGCAACCGCCGTAGTAGCGCTTGCCCGGAAGGCCTTCAGCATACTTGTTGGTGAGCACCGAGCCCATGGCCTCCATCACCTGGTCGCTCACGTAGTTCTCGCTGGCGATCAGCTCCAGGCCCTTGGTCTGGCGCCATTTCTCCTTGTCGATGATGCCGAAGACCTGCTGATCGCGCTCCATGGTGGAAGAGGGTGAGCGGCGAAGATAGCCGGGGGCGCCACCCGTTCAGGTGCGGGAACGCCGGGCGAGCGGGAGCACCAACACCAGGATCAGCAGAAGCACGGGGTACTGCAGGGCGTGCAGAAGCTTCACGGCCACGGCCTCCAGCGGCGGAAGCGCACGGGCGCTGAGGTGCAGCAGCAGGGCAAGGGCGGCGGCGATGAGGGTGCCGGCGATCAGGGTGCGGCGGTGGCCATGGTGGCCGGTGAGGACGCGTGCCAGCAGCACGGCCAGCAGGAGCATGACGGCCACGTAGGCGGCGGCGAGGAGCCATTTCAGCAGGGTCAGGCCGCCCAGGTCGGCGCCGGCGGCCCATCGCTGGAACTGCGAGTGGGCGTAAGAGTATGGGGTCCCCCGCTGCAGGTGGTCGATCTGGTAGTTGAGGTTGAGGAAGAGGAACTCGCGCACGGCGCCGAGCAGCACGCCGATGGCGACGATGGCGGCGGCGATGAGCCGGCGTTTCATGGCCCCGGCGCGGTGGCACCGGTCCGCGCGAACCGCTTCACCCACAGGAACCACAGGAGGAAGACCCAGCCGTACACGACCACATAGAAGGTGTAGTCGTGGTTGAAGTTGAGCAGTTCGTAGTCGATGGTGACCACGATGCAAAGGGCGGCGATGCGGACCACGTTGATGAAGTGGATGGTGAGCAGGCCGATCGGGATGAACCAGGCCTTGTGGCGCCAGGGCCCGGGGTAGGTGAGGAGGAAGAGCGCGAAGACGGCGAAGAGGCTCACCCCGTTGCAGGGATCGCCGATCCATAGCAGGTGACCGCCCTGGACACCCACGGTCCGGATCATCTCGGCGTTGGCGGGCTCGGGCAGCAGGGTGTACCCCAGAGCAGTGAGCAGGGCTCCGCTGAGGCCGATGAGGTTGTCGATCACCGCGCGGTCGAGCACACCCCACGGGTGGATGACGAGCTCATACAGAAGATACCAGCCCAGGAACAGAGCGCCTGCGGTGGCGAGGAAGCGGACGAGCGGGTCGCGCAAGGGGAGTGAGGCCGGTGCCGGGGCCCCGTCCATGGGTCACTTGCCGGGGCGGGTCCGGCGCAGGGAGATCGCGGAGCGCCCGCCGATGATGGCGCCGGCAGCGATGAGCAGGCCGATGCCGCCGTCGATGGGGATGCAGGGCGGAGGCCAGCAGGGGGGCGGACCTCCCACTGGAGGCTGCGCCCAAAGGCCGCCGGCCAAAGGCAGCAGGACCAGGACAAGGACCGCTGCGATACGGTGGGAGAGCTTCCTCGACAAGGCGTTCGGTAGGGTTGGCGAAGGTACGGTTCCCGAGCTGCTCGGGTCCAGAGCGCGAAGATGAACATTTATGAACGATCGGCAAACCGGTGGGTGCGATCGCCGGACCTCAGGGCGTGCAACAGCATCCAGCGGGCCGTGTATCTTTGGCGCCCTTGCTCCGGGACCGGGTCCGCACAGTGGTGCGGTCCGAGCCGGAGCCCGTTGCAAGCGATGGCCACCCCGGGAAGTCAGGCGAAAGGCGGCATCATCGACGTCAACGACCTCCGGTATTTCGTCCGGATCTTCTCCAAGAACTGGTACTTCGTGGTGGTGGCCGTGGTGCTCTCCGCCGCGTTGAGCTACCTGTACTCCTACAAGATCCCCGAGGTGCATGGCGCCAGTGCGCAGATCCTGTTGAAGGACCGCGAGGTGTACAACTACCAGACGCAGGTCTATCAGAACATCGGCTATGTCGCGGCGTACAGCGATATCGTGAACCAGAAGCGGGTGCTCACCTCGTACGACCTGGTGGACAAGGCGCTGAGCAAGCTCGATTTCGACATCTCCTACTACATCATCGGTCGGTTCAAGGTGTCCCAGGTGTACGGGTCGCTTCCCTTCACCGTGAAGATCGACCTGCTGAACCCCAAGTACTACCAGCGGCCGTTCGACCTGCGGGTGGTGGACCCGGACCACTACGAGCTGAGCTACGATGGGGGCGCGGGCATCGTGTCGAAGGTGTATGCCTTCGGGCAGGACGTCATGGAGAACGACTTCCTGCTGCGTGTGGACAAGAGCGAACAGCTGGCGGCGGGGAGTTTCGAGAAGGTGACGGCGAGCGACTACCAGTTCGTGCGGCACAGCCGGCCCTGGCTGGTGAACAAGTACAAGAGCGGCATGGTGGTGGAGAACCTGGACTACACCACGATCCTGCAGGTCACCGTGGAGGACGAGATCCCCGCGCGGGCCAAGATGTTCCTGGATACGCTGAGCCGCGAGTACATCACCTACACGCTGCAGAGCGAGTTCGACATCAACCAGAACACGCTCAACTACATCGACAAGCAGCTCGATGAGGTGACGGTGATCCTGAACCAGTTCGAGGACGAGATGCAGCGCTACAAGGAGAGCCGCAACATCCTCGACCTGAGCCGCGAGGAGGACCGCTACTTCAACGAGCTGGTGCGCTTCGACAACGAGCGAAGGAGGTTGGAGCTGATGATCCAGTCGCTGAACGACCTGGAGGATTACGTGGTGAACCTGGGCGATGAGAAGCTGCTGCCGCCCTCGTTCTACATCCTGGAGGATGATGTGTTCCTGCGCAACACGCTGAGCGAACTGTACACCATGCAGATGAACCGCAACAGCATGCTGTTCGACGCCACACCGGAGAACCTGAGCGTGAACCGGCTGGACAGCACGATCATGCTCAACCGGGGCAACCTGCTGGTGTACGTGAAGAACACCCGCAAGGCCATCGAGGCGAAGATCCGCGATGTGCAGGAGCAGATGGCCGATTACGAACGGCTGATCCGCACGGTGCCCCTGAGCCAGCGCGACATCCTGAACATCGAACGGCGCCTGCAGGTGAACGAGAAGCTCTACCTGTTCCTGCTGGAGAAGCGGGCCAATACGGTGATCGCGCGGGCGGGCATCGTGCCGCAGACCAAGGTGATCGAACTGGCCCGCTCGATCGGTGTGGTGCGGCCGGACAAGGTGAAGATCCTGTACGCCTTCATGGTCGGCGGCATCGTGATCTCGCTCGTGATCGTGTTCATCCGGGTGATGTTCTACGACAGGATAGAGAACGCCGATCAGCTGAAGGCCCTGGTCCACATGCCGGTCTTCGGCGAGATCATCGCCAGCGACAAGGCCGAGGAGAACTACGTGGTGGTGGACAGCGACCCCAAGAGCGCCATCACCGAGAGCTTCCGCACGGTGCGCACGAACCTCGAGTACCTGCCGGGGCCGCAGGGGACGGGCCGCGTGGTGCTGGTCACCAGCTACCGTCCGAACGAGGGCAAGACCTTCTGCAGCGTGAATCTCAGCGCCATCCTGGCCAAGGCGGGCAAGCGCGTGATGCTGCTCGAGCTCGACCTGCACAAGCCGAAGGTGGGCAAGGGGTTGAACATGACCAGCGCCCAGGGCCTGAGCAACCTGTTGGTGGGCCATGTGGAGCCCGCGGCGGTGGTGCAGCCCACGCAGATCGAGAACTTCCACGTGATCCTCAGCGGCCCCACCCCGCCGAACGCGTCGGAGCTGGTGCTGAGCCGGCACCTGGAGGAGTTGTTCCGCTACGGACGTCAGCACTACGACTATGTGATCATCGACACACCGCCGGTGGGCCTCATCACCGACGCCTTGGTGATGATGAAGCATGTGGACGCCACCCTGTTCGTGGTGAACACGCGCTTCGCGAACAAGGATCACCTCACCAGCGCCATGGAGGTGATCCACAGCAACCCGGTGCGCAACTTCGGGTTCATCCTGAACGGTGTGCGGATGAAGAAGAGCAAGTACTACTACAACACCAACTACGGCTATGGCTACCGCTATGCCTACGGATACGGCAGCGGCTATGGCTACGGCTATGGTTACGGCCGCCGCAAGCGTGGCAAGGACGCCAAGGGCGGTGCCGACACCGAGGCCTGATCCCGGCCGATGAACGCCCGTTCCTCCCCGCACCCGGCTCCTCCCGCACCCTTCACCACGGTGATCGGCCCGCGGCGACCGCTGCTGGCGATCGACCTTCGGGAGCTCTGGCACTATCGTGACCTGGTGCTGCTCTTCACGCGGCGAGACATCGTCACGGTCTATGCGCAAACGGTGCTCGGCCCGCTGTGGGTGGTGCTGCAGCCGCTGATCACCACCTTCACCTTCGCGCTCATCTTCGGCAAGGCCGCCGGCCTCGCGCCGCCCGAGCTGCCCGGTCCGCTCTTCTACATGTCGGGGCTCGTGCCCTGGGCCTTCTTCAGCGGGCAGATCACCAAGACCTCGCGCACGCTGGTGGGCGGCGCGCATGTGATGACCAAGGTCTACTTCCCCCGGTTGGTGATGCCCATCAGCATGACGCTGAGCAACGGCTTCACCTTCCTCATCCAGTTCGCGGCGCTCAGCGTGATGATCGCGGTCTACGCCTGGACGGGGCCGTTCACCTGGTCGGCCGGCACCCAGCTGCTGGGCCTACCGATGCTGGCGCTGATCATGGGCACGCTCGGCCTGGGCACGGGCATCCTCATCTCCGCCGCCACCACCAAGTACCGCGACCTGAGCTTTCTGGTGGGCTTCGGTGTGCAGCTCCTCATGTACGCCAGCCCGGTGATCCTGCCCCTCAGCCGCCTGCAGAAGTTCCCCGCGCTGCTGCGCGTGTTCGAGCTGAACCCGATGACCGCGGTGATCGAGGCGTTCCGCGCCATGCTGTTCGGCGGTGCGGTGCCCTGGGACGGCCTGCTGTACTCCGCCACGGTGGCCGTCGTGATGCTGCTGGTGGGTGTGATGACCTTCAACAAGGTGGAGCGCTCCTTCGCCGACATCGTGTGAGCATGGGCCCGGTGGTGATCGAGGTGGAGGGCCTGGGCAAGAGCTACCGGCTGGGCAGCATCGGCAGCGGCACCATCGCCGATGAGCTGCGCCGGGGCTGGGCCCGGTTGCGCGGCCGCCCCGACCCGGATGCGCCCGTGGACACCGCCTCACCGGGCAGGGCGCAGGGAAAGGTGTTCCACGCCTTGAGCGATGTGTCGTTCCGGCTGCGCGAGGGCGAGGTGCTCGGCATCATCGGCCGCAACGGCGCCGGCAAGAGCACGCTGCTGAAGCTGCTGTCGCGCATCACCGCCCCGAGCGAGGGCTTCATCCGCATGAAGGGCCGTGTGGCCAGCCTGCTGGAGGTGGGTACGGGCTTCCATCCGGACCTCACCGGCCGGGAGAACATCTACCTCAACGGGGCCATCCTGGGCATGCACCGGCGCGAGATCGACGCCAAGCTCGGGGAGATCATCGCCTTCAGCGGCATCGAGCACCACATCGACACCCCGGTGAAGCGCTACAGCTCGGGCATGAAGGTGCGGCTGGGCTTCGCGGTGGCCGCGCATCTGGAACCGGAGATCCTCATCGTGGACGAGGTGCTCGCCGTGGGCGATGCGGAGTTCCAGCGCAAGTGCCTGGGCAAGATGAAGGACGTGAGCACCAGTGGCCGCACCATCCTGTTCGTGAGCCACAACATGACGGCGGTGCTGAGCCTGTGCACGCGGGTGGTGTGGATCGACGGTGGGCGCGTGGCCGCCGATGGTCCGCCGGAGGAGGTGGTGTCCACGTACCTCGGTTCCTATGCGCAGGGAGGCGACGAGGTGGCCTGGGCGCCCGGCGAGGGTCCCGGCACCGATCTGGTGCGCCTCACCCACGCCGCGGTGCTGCCGCAGGAAGCGGGGGCTCCCCTCACCATGCGCAGCCCCTTCACCATCCGCATCGGTCTGGAGAACCGCAGGGTGCACGACGACGACCTCAACATCGGCATCCGGGTGGTGAACGACCACGATCTGGTGCTCTTCGCCAGCACGCAGGCCGACAGCGGCACGGACCGGCCGCCGGTGCCACAGGGGCGTTTCGAGGTGGACTGCCTCATCCCCGGCGACCTGATGAACGAGGGCAGCTACCACGTGGTGGTCACGGCGTTCCGCGGGGCGAAGCTGCATTTCATGACCGAGCGGGTCCTGAGCTTCACGGTGCATGCCGGCGAGCGTCGCGGGGCCTGGTTCGGCAAGCAGGCCGGGCTGATCCGGCCCCGCCTGTCGTGGCGCACGCACGCAATGGACCACCCGGGATGAGCGGCCTGTTGCACCACGTGAAACGGCTCGTGGAGCCGCTGCGGCCCCGGCTGATGCCCTCCATCGTGATCGTGGGCGCGCAGAAGGCGGGCACCTCGGCGCTCTACAGCATGCTGGTGCGCCACCCCAAGGTGATCGCCCCGGTGGAGAAGGAGCTCACCTTCTTCGGCAACGACAACACCTATGCGCTGGGCATGGGGCACTACCGGCGGATGCTGCCGGTGCGACCGCTGCGCGGCACGGGATGGACCACCCTGGACGCCACGCCGAACTACCTCTACCGCCCCGCGGCGGCCGAACGCATCCACCGCCACCTGCCCGATGCGGTGATCGTGGCCGTGCTGCGCGATCCGGTGAAGCGGGCACGGTCGGACTGGAACATGTTCCACCAGTTCAAGGGGCACCCGCGTTACGCCCATTTGTACGACCCGCGGACCTTCGCCGAGGCCATGGCCGCCGAGCTGGCGGACCCGCCGCCGTTCGGCTACCTGGCCCGGGGCCACTACGGTCCGCAGGTGGAGCGTTACTTCCAGCACTTCGGTCGCGAGCGGGTGCTCGTGTTCGGCTATCCGCAGCTGAAGGCCTCGCCGGAGAGCGTGTTGGAACGGATCGCCGCGGCGGCCGGGCTGGATGTGGCGCTCTTTCCGGACCGGCTGCGCGAGGTGAAGGCCAACGTGCGGGCCTACAGCGAGCCGGTGGACACGGCGCTCGAGGAGCGGCTCAGGGCGTACTACGCACCGCACATGCAGCACTTGGATGAAGTGCTGGGTGTGCACCTCGACCTGCGGGAGGAGCGTTGATCGGCGCGGGTCTCATGCCCAGGGCTTCCGTATCTTCGCGGGCCACACCCAGCGCATGATCGGCACCCAGGAAAAGGGCTCCACGTCCGGTGTTCCGGAGACCCCTGCGGGCGAACGCGGCCCCGTCTACGTCACCCGCGCCTTCCTGCCTCCTTTCGAGACCTTCACCGAGCTGATGCGCGGTGTGTGGGACCGCGGACAGCTCACCAACAACGGCCCGCTCGTGCAGCAGTTCGAGCGCGCGCTGGCCGAGCAGATCGGGCTCGCCCACCCGCTCTTCCTGGTGAACGGCACCATCGCGCTCAACCTGATCATCCGGGCACTGGAGCTGAAGGGCGAGATCATCACCACGGCGTTCTCGCATCCGGTCACCACCACCAGCATCCTCTGGGAGGGTTGCACCCCGGTGTTCGTGGACATCGACCAGGACACCTTCTGCATCGACCCTGCGGCCATCGAGGAGCGCATCACGCCGGCCACCAGCGCGATCCTGGCCACCCACGTGTACGGCCTGCCCTGCGATGTGGAGGCCATCGAGGCCATCGCGCTACGCCACGGGCTGAAGGTCATCTACGACGGGGCCCACGCGTTCGGCACACGCTACAAGGGTGAAAGCCTGTTGAACTACGGCGATGTGAGCTCCACGAGCTTCCATGCCACCAAGGTGTTCCACACCGTGGAAGGGGGCAGCGTGCACACCCGCAGCGAGGCCCTGTACACACGGCTGCGGCTGCTGCGCACGATGGGTCAGGTGGGCGAGGGCTTCCATGCCGTGGGGCTCAACGCCAAGAACAGCGAGCTGCATGCGGCCATGGGTGTGGCCAATCTGCCGTTCCTCGACGAGATCCTGGCCCAGCGGCGGCACCAGTGGGAGCGCTATGCGACCGGGCTCGCCTCCGCTCCGGTGCATCTGGCGCGGATCCCCGCCGACACCGAGTACAACCACTCGTACTTCCCCGCGGTCCTGCCCACCGAGGAAGCCCTGCTGCGGGTGAGGGCCGCGCTGAACGCGGTGGACATCCATCCCCGGCGGTACTTCAGCCCGGCCGTCACCGAGCTTCCCTTCATCGGACGCACCGGTGAATGCCCGATCGCCGAATCGGTGGCCCACAGGGTCCTTTGTCTGCCTTTGTACCATGGTCTGTCCGATGCCATCATCGATGAGGTGGTGGACATCGTCTCGCGCACGCTGCGCTGAACCGGACCTTCATCCCCCATACGCGACCCCGCGATGAGCCCCGATCATCCGATCGACCTGCGCAAGGTCCTGGACGTGCTGGAGCGTCTGGGGATCGAACATCGACTGGAGGGCGGCATGCGGGACATCCGCAAGGTGTGCAGCCTCTTCCTCAAGGAACCGAACGGTCTCTACTACCACTCGGGAAGTGATGCGTCGGTGTTCACCACGGTGAAGGAGAGCGTCGTGATCTGTCGGGCGGAGGCGCTTGGCGAACTGCATGGCAATTCGGCCATCGTGGTGAACGAGGATCCGCAGCTCATCATTTATCGCATCTGCAATGCGCTGTTCGCAAGCAAGCCGCCCTCGGGGATCCACCCGACGGCCATCGTGCATCCCGAGGCCCGCATCGGGACCGACGTGAGCATCGGGCCTTACTGCGTCGTGGGCCGGAGCACCATCGGCGACGGGTCGCGGTTGGAGTCGCATGTGGTGATCGGGGATGGCTGCACCATCGGGGCGCGCGTCGCGTTGGAACCCCATGTGTGCATCGGGGCCATGGGCCTGGCCTGGGTGTGGGATGCCGAGGGCAAGCGCGTGATCATGCCCCTGCTGGGCGGGGTCACCATCGGTGACGACTGCTTTCTGGGCGCCGATGTGGGCGTGGTGCGCGGCATGTTCAATGAGGACACGACGATCGGGGAAGGCACCATGATCGCGCCCGGCAGCAAGGTGGGTCACGGGGTGCGCATCGGCCGGATCTGCCACCTGGCGAACAACGTCACGCTCGCCGGCTGGTCGCAGATCGGTGAGCGCTGTTTCCTGGGGTCGGCCTGTGCCGTGCGTCCGCACGCCAAGGTGGCTCCCGGCACGATCGTGGGCAGCGGTGCGGTGGTCACACGCGACATCACCGAACCGGACACGACCGTGGCCGGTGTGCCCGCCAAACGGATGGCCGACAAGGAGAAGAGCAGCGGGGTGCCCCGGCGCTACACGGCCCGGGGCGGGGAGTGATTCACTGCTCGAAACCGCCCTCCACGAAGTCCTTGCTCTTCCAGTAGTCCTTCTGGCGAAGGGGCTTCACCGGCACACCGACGTAGATGCCGCTCTCCTCGATGTTCTTGTTCACGAAGCCCATGGCCCCGATGGTCACATCGTCCGCGATCCGCACGCTGGCGGCGATCTTGCTGCCGGCACCGATGTAGCAACGCTCGCCGATCACCGTGCCGTGCTTGGTCTCGTGCAGGTGCGTGCTGCCCAGGGTGATCACGTTGGGGCCCAGGAAGGCCTTCTTCTTGATGAGCACCTTGCTGGTGAGGATGGTGCCGTACTTCAGGGTGGCGCCGTCCTCGATCACGCAGCCCTCCGCCGTGCGGATGCGGCCTTGGAGCACCACGCCCGCCCCGGCCCGCAGCCCTTTGCCGATCTCGCAATGGTTGCCCACCACGGCGCCGTCGCCCAAGTGCACGTCATCACCGATGATCGTGTGGCTGCCGATGGTGACGTTGTTGCCGAACACGCAGCCTTTGCCGATGATGCTGAAGTGGCCGACCTTGAAGTTGGATCCCGTGCGCAGATCGGGATCGACGATGGAGGTGCTCATGGGCGCGGTGTTGGACGCCGAAGATACGGGGTCCGGCCCGCATTCCCGGTGATCGTGCCACCTTCGCGCCACCCGTACGTCCGTCCATGGAACCGCAGCCCGAACCGTCGCGCAACGATGCCCCCCTGGTGTCCGTCCTGGTGTGCACGTACCAGCATGGCCCGTACATCGCCGCGTGCCTGGAGAGCATCAAGGCGCAGCGCACGGACTTTCCGATCGAGGTGCTCGTGGGCGAGGACGGGTCCACCGATGCGACGGCCTCGGAGTGCGACCGGGTGGTGGCGGGCGATCCGCGGTTCCGGGTCCACCACTGGGGCGAGGGGCCGCGCTGGCGGATCGAGGGCTGCCCCACCGGCCGGCGCAACTTCATGCGGCTCTATGCCATGGCCCGGGGCCGCTATGTGCACTTCATCGATGGCGACGATGGCTGGCTGGACCCCCAGAAGCTGCAGCGCCAGGTGGATCTGCTGGAGGGGGATCCCACCTGCATGGGAAGCTACCACCAGACCGTGGTGAAGGATAAGGAGGGGCGGCTGATCCAGCCCTGGCGCGACGGCCTACCAGAACGGATGGGCATGGAGCAGGTGGTGGATCTGCGCGCGCCCTTCCATCCCGGCAGTTTCCTCTGGCGCGATACGCCCGCCATCCGGGCGCTCATCACCGGTCCGGGCGGATGGAACGCAGGCAGTGGCGACATGTGGTTCTTCGCCAGCGCTGCCACCCAAGGCCACCTGCGCTCGGTCGACGGCGAGCTCAGCTATTACACGCGTCATGGGCAGGGCCTCTCCTCCCAGGGCCTCTTCGCCCGCACCAACATC
This sequence comes from Flavobacteriales bacterium, assembly GCA_020847755.1. Taxonomy (GTDB): domain Bacteria; phylum Bacteroidota; class Bacteroidia; order Flavobacteriales_F; family PHOS-HE28; genus PHOS-HE28. The sequence goes on along the minus strand of JADLBK010000119.1, from coordinate 75 downwards.
CACCGCCTGCGCATCCTGCAATGGCAGCGGCTCGACCGGTTGACCGATGGACGTTGGCGTGCGCATCTGGACGCC
>JADLBK010000118.1 GCA_020847755.1 Flavobacteriales bacterium | reverse complement strand
GCGACCAGCGCGACTGGCGCTTCGCGAAGCACTTCGGCCTGCCCATCATCGCGGTGACCGAGGGTGCCGACATCGACAAGGAAGCCGACGAGCGCAAGGACGCCACCATCTGCAGCGAGGGTTTCCTCAAGGGCATGAACGTGCCGCAGGCCATCACCCGCGCCATCCAGGAGCTGGAGAAGCTGGGTGCCGGTGAGGGCCGGATCAACTTCCGCCTGCGCGATGCCGCCTTCGGCCGCCAGCGCTACTGGGGAGAGCCCATCCCCATCTACTACAAGGATGGTGTGCCTAACGCGCTGCCCCAAAGTGCGCTGCCCTTGGAGCTTCCCGCCATCGACAAGTTCCAGCCCACCGAGACCGGAGAGCCGCCCTTGGCCCGCGCGGAGCGCTGGGCATGGGACGAGGCCAATCAGCGGATCAGCGAATCAGCAAATGGCTTCCCGCTGGAGACCACGACGATGCCCGGCTGGGCCGGCAGCAGCTGGTACTTCCTGCGCTACATGGAGGAGGAGCCGAAGAAAGCGAATGACCGTTTCGCCTCACCCGAGGCCATCCGGTACTGGCAGCAGGTGGACCTCTACGTGGGCGGTAGCGAGCACGCCACCGGCCACCTGCTCTACTTCCGCTTCTGGACCAAATTCCTCTTCGACCGCGGTTGGATCCCCTTCGATGAGCCGGCGAAGAAGCTGGTCAATCAGGGGATGATCCAGGGGGTGTCAGCTGTTGTGCCGTTTGTGTTCAATGTCAAGGTCTCACAGGGCTATGAAGACTTCGAGGGTTCAGTGATGGAACCCGACAGGACCCCTTTGGTCTACGTAAGCCAATCAGTCGTTGATAGGGGTGAAGATTATTTACGGAGACAACTACTGCAGAGGTATCAGAGCTACTGGCCTTTGTTGAAGATAGACAGCGACCACACCCAAATTGAGTTTCAGCTCAGTGGGTCAAACGTAGATGTCAAACATGTTCAGGGTGACGACACTATTTCAATCGAACAGTTTAAAGAAGAAAAACTGAAATCATTCAGTCTTAAGAGAGAGATTGATTTTATTCTTGACGAGGGTAATCGACTTGTTGCGAGAAGGGAGGTCGAAAAAATGTCCAAGTCGAAGCTGAATGTATTCAACCCAGACGACATCATCGCCAAGTACGGCGCCGACACGCTGCGGCTGTACGAGATGTTCCTGGGCCCCTTGGAGCAGAGCAAGCCCTGGGATACGAACGGCATCGAAGGCACCTTCCGCTTCCTGCGCAAATTCTGGAACCTGTTCTTCAGCGCTGACGGCGTAGCGTCGACCCACGCGTCCGCCGAAGCTTCAGCGAAGGCGGGCCGGGTCGACCAACCCAATGTCAGCGATGACGTTCCCACCAAACCCGAACTGAAGATCCTGCACGCCACCCTGAAGAAGGTGACCGAGGACATCGAGAAGATGAGCTTCAACACCAGCGTGGCGCAGTTCATGATCGCGGTGAACGAGCTGGGCACATTGAAGTGCAACAAGCGCGCGGTGTTGGAACCGCTTACCATCGCGCTGGCGCCCTTCGCCCCGCACATCGCCGAGGAGCTGTGGGAGAAGCTGGGTCACGCCACGAGCGTCACCACCGCACCCTGGCCGCAGTGGAGCGCCGAGCACCTGGTGGAGGACAACTTCAGCTACCCCATCAGCTTCAACGGCAAGACGCGCCTGCAGCTGGAGTTCCCCATCGCGCTCGACCCCAAGAGCGTGGAGGAGCAGGTGCTGGCCAACCCCGAGGTGCAGGCCCGGCTCGAAGGCAAGGCCCCCAAGAAGGTGATCGTGGTGCCCAAGCGCATCGTGAACATCGTGGTGTAGCCCGGCCACCAGCTTCCCGCCGCAAGCCACAAGCCGACAGCCGCCGAAGGCGGGCGGGTGGCCGGAGGCAGGCAGCGGGCGGCGCATTCCGTCCCGATCGGCACCACCTTTGCGTGGCATCCGGCATGATCCGTCACGGTCTGCTCTTCGGTCTTCTGGCCCTGGGCTTCGGTCCGGGCCGCGCGCAGGCGCCCATGCCCGTGCTGCCCGTGGGGGGCGAACCGGCCCTGCGCCGCCTGTCGCACAGCGCCTTTCAGCCCGGCGAGAAGCTCACCTACGTGGTGCACTACGGCCTGATGGACGCCGGCGAGGCCGTGCTGGAACTGCAGGAGAGCGACCTGCGCATGGAAGGGCGTCCGCTGCTGCATGCCAAGGGCGTGGGCCGCAGCCTGGGGGCCTTCAACCTGTTCTACAAGGTGGACGACCGCTACGACACCTGGTTCGACCGCGACGGGGTGTTCCCGTGGATCTTCAAGCGCAGCGTGAGCGAGGGGGGCTACACGTTCACGCAGGACTACGTGTACCTGCAGCACAGGCAGGTGGTGACCACCCAGAAGCAACGCACCCACGCGGTGCCGCTGCATGTGCAGGACATGCTCAGCGCCTTCTACTACGCCCGCACGCTGGACCTGTCGGACATCGCCGAAGGGCAGGAGTTCACCATTCCCTGCTTCCTGGACGATGAGCTGTGGCCCTTGCGGATGCGGTACGTGGGCCGCGAGACGATCAAGATCCGCAACGGCCGCTACCGCTGCATGAAGTTCCAGCCCGTGGTGCAGGAGGGCCGCATCTTCGCCACCAACGACGACCTCAACGTGTGGATCACCGACGACGGCAACCGGATCCCGGTGCTGGCGCAGGCCAAGGTGCTGGTGGGCTCCATCAAGATGGAGCTGAGCGCCCACGAAGGGCTGGTGCACCCGATCGCCCGGGTCAAGTAGCTATCCCCAACGGGCCGTTGAAATGATCGCATCCGCCCGGGCCTTCCCGCTGCGGGCGGTGCTGTTTCTTGCCCATCCATGAGGAGGATCCGACTGTGGGGCTCGATGGCCGGCCTGCTGCTGCTGGTGCTGGGCATCGTGATGACGGTTGACCTGGCGCCGCCGGTGGAGTACGTGCCCGAGCCGGTGTCGGCGCTGGTCGAGGACACCATCCCCGACCCCCCGAGCGCCTACGGCATTCCGTTGGACGGCTTCGTGGTGGAGCGCGGCCAGGTGCGCAGCGGCAGCACCTTCGGCGACCTGCTGGCCGCGCACGGGGTGCCGTATCCGATGGTGGACAGCCTGGTGCGGATGGCCGAGGGCACCTTCGATGTGCGGCGCATGCGGGCCGGCCACCCCATCGCCTTCATCTTCACCGATGACGCCCACCGCCAGCTGCGCTACTTCGTGTACGAGGCCGATGCCGTGGAGCAGGTGGTCTTCACCACCACCCTGCCGCTGGGCGTGCAGGTGCACCGCCGGCCGGTGTCCACCGCCGAGCGCGCCGTGGAGGTGGAGGTCACCGGTGCGTTGTACAACGACCTGGCCCGTGCGGGCGTGGACCCGTTGCTGAGCCTTCAGCTGGCCGAGGTCTTCGCCTGGACGGTGGACTTCTACCGCATTCAGAAGGGCGACCGCTTCACCGTGGTCTTCCTGGAGCGCCACGTCGACGGCACGCCCTTCGGCGATCCGCAGGTGCTGGCGGCACGCTACAGCAGCGGTGGTCGGGAACACGAGGCCTTCCTTTTTGCGCCGGACAGCACCAAGGGGGCGTACTACGACGGGGATGGCAACAGCCTGCGGAAGGCGTTCCTGCAAGCCCCATTGAAGTACAGTCGCATCAGTTCGGGCTTCACCAAACGGCGCTTCCACCCGGTGCAGAAGCGCTTCAAGGCCCACCTGGGCACGGACTATGCCGCACCCTACGGCACCCCGATCCTGGCGGTGGGCGATGGCGTGGTGGAGAAGGCGGGCTACACGGCGGGCAACGGCAACTACGTGAAGCTGCGCCACAACGGCACCTACAGCACGCAATACCTGCACATGCGCAGGATCCTGGTGCGGCCGGGCCAGCGGGTGCGGCAGGGCGAGACCATCGGCGAGGTGGGCAGCACGGGCCTGGCCACCGGTCCGCACGTGTGCTTCCGCTTCTGGAAGGACGGTCGCCAAGTGGATCACCGCAGGGAGGAGGTCCCCAGCGCCGAGCCCGTGGCGGCTGAGCACCGCGCCGGTTTCGTGCGCGAACGCGACCGCCTGATGAACGCCCTGGCCCAGGCCGGTGGCAAGGAGGTTCAGCCGGTGGTGTTCTGATCCGCCAAGCGGCGGATGGCCGCGTGGTGATGCACCTGCACGCCGGTGCCGGGATGCAGTGCCGCCTGCAGCAGGGCCTTGGCCAGTACATCGTGCGGCATCGGCCGGTACCGGTCGGGGAGGAGCGGGGCCACCGCCGTGGTGAGCCCGATGCCGAGGCGTTCGCCGATGCGCAGCTCCCCGCGAGGACCGGTGAGGATCGATGGCTGAAAGAGGTGCAGCGCGGGAAAGCCCAGCGCACGCATGCCGGCCTCCATCCCGCCCTTCACCCGGTTGTAGAAGAAGGCCGAGCGTGCATCGGCACCCACGGCGCTCACCACCCCGCACATCGGCACGCCGAGCGCACGCGCCCATCGGCCGATGCCGAGCACCAGATCATGGTCCACATGACGGAAGCGCGCGCGGTCACCGCCCACCTGCCGCATGGTGGTGCCGAGGGCGATCAGCACCGCATCCACGCGCTGTGGACGCAGACCGCTGAGCAGGTCCGGGTCGCCCATCCAGACCTCGAGCCGGGGGTGGGGGGCCACCGGTTTCCGCGCCAAGGCCACCACGCGGTCGAACCGTGGATCGGCCAGCGCCAGTTCAAGGGCTGCGCGGCCCACCAAGCCGGTGGCGCCGGCGATCAACAGGGTGGACATGGCACAAAGAGAGCACAGCATTTTGTTTGTTCTATAAACACAATTATGTTTGCGACATAAACAAGAAACCCATGGACACGCCGATGACCCCAGAGCAGAGCCTGCGCCTGATCGAGAGCATGATCAGCCAGGCCAAGCAGAGCTTCAGCCGGATGAGCTTCTACTTCCTGACCTGGGGGGTCCTGTTGACGCTGGCGATGCTGGCCACGCAGGTGTGGAGCGGGGTGGATCCGGAGGTGCGGCACGGCGCTCCGTGGGGGGTGGCCGGCGCGGTGGGCGGTGCGTTGAGCGCATGGTATGGGGCGCGGCAGTCCCGCAAGGAGGAGGTGCTGAACCCCATGGACCGGATCATCAACTGGTTATGGGCCAGCTTCGTGATCGCGCTGCTGTTGGTGCTGTTCACCACGTTGCTGGCGGGCGGTGATCCAGGCATCCCCATCACGCTGATGACGGGCATCCCCACCTTCCTCACCGGTCAGATCATGCGCTTCAGGCCACTGGTGCTGGGCGGCGTGTTGTTCTGGGTGGCGGGTGTGGCCATGCAGCTGGTGCCCGAAGCCGACGTGCGCACGGCCCTGTACTGCGCCGCCATGGTGCTGGGCTACATCGTGCCGGGGATCCTGCTCATGCGCAAGGAGAATGGCGTTCGCCCCGCTTGACCCGGTGCTGCACAACCAGCTTCGGCTCGCCATCGTGAGCCTGCTGGTGAGCGTGGAGCAGGCCGACTTCAACCACCTGTTGGAGCGCACCGGGGCCACCCGCGGCAACCTCAGCGTGCAGATCAGCAAGCTGAAGGAGGCCGGGTACATCCAGGTGACCAAGGGCCTGCGGGACAACTACCCCAACACGGTGTGCCGCCTCACGCCCGAAGGCCTGCATGCGTTCGAGGGCTACGTGAAGGCCATCAAGGACTACCTGCATCACTGACCATGCGCGAGATCGCCTCCTATTCCCTGACAAGCTGGTCGCACCTCGTGGCCGCCCTCCTGGCCATGGTGTTCGGGGCGTTGGTGCTCGTCCGGCCGAAGGGTACGCTCCAGCACCGCCGCCTGGGCCGTGTGTACGTGGCGTGCATGCTGGTGCTGAACGCCACGGCCTTCGGGCTGTACCGCCTGTTCGGCACCTTCGGACCGTTCCATGGGGCGGCGGTGGTGAGCCTGCTCACCTTGTTCGCCGCGATGCGTGCCATCCGTGGGCGGCCGCTGACCGCCCGGCGCATCGAGCTGCACCTCATCTTCATGTACTGGTCCGTGCTCGGGCTTTACGCCGCCTTCTTCTCGGAGCTGATGGTGCGGGTGCGCATCAACGCCGCCTTCATGGTGCTGGTGTCGGCGGCCACCGGGGCCACCATCCTGCTCGGGGCGCTGTTCCAGAACCGCCTGGTGCGCCGGTGGAGCGCCGAGGTGCAGGGCGCACGGCAGGGGTGAGCGACGGGTCGTCGACGCGGGTGCCCGGTTCGTCGAAGCCGGGCATCCCTGACGGGCCGGGGTCGTTCAACCGGCCATGTTCTGCCGCACGGAGCACTGGGAACGCTGCGCCACCCTGCGCGCCACCGGATGGTGGCTGCTGATGGTGGCGGCGCTCGCCTTGACCGCCTGCCGCAAGGAGCCCGAGGTGATCGGCGGCAACCAGGCCCCGGACTATGAGGGGGTGCCCACGGTGCTGGTGGAGAACTACGTGAACCGCCTGTTCATCGACCTGCTGGGGCGCGAGCCGCTGGACATGGAGATGAGCGCCGAGGTGGGCGCGCTGGAAGCCGCCGGGCTTTCCATGGCCTCGCGCACCGCGCTGGTGCAGAAGATCATGACCAGCACGGCCTTTCTGGCGGACGACAGCAGCTACCGCAACAAGTTCTGCACGCGCCTCTACGAGCTGTGCAAGGCCCGCTTCCTGGAAGGGGTCAGCGATGAGGTCATCGACGGCTTCATCGGCAATGCGCAGCAGCAGGCGCTGGCCGATTCACTCGGCGGCAACACCGCGGGCCTGAACGCCGCGAACACCACCCTGGGCCGTCTGCTCGCGCTCAAGCGCAGCCGCACCGATCTGCGCGATGGTCTGATCGGCATCGCCGAGGTGATGCGCCGCATGGTGCTGAACGCGGTGTACGACGAGATCCACATGAACAGCTTCAACTACGTGAACGCCACCTTCGACAACCTGCTGCTGCGCTACCCCACCGACGCGGAGTTCACCATCGCCTATGGCATGGTGGAGCAGAACACCGCCGGCGTGCTGTTCGGGCAGAGCGGACAGAACAAGGGCGAGTACGCCGCGCTGATGAGCGCGAGCGCCGAAGCGTGTGAAGGGCTGGTGCGCTGGAGCTACGTGACCTTCATGGGCCGCCTGCCGGACACGGCCGAGACCGTGGCGGCGCTCGAAGCGCTGGGCCCCATGACCGACATCGAGGGCCTGCTGCTGCGGATCCTCACCACCGATGAGTACGCCAACCTCCAATGAACACCGAAGACCATGGAACCGAAGACCCGCACCATCGTACAAGCCGCGCTGATCGTCATGATCATCGCCGCCATCGTGATCACCCGCCGACCGGGCGAACGCCCCGTCCCCGACCCTGAGGCGCAGGCCACTGCGATGAACCGCTGAACCGCCCCGCCATGCGCCGCTCCCTCCTCCTCGCGTTGACGCTGGTGCTGGTGGCCACGGGCTGCCGCAAGGAGCCCATCTATGAGCTGGACCAGGTGGACCTGCGTCCGCCCAGCCCGGACAAGGACCAGTTGAAGACCAACGAGGAGTATGCGGCCATCCTGCACGCCAACCTGTTCCAGACCGGCCTCCCGGCCAACGCGCTGTTCGAGCTGGGGCAGTGCATCGAGAGCATCGGCGACAAGGAGCTGGCGCGCGAGGTGCTGATCAGCAACTTCATGAACAAGCCCGGGGTGATCCTGCCCACGGACACGGCGATGCGCGCCGACCCGGACGCGTTCATCACCGACACGTACCGGCGCTTCCTGGTGCGCGACCCTTCGGAGGCCGAGCGCACCTGGTTCCGCAACCTCATCGTGGCGGACCCCCACATCACCACCGAGCTGGTGTACTACGCCTTCGCCCTCAGCAACGAGCACCTCTACTACTGAACCATGGACCGCCGCCGATTCATCCGACAGGCCGGGGCCGCCGCCGCCGCCGCGTTCGCCGCGCCGTACATCCTGCCCAGCGGACGCCTGTTCGCCGCCAGCGGCGGAGGCCTGGCGCAGCACGTGGTGCTGGTGCTCTTCGCCGGTGGTGTGCGCCAGCAGGAGAGCGTGCTGCAGCGCTACCTGGCCGACAGCCAGGGGGAGCCGTACGAGGGCAACGTCCTGTACAACATGCTCTCGGGGGCTCCGCCGGAGATGAAGATCGTGTACGGCACCGGGCTGGGTGGAATCAACCCCATCCCCTCGGTGCTGGGGCAGTCGTTGCAGCAGCAGGGCACCCTGTTCCGCGAGATGCGGGCGGTGAGCACCGGCCACTTCGGCGGGCTCAATTCGCTGCTGCAGGGCAACACGGCCGCCACGCAGGGCCTGCAGCAGAAGCCGCTCAACCCCACCATCTTCGAGTACCTGCGGCGCCATGCGGGCGTGCCGGCCAGCAAGTGCTGGTTCGTGGGCAACAGCATCGGCGGCAGCGTGCCCCTGCTCAACTACAGCGAGCACCCCACCTATGGCGCGCGCTACGGGGCCAACTTCTTCGCGCCCAACGTCACGTTCGGACCGCTGGGCCAGCAGTACCTGGGCGATGCCAAGGTGTACCACCCCGAGGAGCAGCTCGGTCCGGTGTACGCCATGAAGGCCTTTCTGGACAACAGCTTCGAGCACATGGTCGACGCGCCCACCGGCATCGGCAACACCGCGGCCGAGAAGGCGGACATCAAGGCCTTCATGGCGGAGATGTTCCAGCGCACGCAGAACGGCGCCATCGCGCATCCGCCCGTGCACGACAACGGCGACCTCACCACCGTGGGCTATGCCTGCGAGGTGATCAGTTGGTTCCGGCCCACGCTCACGGTGGTGAACCTGAGCGGCGTGGACGGCTGCCACAGCAACTTCACCGGCTACCTGGCCAGCCTGCACCGCGCGGACCATGCGGTGGGTCACCTGTGGAACTTCATCCAGACGCAGGTGCCGGGCATGGCGGGCAACACCACCTTGATCGTGGTGCCCGAGTGCGGCCGCAACGACGACCCCAACGCCATCAAGGACCAGAACGACTGGTTCAGCTACGACCACAGCGATGCCAACGCGCACCGGGTCTTCGGCCTGATGGCCGGCGCCGGGGTGCAGGCCGGGCTGCAGATCGGTTCCGAAGGGTCGCCGGTGGGCCTGGTGACCGACGCGGTGCCCACGGTGGCCGAGCTCCTGGGCATCAAGAACGAGGTGCTCTCGGCCGGATTGATCGATCCCCAGAGCATGAGCCTCTTCGACCGCATCTGAACCATGCGCGGCCCCATCCTCATCCTGGCCTCGGTGCTCGTGCTCGTCGCGTGCCAGAAGGAGGAGAACCCCTTCGATGCGATCGAGCCGCCTGCCGGGGAGCCCGTGGCGCAGCTGCTGCCGCTGGACAACTTCGCCGGGCTGCACCAACGCATCTTCCGCCCCACCTGCGCGGTGAGCGGCTGCCACGACGGCTCCTTCGAGCCGGAGTTCCGCTCCATCGCCGGGGCCTACAACTCGCTGGTGCTTCACCCGGTGACGGCCAACGACCCGCAGGAGAGCTTCACCTACCGCGTGGTGCCGGGCGATGCGCAGGCCTCCTTCCTGCACGAGCGCCTCACCGCCTTCGTGCCGAACACCAGCGGCATCATGCCCCTGGACCTGCTGCAGGACAGTGACTGGCCGGCGAACGAACAGGTGTACATCGGCGCCATCACCGCATGGATCGAGAGCGGTGCACCGGACATGTTCGGGCAACCGCCCACCACCGGCAACCAGCGTCCCCAGGCCATCGGTCTGCGGGCCGTGCCGGCGGGCACCACCGGTCCGGCCTATCCGCGTGCCGGCGGGGTGGGTGTGCAGCCCATCGAAGTGCCGGCGGCGCCGGTGGACCTGTGGTTCGCCTTCGCGGATGACGCCACGGCCCCCGCGGCGTTCACGCACAACACCTTCCGCACCGCTGCGTCGCTCGCGGCCTTCCCCACCGTGCCGGAGCATCCGCTGCTCACCGGTGCCACATGCGCAGGCACGGACTTCAGCGGTGCGCCGGTCACCTTCACCCACCGTGCTGCGCTGGACCTCAGCGGCATGGCCTCGGGCACCACGGTGTTCGTTCGGGCCTACGTGGACGACGGCGACCACGGCACGGTGACCGAAGTGCCCAACGAAGGAAGCAGCACCGAGGTCGTCACGCTCTTCACCCTGCGCATCCCATGAGGACCGTCATCGCCATCCTCCTGGTCGGCTTGTTGGCCTCCTGTCGCAAGGAGGCGGTGCTGGATCCCGTGCCGGCGATCACGCTCGTGAGCGCCGGTCCGCAGCAGGTGCTGGCCTTCGGCGAGCCGGTGGTGCTGCGCTTCACCTATGCCGATGGCGATGGCGACCTGGGCACCGACGACCCCGATGCGTACACCCTGTGGGTGAAGGACAGCCGCCTGGGCACGGCGGACGGATACCACATCCCGCCATTGGCGCCGCCCGATGCGCAGGTGGCCATCCGCGGCGAGCTGGAGGTGGAGCTGACCCCGCTCTTCCTGTTGGGCAACAGCGGGCAGGAGGTGATGACCTACGGTTTCCACATCACCGACCGCGCCGGCAACCGAAGCAACGAGCTCACCACCACGGCGATCACCGTGCTGGCGGACACCGCGCAAGTTCCGTGAACCATGCGCCATCCGCTCGCCGCGATCGCCGTCCTGGGCCTGGTGCCGCTGCATGCGCAGCTGCTGCCGGAGTTCAATATGGCGGACACGACGGTGACGATCTGCAAGGGCATCCTGCTGGACAGTGAGGAGGGGCCGGGCGGCAACATCTACGGCAACAACGAGGACCTGGTCTTCACCATTGATGCGGGCAGCACGATCACCCTCGTATTCGAGCCCACCTTCTGCCTGGAACAGGGGCTGGACCTGCTCACCTTCCACGACGGGCCCTCGATCAACAGCCCGCAGATCGGACCCGCATACAGTGGTATCGTGGCGCCGCCGCCCATCGTGGCCGCCAGCGGCCAGCTCACCATCCACTTCGTGAGCGATGAGAACGTGGCGTACTGCGGCTTCGAGGCGCAATGGACCAGCGTGGCCGAGCCGCCTGTACCGCCGGTGATGAGCGTGCCGGTGGCACCACTTTGCGCGGCCACCGGGATCGCGCTGCAGTTCAGCCATCCGATCCCCTGCGACTCCATCGGCCCGGGCGCTTTCGTGGTGAACGGTGCCGGCGACCCGGTGGTCACCGGTGCCACCCCGATGAACTGCGTGGGCGGCGAGACCTCGGTGGTGCTGCTCGGCATCGACCCGCCGTTCGACCGCAACTGTCCCTACACCGTGGCCTTCACGCTGGGGCTGAAGGACCGCTGCGATTCGTTGTGGTACTTCACCCTGACCGCGAACATGCAGATCGCCACCTGTCCGCTCGGCGTGTTGCTCGAGGTGGCCGACGACACGCTGTGCGCAGGCTCATGCACCACGCTCTTCGCCGATGTGCAGGGTTGTCTCACCTACACCTTCAACTGGGACCAGGGCATCACCGGCGGTGCGGGCCCTCACAGCATCTGCCCCACCAGCACCACCACCTACACCGTGCAGGTCACCGAGAACGGAACAGGCCAGACGGCCACCGGTTCGGTGACCGTGGTGGTGGACGATCCGCAGATCGCCGCGTTACCCGCCAGCCTGTGCCAGTCGGCCGCCCCCTTCGGCCTGCAGGCCACGCCGCCGGGCGGATGGTGGAGCGGGGCCGGTGTGCTGGACAGCCTCTTGGGCACCTTCGAGCCGGACACCGCGGGCCCCGGCACCCATGTGCTCACCTACACCCTGCCGGGCGGCTGCAGCGATGCGGTGACCCTGGTGGTGGACAGCATGGATGCGAGCTTCACGCACGCCGCCTGTCCGGGCACCGCACCCTTCCTGCTGCCCGAGGCCACGCCGCAGGGCGGCACGTGGACCGGGCCGCACGTACAGCCCAACGGCCTCTTCGACCCGGCCGTCGCCGGCGCCTACCTGCTCACTTACACGGCCGGTGCGTGCAGCGACACGGTGACGGTGAACGTGGGCGACATCGTGGCACAGGCCCAACTGGACACCGTGTGCCAGAGCACCTGGCCCTTCGTCATCGCCGCCCAGCCGTTCGGTGGGCGGTGGCGCGGCCCCGGCATCGTGGACAGCATCCAGGGCGTGTTCGATCCCGATGAGGCCGGCGGTGGCGACCACGTGATCAACTACGTGCTCCACGGCTGCGATGTGCAGTTCACCATCCATGTGAAGCCGGTGGACATCGGCGACGGACGCAGCGCCTGTCCGGCTCAGGGGCTGTTCACCCTGAGCCCGGCACCGATCCCGACGGGCGGCCTCTGGAGCGGTGATGGCATCGTGGACCCGGTCGCGGGCACGTACGATCCCGTGCAGGCGGGCAACGGCTGGGACGAGCTCACGTATGCGGCGCCGAACGGGTGCGTGGACACCATCGGCATCCTGGTGGGCTGGACCGCGCTGAACGACGACACGCTGTTCTTCTGCGCCGGTGATGATGCGCTCGTGCTGAACGAGCAGAGCACCGGCCGCACGCCCTGGGATGGCGCCTGGTCGGGACCCGGCATCGGCACCACCGCCGATGGCGATCCGGTCTTCGACCCGAACACCGCGGGGATCGGCGTGCACGTGCTCCAGTACGTGGCCAACACCTGTTCGGACAGCATGCTCGCCATCGTGCACCCCGCACAGCTGCAGCCCGACCAGTTCACCGTGTGCAGCGCCGATGCACCCTTCCTGCTCGCCGCCGTGCCGCCGGGCGCGCAATGGCAAGGGACGGCGACCTCGCCGGGAGGGATCTTCGATCCGACCGCGGCCGGTGAGGGCACGCATGTGGTGCACTACAGCACGCCGGCGGGTTGTGCGGACAGCATCACGGTCACGGTGCTGCTCTTCCAGCAGGCCGTCATCACCGGGGTGGACGATACCTACTGCTCCAACGATGTGCTGGTGGATGTGGGACCGACCCCACCCGGTGGTGTGTTCACGGGCCTGGCGGATACGCTCTTCAACCCCGCGCAACTGGCGGATGGCACCTACACCCTGGAGTACACGGTGGGCGATGGCAACTGCCAGAGCACCGCCAGCTTCACCTTCACGGACCACCCGGCGTTGAGCACACAGGTGGACGTGAGCAACAGCACGATCTGCGAGGACGGAGGAAGCAGCATCACGGTGAACACGAGTGGCGGCCTGCCGGGCGGCTTCATCACGCACCAATGGAGCGATGGCCTCTTCCCGGTGCCCACGCAGAGCGTGCAGCCCGATGCCACCACCACCTACGTGGTGGCCACCACCGATGGCTGCAGCGACCCGGTGGTGGACAGCATCACCATCGTGGTGCACCCGCCGTTCCAGGAGTCCTTCGCCTACAGCGCGATGCAGTGCTACGGTGAGGCGGGCCACGTGTCGGGTGCGGTCTCCGGCGAGGGCACCTACACCTTCACCTGGGCCACCGTGCCGTCGCAGACGGGCGACAGCATCGCCCTGCCCGCAGGCACCGTGGTGAACGTGGAGGTGACGAACGACCAGACCGGCTGTGCGCATGACACCCTGGTGCAGGTGCCGAGCTGGCCCGCCGTCACCGCCTTGTTCAGCCCGAACCCGGACGAGCCCTGCGTGCCCTGGGAGCAGCGGGAGCTCACTTTCATCGACCTGAGCCTGAACGCCACGGGCGGCCTCTGGGTGATCGCTGCCGACACGTTGCCCTACGCCTGGGGCACCGATCCGCAGTACGACCACGGCGTGGCCGGCTACTACACCGTGCAGCTGGTGGTGTGGAACGATGGAGGATGCACGGACAGCCTCAGCATGGCCATCTGCATCCGCGACAGCGAGGCGGTCTTCGTGCCCGACGCCTTCAGCCCGAACGGCGACGGGGTGAACGATGTCCTCTTCGCGCGCGCTCCTTCGGCGCTCGAGCTGGAGTTCGCCGTGTACGACCGCTGGGGCGCGCAGGTGTTCCGCAGCACCACCACGCACCACGGCTGGGATGGCACGGCCGACGGCGCGCTCAGCCCCAGCGGCGTGTACCTCTACACCCTGCGCGCCCTCCTGGACGATGGTGCGGTGGAGGAGCGCACCGGCAACATCACCCTGGTCCGATGAGCAGCGCCATGAGCACACCGAAGTTCGCAGCGGCCCTGGGTGCGCTGCTGTTGGGCACCCTGCGTGTTGACGCGCAGGACGTGCACTTCAGCCAGTTCTTCGATGCGCCCCTGGTGCTGAACCCGGCCGTGGCGGGTGACATCGAGGGCGATCAACGGGTGGCACTGTTCCACCGCACCCAATGGCAGAGCGTGGGCAGCCCCTTCCGCACGCATGCGCTCAGCTACGACCTGCCGCTCTTCCGGGGGCGCATGCGGGGCCGTTACCTGGGCGTGGGCGTGCACGCCTTCAGCGACCGTGCGGGCAGCACCCGGTTCGGCGACACGCAGGGCAACCTCAGCGTGGCGTATGCGCTGCGCAGCGGCGAGCGCACCCTGATCGCGCTCGGGCTGCAGGGGGGCTATGGACAGCGGAGCGCCGTGCTGAACGGCATGCGCTGGGACAGCCAGTACAACGGGGCGGGCCACGACCCCTCGCTGCCCAGCGGCGAAACGGCGGCCTCGAGCACCAGTGCGTTCATCGACCTGGGCGCGGGGCTGTTGTGGCGGGGGGAGACCGTTGGTGGGATGAAGTGGAGCTCGGGTCTGGCCGTGATGCACCTCAACCAGCCCGGCATCTCGCTCTTCGGTTCGGCGGAGGACCGGCTGCTGCGGCGCTACACGGCGCATGCGGAACTGCGCATCGCCGGCGACCGCTGGACCTGGATGCCCAAGGTGTACGTGAGCCAGCAGGGGGCCGCACGCGAGGTGATCCTCGGCACCCTGATGCATCGGCGCATCGGCCAGGACTCACGCTACACCACGGACAAGACCTCGAGCGCGTTCCACCTCGGGGTGTTCTACCGCTGGAACGATGCGGTGGTGCCCGTGGTGAGGTTCGAGCACCGCCGCAAGCTGGCCATCGGGCTCAGCTACGACATCAACGTGAGCAGCCTGCGCACGAGCACCCACCTTCGCGGGGGCATGGAGATCAGCCTGCAGTGGGTGGGCGCCTTCAGCGACCAGCGACGCGTGCTGCCGAAGGGTGCGGTGCGCTAGCGGCGCTTGATGAACACGTACCCGCCGTTCAGCGCGCCCCACACCTGTGCGCCGGCGACGTTGTAGCCACGGTCCCAGCTGATCATGCGGTCGGGCAGGAGGGTCACCTCACTGGTGGCGTAGGCCGCGCCGCTGCGCTGGTTGGGGCAGTCGCGTTGGTGAGTGCTGCCGACATACGCGCCGCTCCGGAGGTGCAGGGTGATGGCACAGCCGTCCAGCAGATCGATGGAGTCCGGGGAGAGGAGGGCCAGTTTCGCGATGTCCGCGTACGCGCCGAAGACCGCCTGACCGCCCCGGATGGTATGGGTCTCGTTTGTGAAGGTGCTGTCGTCCGCCTTGCTCAGGTGGTGGATATGCTGGCGGTCGGGCTTGCCTTTGCTGTTGGCGGTGGCCTGTTCCACGTAGAACCACGCGCCGTCCCTGCGCTTGGGCCAGATGCGCACCATCTCCCGTCCGATCCCGAGGTAGCTGGTATCGGCCTGTTCCTGCGCGGCGCTGGTGGACGAGCCGGCCATGGTCATGGCGTGCTGTTCGAGGGTGCGGGTGCGTTGGGCGTGCAGAAGTGCAGGCAGAATGATCGGGACAAGAAGAAAGGTGGCGCGGAGCATATCGGGAGGTCAGCCCTCCGCCTCCACCCACATCCCGTGCTCCTTGATCAGCGCGATGAGCTCATCCACCGCCTGTGCGCTGGGCACGTTGCGCTTCACCACCTCCTTCTCGCGGTAGAGCGTGATCACGCCGGGGCCGGGGCCCACGTAGCCGAAGTCCGCGTCGGCCATCTCGCCGGGTCCGTTCACGATGCAGCCCATGATGCCGATCTTGACGCCCTTGAGGTGGCTGGTGCGCGCGCGGATCCTCGCGGTGGTCTCCTGCAGGTCGAAGAGCGTGCGGCCGCAGCTGGGGCAGCTGATGTACTCGGTCTTGCTGATGCGCGTGCGCGTAGCCTGCAGGATACCGAAGGCCGTGCGGTCCACCAGTTCATCGCCTCCGCTGTTCTCCGGGCAGATCATCACCCCGTCGCCGAGGCCATCGAGGAGCAGGGCGCCCAGGTCGGTGCTGGCGTGCAGCATCAGGTGCTCGGGATCGAGGTTCACGTAGTCGCGCCCGATGATCACCGGCACCTCGCACTTCGCTTCCATCAGCTTGAAGAAGGCGGCGCGTTGCTCGGCGTAGCCGTGCTGGTTCAGGGTGTCGAGCAGCAGCACGCAGCTGTCGTCCTCGTCGAGCGCTTCGATCAGCTCGGGCGTCAGGTCCTTCAGCGTGGCGTACACGAGGTTGAGGTCGTGGTGCACGGGCACGTTGGCCAGCAGGTCGGCGGCGGTCACCAGCGGGTAGTGGCGCGGCTTGTGGCGGTCCTTCAGCCAGGTGGCATGTTCCTGGATCACGCCCAGCGTGCCGGGGAGCTCGAAGTCCAGGTGGTGGTCGCCGAGGAAGAGGTAGTCGCAGGCCTGGTCGGTGAGGTTCCACTTGTCCAGCGGCACGCTGTAGTGGTAGCCCCAGGGGAAGAGGGTGGCGGGGGTGATCTTCTTCTTGGTGCTGAGGTCGGCGATGACCACCGGCACGTGCCGCGCGCCGATGTTGAGCACCGCGCGGGTGTGCCGCCGCGTGTGGCTGAAGGGGTCGATGGGCACGTGGTGCACCTCGGGGATGGGGTCGTGCCCGCGGCGCGCGCTGTAGCGGTCGGCGAGCGCCCTGGCCACGGGGATCTCGGCCTCGGGCTCCTCGGTGAGGCTCACGCGGATGGTGTCGCCGAGGCCGTCCTCCAGCAGGGCGCCGATGCCCACGGCGCTCTTCACACGGCCGTCCTCGCCATCGCCCGCCTCGGTGACGCCCAGGTGCAGCGGGTAGTTCATGCCCTCGCGCAGCATGTGGTGCACCAGCAGGCGGTAGGCCTGCACCATCACCTGCGGGTTGCTGGCCTTCATGCTCAGCACGATCTCGTGGAGGTCCTCGTCGCGGCAGATGCGCAGGAACTCCATGGCGCTCTCCACCATGCCCAGCGGCGTGTCGCCATACCGGTTGAGGATGCGGTCGCTGAGGCTGCCGTGGTTGGTGCCGATGCGCATCGCCGTGCCGTGTTCCTTGCAGATGCGCACCAACGGGGTGAAGCGCTCGCGGATCCGCTCCAGCTCCTCCTGGTATTCGGCATCGGTGTACTCCCGCACATCGAAGCGCTTTTTGTCGGCGTAGTTGCCGGGGTTCACGCGCACCTTCTCCACGATGCGGGCGGCGATCTCGGCGGCGTTCGGGGTGAAGTGGATGTCGGCCACCAGCGGGGTGCTGAAGCCGGCGGCGCGCAGCTGCTTCTTGATCGCGGCCAGGTTCTCGGCCTCCTTCTTCGAGGGGGCGGTGATGCGCACGAGCTCGCAGCCGGCCTCGATCATGCGGATGCTCTGCGCCACGGTGGCCGCGGTGTCCATCGTGTCCGTGGTGGTCATGCTCTGCACCCGGATCGGATGGTCGCCGCCGATGCCGATGTCGCCGATGCGCACCGCCCGTGTCCGCCACCGCTCGTAGCGCGTGAGGGACGGGCAGTAGGGCGAGGTGGACAGCGTGGCCGTGCTCATGCGAACGAAGGTAGGAACGACGGGGATGGCGGATGGTTCAGGGGCGGGAGCAGGGGCAGGGGCGGAGAAGGACGTTCCCTTACGGAGCGACGGGCTTCGTCCCGTCCCCCTCCACGAAGGTCCAACCGCCGTTCTCCACCACGGCGCGAAGGACCGTGAGGAAGGTCTCTTTCTGCTGGTCGGCGGCCTCGAACAGCCCGCTCTGCGGCAGGCGTTGCTCGATGCGGGCCTTGGCCTGGGCGTGCATGCGGGTGTGGTCGGCCGCGCTGAACTCGGCGAAGGCGCCCTCCTCCAGGTCGAAGTACTTCACATCATGCTCCAACGAAAGGAGCTTGGGCCTTCCGAGCTCAGAGAGGCGCACCGTGCGGGTGGCCTCGTCGAAGGTGAGCCCCAGGCCTTCCAGGTCGTAGCCCACCGAGGCGCGGGCCTTCACCAGCAGGATGGCCTGCTTGCGGTTCCAGCCCAGGTCCCTGGTCCAGTCGAACCAGGCGGCGCTGTTGTCGCTGTAGGTGAACACCTCGCTGAGGTCGCCTTCCACGGTCACCAGCTTCAGCACCGGGCGGATGCGCTCCAGCAGCACGGTGCTCGTAACCTCCTCGGTGGGTGGCGCGGGCCGGTACAGCTCGCGGGTGATGAAGAACACCAGCAGGGCGACGCCCAGCAGGAGCAGGAGACCGGTGGCGCGTTTCATGACGGCCACAAAGGTGGCACGGCGGCACCGTACGTCGCCTCTGAGCTGCCGTTGCTTGTTCTGACCGGTTGGTCGTGGATCATACTGGGTAGTTTCATCATGGTAAGCTCCTGATCCCATGAAGACAACGCAGGCTTTGGCTGTATCAATGGCCTTGGGCTCTTTATCATGCATGGCACAGAGCTTCGATCACTTGGATGCGAACATGGTCCGGGCCCGATTCACGGCCCATGGCATGATCGGACTTGATCGGAGCGTTGGCGAGCCGGATTTTGAGGTGCCCATTGGAAGCGGGGCCCATGCATTGTTCGCAGCCTCATTGTGGGTGGGTGGGTATGATACACTTGGCGGCTTGCATCTTGCTGGCTTGCTGTTCGACCAGATCGGGCTGCCCGACTATGCCCCAGGACCGCTCACAACGGACGGCAGCGCATCGATCACTCCGGCCGTGTCAGCCCAATATGATCATGTGTTCAAGGTCAAGGCCGTGGATGTAGCCCTGCACCAGGCCTACTACGATTGTTTGAACATGCCGGGATGCGATGTCAATGTTCAGTTCCCCGGGTATGTGATACCCCAGGGTTTTCTTGACTGGCCAGGGAACGGTGACACCTTGGCCGGTCAGGCCGCCCGGTTGGCACCATTCATCGATCTTGATGGTGACGGGCTGTACGAGCCGACCACCGGTGACGCACCATGCATCCACGGTGATGAAGCGCTCTATTTCATGTTCAATGATGTGCTGAACCCGCATGGCACGGGCGGTGCTCCCCTCGGTATCGAGGTCCATGCCATGCCCTTCGCATTCTATTCCACCGACGAGGCGCTCGCGCACACCCTTTTCATCAAATACCGGCTCATCAATCGAAGCGATGACCCCTATGAAATGGTCCGGATCGGTCTATTCACCGACTATGACCTTGGATATGGTCGTGATGACTACGTGGGTTCCGATCCCGGAAGGAATCTCGGCTACGTGTATAACGCGGATACGCTGGATGAAACGACATCATCCTACACCGGGTATGGTTCGATGCCACCCGCTTTTGGGACTACGCAACTCAAAGGCCCATACCTGGAGCCTGATGGGTTTGATGATCCCGAAGGACCGGGTATACCCGCTTTCAACGGCTCTGGTTTTGGTGACCTGGTGGTCGACAATGAACGTCATGGTGTCTCGTACATGACCTACTTCAGCAATGACGCCACCGCCCGAGGTGATCCGAATACGGCCGAACAGTTCTTCGGTTATCTGAGCGGGTACTGGCGCGACGGAACACCGCTCTTCCATGGAGGCACTGGGCATTACTCCGATCCCGAGGCCACGAACGTTCAAGCGCGCTTTGCATTTCCAGGGTTTGAAGACCCACTTGGAGCGGGAACAGGTGGCCAGGTGATGGGCCCATGGGCGGAGCATTCATCAGGCAATCAACCTTGGGATAGGCGGATGGTCATGTCGGTCGGACCCTTGGATCTGGATGCCGGAGAAGAGATCGAACTTGTCTACGCGTTCGTGTTCGCCCGCCCTGGATCCAATGGGCTGATGAGCAGCGTTCTGCGGCTACAGGAAAGAGTGGATTCGGTACAGGCCATTTACAGTGATCTGCCGGAGGCGTGCAACGGGGCGGGATCTCAGGTGGGCTTGGAGGAACGCACTGACCGTGGGCCTGTCCTATTTCCCGTGCCAGCCGAAGATCGTCTGACCTTGAGGCTTGAGGTCCCCGGTCCAGTGGAATTTGTCGTGTACGATATGCTCGGCGTGGAGTTCTTGAGAGGGAGCGATACCAGGGATCTGGTCGAGATCGACCTTTCGGAGCTTGGTCAAGGCGTGTATCTGTTCCATGTTGCTCAAGGCGAGGTGAGTCATGTCGTTCCGTTCATGAAGATCACGACCAGATAGGTAAGATCATCATGCCGCCGAGGATCCGGTTCGCCCCTCTGCTTTTGGTGGCGCGGGCCGGTACACCTCGCGGGTGATGAAGAACACCAGCAGGGCGACGCCCAGCAGGAGCAGGAGACCGGTGGTGCGTTTCATGGCGGCCACAAAGGTGGCACGGCCGTGCCGATACCTTTGGCCGATGCGCTTCGCCTGGCTGGGATCCGCGGGGATGGCGTGGCTGGCGATGTCCGGTTGCGGTGGTGATGCACGTGTTGATATCGACGCGCTGAGGTCCGCGGAGCTGGTTCTGGCCGATGGATCCCGCCGCGCTGGCGCCGCGCTCTTCGGCACGGGCCCCACGTTGGTGCTGATGCTGGACCCGGAATGCCCGCTCTGCCTGATGCATGCACCTGAGCTGGCGCAGCTGGCCAGCGGCGCAGGGCTGAACATCGTGGGGCTCTATGCCTCGCCTTACATCGTTCCGGACAGCGCGCAGGCGTTCGCCGAGCGGAACGGATTCCGCTTTCCGCAGGTGATGGACCCGGAATGCCGCATCGCGCAAGCGCTCGACGCCGTCGTCACCCCGGAGGCCTTCGTGCTGGCGGTGGACGGGACGGTGCTGTACCGCGGCGCCATCGACGATCGCGCAACACGCGCGGGCCGCAAGAAGCCCGGGGCCACGCGCCATCACCTGCGTGATGCGCTGGCGGCGGTGGAGCGCGGTGAGCGTCCTTCGGACCAGAACGTGCGCGCCGTCGGTTGTTTCCTGGAATGCGGAGATCCGGCGGCACCATGAGCAGGGGGATCGCGCTCGCCTCGTTGGGGATGCTGCTGGCCGTGCTGCCCGGGTGCGGTCCCGCGGATCCCGTGGATGCCGTGAAGGACCTGCCGGACACGGTGACCTTCGCCGCGCACATCGCCCCGCTGGTTCGCACGCACTGCATGCCGTGCCACAGCCCCGGGCATGCGGGGCCCTTCGCGCTCACCACCTACGACGAGGTGCGGCGCAAGGCGCGCACGGTTCGCCACGTCACGCGGGAGCGCTACATGCCGCCCTGGCCGGCCGACACGGCGTACAGTCGCTTCATCGGTGAGCGGGTGCTGACGGCGCGCCAGATCGCCTTGATCGGCCGGTGGGTGGAGCAGGGCATGCCGCCGGGCGACACCACCTCGATGCCTCCGATGGGTCCCGTGTCGGAGGCCGCGGCCCTGGGGCCGCCGGACCTGGTGGTGCCGGTGCCCGGGGCCTATACCGTGCCGGGCGATGGGCGCGACCGCTTCATCATCGCCAAGGCGCCGTTCGAGCTGCCGCGCGACACCTTCCTGCGCGCGGTGGCCTTCGTACCGGGCGATCGCCGGGCGGTGCACCACATGAACGGGGCGCTCATCAACTACCCGGAAGGGGCCAAGGCCGATGTGTTCGCCGGCAGCGCGTACCTCGACGCCGAGCAGCAGGGTGGGCCGGCGGCCTTCGCGCGGCTCGGGTTGGCCAACGACGATGGCAGCTGGCCGCCGTTGGTGCCCAGCGCGGTGAACTACCTGCCCGGGCTGGCCCCGCTGGTGCTGCCCGACGGGTTCGGCGGCCTGTACCTGGCGCGCAAGGGGGCCTTCCTGCTCAACACGGTGCACTACGGCCCCAGCGACCGCGAGGCCGTGGACCGCAGCGCCTTCCACCTGTGGTTCGCGCCGCATGCTCCGGAGCGCCCGTTGCAGGAGCTGGCCCTGGGCAGCACGCACACGCCGGTGGTACCACCGCTGCACCTGGCGCCCGGCGAGGTGCGCACCTTCAGCACGCGGCTCACGGTGCCGAAGGCGATCAGCGTGCTGTCCGTCAACCCGCACATGCACCTGCTGGGCACGCGGTTCACGGCATACGCACTGCGCGGCACCGACACCATCCCCCTGGTGCGCATCCGCGACTGGGACTTCCGCTGGCAGTACGCCTACACCTTCCGACGGCCCGTGGTGCTGCTACCGGGCGATGTCATCGTGGCCGAGGGCAGCTTCGACAACCGCGCGGAGAACCCGCACCAGCCGTTCGATCCGCCGCGGGAGGTGCGGGGCAGCGACAGCCGTTTCATGCGCACCACGGACGAGATGTTCCAGTTCTTCCTCACCTACGTGGACCGGAAGGAGGGGGATGAAACGGTCGAACTTGGCGGGATCAACGGGAGGAGCGGCGAGTAGCGAGCGGCGAGTGACGAGTGAATACCCATGGGGTGTTTCACTCGCCACTCGGTGCGCGGGCCCGAGCGGGGGCACTCGCCGCTCGCCACTCGGCGCGCGGGCCCGTGCGGGGGCACTCGCCACTCCCCCGTCACACCTGCGCCAGGGGATCCGGTTCAGTGACCTCGCTCGCGCGCTTGCCGCGCTGCAGCCAGCCGTTGACGAAGAGGCAGCCGAGGATGAGGGCGAAGCCCAGGTAGGAGCCGACGGTGAGCTTCTCCTCGGCTCCCCAGATGAGGAGGGCGAAGAGGATGGTGTACACCGGCTCGAGGTTCACGGTGAGCATCACGGTGAAGGGGCTGAGCTGGCGCATGACGGCGATGCCGGCCACGAAGGCGAAGGTGGTGCACACCAGGCCCAGCAGAAGCTGATAGATGATGTCGCTGGCGGGCAGCTGCCAGAGCGGGGGCGCCAGGTCGCCGGTGACCAGGCCGTAGAGGGCCAGCGCCGCCACCACGCTCACCATCTCGTAGAAGCCGATGCGCAGCGCGTTGTCGCGCTTGATGAGCACGCCGTTCACCACGTTGAACCAGGCGCTGAGCAGGGCGCTCACGGTGGCCACCGCGATGCCGAGGCGGTGCTGCACCTCCAGCCCGAAGATGAGCAGCAGGGCGGCCACCACCACGATGCCGAGCACCACCTCACTGGTGCGGATGCGGCGCTTGAACCAGAAGGGCTCCATGAGGGCGGTGAACACCGTGCTGGTGCTGAGGCAGGCCGCGGCGATGCTGGCGGTGCTGAGCTTGATGGCGCCGTAGAAGGTGATCCAGTGCCCCAGGATGATGAGCCCCACGAGGAGGTAGTTGACGAGGCCCGGCGTGCGGGGCGACAGGCTGCGGCGGGTGACGAGGGCTACGGCGGCGAGGCCGAGCACGCCGATCACCGTGCGCGTGTAGACCAGGTGCAGGGTGGGCTGCTGGATGAGCTTGCCCAGGATGCCGGTGAAGCCCCAGATGAACACGGTGACGTGCAGCAGCACGAGCGCGTTGCGGTGGGCGGTGGGCATGGCGGCTCAGTGCGCGTCGTCGTCCACCTTGGCCACGCCGCCGCTCACCACGAACTTCATCACGTCCGCGGCGCGCGCATCGATCGGCGTCACGTTCTGCACCGGCACGATGTACAGGTTGCCGCTCCAGGCGAAGCTGTGGGGCAGGTACACGGCCACCTTGCCGCCGGCGATGCCGAGGTGCGCCAGGTCGTCCTCGGTGATGAAGCCGAGCTTCTCGATGTCGCTTCCTAGTGCCATCCGCACGAGCACGGGCCGGTCGAAGCGCTTCTTGTTGCCGAGCACGGCCTCCACAAGGTCCTTGATGGCGCCGTAGAAGGTCTTGAGGAAAGGGATGCGCTTGAGCACCTCCTCGCCGAACTCGGCCACCGGCTGATAGAGGATGGTGCTGCCCAGCCAGCCGAACACCGTGAGCCCCACAAGCAGGGTCAGCAGGCCGAGGCCCGGCACGTCGACCGGGATGATGCCGTCGAGAAAGGACAGGGCCTTCCACAGGCCCCAAAGGAGCACGGTGACGGGCACCACGAGCAGCAGGCCGCGCAGGAAGTAACCGAGCAGGATGCGGCCGATGCGGCGGGAGCTCATGACGGCGGCAAAGGTAACCGGGCGCCGAACGGCTCAGCCGAGCGTGTCGCGCACCTTCCTCGGCAGCGAGGCGCGCACCAGCTCGTAGCTGTGGCGGGCCAGCTCCAGCAGCAGGCGGTGGGGCACGCTGCCATCGGTGCGCACCGTGTTCCAGTGGCGCTTGTTCATGTGGTAGCCCGGGGTGATGCCCGGATGCTGCTCACGCAGGTCGACGGCGCGCTCGGGGTCGCACTTGAGGTTCACGCTCTCGAAGGCGTCCACGTCCATCAGGGCGAAGATGCGGCCGCCCACCCGGAAGGCCAGCACCTCCGGGCCGAAGGGCAGGTCCTCGCTGAAGCCCGGGAAGGCGGCGCAGTACGCGCGGAACGCCTCCAGCGTCATGGCAGCAGCGCGTAGAGCACGGGCCGGCTGGGGGCGGCGTCGTTCATCCAGTGCGCCAGCTGCAGCTCCAGCAGGTAGCGGCCGTCGGGCACCGCGTCGGGCACGTGCAGCAGTTCGGTGATGGTGCGCGTGGTGTCCACCGTGGCGGGGAAGTCCCAGAAGGCGTGGTGCGCGGCCAGCACGCCGCCGTCCTCCTCGCGGTCCACGCTGGGCAGATCCACCAGCAGGTGCTTCACCCCGATGCTGCGCAACCAGGCGGTGGCGGTGCTCTGCAGGTAGGCGGGGTTGCTGCCGCACCAGTCGCGCGTGTCCTTGCCGGGGGCGTTGGGCAGGGTGCGCAGCACCAGGGCCTCGCGCGGCCGCTCGTCCAGCACGTTGCGCACCTGCTCCAGGGTGATCACCTGGTCGGTGCGGCCGTCGGGTGCGCGGCGCTGCTCGGGGCGCAGGCTCACCACCTCGGCGGTGAAGAAGAAGCGGTCGAGCAGGCCGCCCACGGGGGTGATGGCGGCATCGAGGTGGCCCACGCTCTCGGTGTGGGTGCCGTGGCCGTGGGGGTTGACGAACACGTTGCGGAAGTTCACCGGGGCGCCGGCGCTCACCGTGAAGGTGCGGTCGCCCATCACCACGGGCTCCATGCGCACGGGGTCCACATACCATGCGCGCAGTCGGCCTTCGCCGGCGTGCAGGGGCAGGCTCAGGTCGATGGGCCGGCCCAGGTCCACGCGGAAGCGGCGTCCGTGGTGTTCGATGTCGGCGATCATGCCTCGGCGAAGAGCTCCATCGCGATGCGGTCCGCGAAGTGCCTTCCGCGTTCGGTCAAAACTAACCGCCCGCCTTCCAGCTGCGCGAGGCCCTGCGCCACGTAGTGCACGATCCGCTGCTCATTCCGCGGGCGGATGTCCACCGGCAGCGCATCGAGCTGCACGCCGCGGTGGGTGCGGAGCCCGGTGAGGAGCAGCTCGTTGGTGCGCTGCACCGGGGTGAGCGTTTCCGTTTCGCTGAACGGCTCCCCTTTTTCGACGGCGGCGGTGTAGCGCGAGTTGTTGGCGACGTTCCACCGGCGCGTGGTTCCGCTGAAGCTGTGCGCGGCGGGCCCGATGCCCAGGTAGGGCACTCCCTCCCAGTAGCTGCTGTTGTGGCGGCTGAAGTGGCCCGGACGGCCGAAGTTGCTGATCTCGTAGTGCACCAGTCCGGCGGCCTTCATGCGCGTCATGAGGTGGTCGAACTGCGCGGCCGTGGCCTCATCATCCGCAGGCACCGTGCGGCCCTGCCTCACCTGATGGGCCAGGGCGGTGCGCGGCTCCACGGTGAGGGCATAGGCGCTGAGGTGCGGCATGCCGTGGTCCAGCGCGATGGTGAGCTGCTCGTCCCATTCGGCGAGGGTCATGCCCGGCAGGCCGTAGATGAGGTCGATGGTCCAGGACACGAAGCCGGCATTGGCGATGAGGGCGATGCTGCGCAGCGCCTGCTCCGCATCGTGCGCACGGCCCATCCACGCCAGGCGGTCCGCACGGAAGCTCTGCGTGCCCAGGCTCAGCCGGGTGATGCCCATCGCCTTCCACGCGGCGAGCCGTTCGGCGGTGATGTCGTCCGGGTTCGCCTCCAGGGTCACCTCGGCATCGGGTCGCACGCGCAGCAGGTCGTGCGCCAGCTGCAGGAACGCGGCGATGCGCGCGGGTTCCAGCAGGCTGGGCGTGCCGCCACCGAAGTAGATGCTGTCCACCGGTGCGTCGCCGAGCTCCCGGGCGCGTTGGATCAGTTCGCGCTCCATCGCGTCCAACAGCCCTTCGCGTCCGCGCGTGGATGTGCTGAAGTGGAAGTCGCAGTACGTGCAGGCCTTCTGGCAGAACGGGATGTGCAGGTAGAGGCCGGACATGGCCCAAAGGTGAGGCCTCCATGGGCATGGGCCGCCCAGCCGGAGCGTTCTATCTTTGAGGGACGATGGAGCCCCGGACCGATCTCATCACGCGCGCGTTGGAGGCACTTCGCAAGTTGCCTGCGGACAGGGCTGAACAGGTGGTGGAGTTCGCCGACTTTCTCCTAGCCAGGTTCGAGGATGACCAGTTGCGGTCGGGGATCCGGGCGCTTGCGATGGAGCCCGGACCCTTGGACTTCCTCCGGGACGAAGAGGACCTGTACTCCACGGATGACCTCAAGGAGCGCTACCGATGAGGAAAGGGGACATCGTGCTGGTCCCGTTCCCGTTCACCGACCTGACCGGTACCAAGAACAGGCCGGCACTGGTGCTCGCGCGCAGCGATCGCGATGTGATGCTGGCCTTCATTTCAACACGGTTGCATGCGCTCACCGCCTCGGACGTCGTGCTGGAGCCCAGCCTCGGCAACGGGCTGAAGAAGGAGTCGCTGCTGCGGTTGACGAAGCTGGTGACGCTGGACGCACGGCTCGTGCTCGGGCGGATCGGAAGTTTGAGCGCGGAGGAGCTTGCCCGGTGCGATGAACGGCTGGCGGCCGTCCTTGGGCTTGGCGCACGCTGACCGTGCCGCTCTTCCGCGCGACGAAGCCTTCGGCGCAGGTGCGCTCCCGATCACGCGTTCAGCGTGATCCTGAATGTTGTCCCCTTGCCCGGCGCGCTCTTCTTCACGAAGATCCTGCCGCCGTGGTACTGTTCGATGATGCGCTTGCTGAGCGACAGGCCCAGGCCCCAGCCGCGTTTTTTGGTGGTGAAGCCGGGCTGGAACACGGTGCGGTGCTGCGCGGTGGGGATGCCCTTGCCGGTGTCGGTGACGTCCACATGCACCGCGTCGTCCTCGCGCTCGATGGCGAGCGTGATGGAGCCTTCGCCCTCCATGGCATCGATGGCGTTGCGGATGAGGTTCTCG
>JADLBK010000117.1 GCA_020847755.1 Flavobacteriales bacterium | reverse complement strand
TTCCCGTCTTGGAGCTGATCAGCCAGCCGGTCTTTGAGTCGGGCTTCAGGTCGCCCTCGTCCAGGGTCACGGTGACCGTCGCCTCGCCGCCCGCCGTCACCACATCGGTGGTGGAAAGGGGATTGGTTGGCATGGACACGAGATAGGGGCCGTAGGGGAAATCCGCATCCTGCTTGTCGCTGGTCTTGCCGTTCGCGTTGGTGTACTTCGTGAGCTGGGCGATAAACGCATCGGCGGCATCCGTACCCTTCACGGCAGAGGTGCCGTCGGCCTCGTCCACCGCGCCTGGATAGACGCTGTTGTGCTGGTGGTAGTAGAGACTGATGGCGTTGCGCAGCACCGCAAGGTTCCCTTGGAGGGTGGCCTTCTTGGCATCATCCGTGGAGGTGCTGAACTGGGGGATGGCCAGTGCCGCGAGAATTCCCAGGATGATGATCACGATGATGAGTTCGACCAGTGTGAAACCTTGATTGGACTTGCGTTTCTTGATCTGCATGCTTTGAGCTCCTTTTTGTGTTGAATGCGGAATCACGCGCCTCCGCGGGCGGCAGTAGACAGTCGGAACAACGGCAGGAGCACGGATATGGCGATAAAGCCGATAACCACGCCCATGGCGATAATGATGAGGGGTTCAAAGATGGCGCTGAGGCGCTTCACCCGCTTGTCGGTCAGCGCGTCCAGATGGTCGGACACGGAATTCAGCACCAGGGGCAACGCTCCCGAGCGTTCGCCCGTGCTCACCATCTGCTTGACGCTCGGTGAAATCAGCGCACTGGCGAGAAAGCCGTTCGCGAGGGGTTCGCCCCGGATAACCCGGGCCGCCAGATCGGATACGAAGGCTTTGTACATGTAATTCTTGCACGCGCTGGAGGTGATGCTCAGGCTTTCCACCAGCGGCACCCCGGCGGCCATCAAGGCCCCCAGCGTACGCAGAAGGACGGACGAGTAGACGAGATGGGCGATCGGTCCAGCGATCGGCACCCGGAGTATGGCCCGATCCAGGAGCTGGGCTCCCGTACTGGTCCTGAGAAAGGTATACAAGCCGAGGGGGACACCCACCACCACAAAGGGAATCAAATACCAATATGTGGTAAGCGTGTCCGCCATGTACATCAGCATTCGGGTCGGCAGGGGTCGGGGTACACGGCTGCGCTCGAAGATCACAATGAACTTGGGCAATACATAGGTCACGACGAAGGTCACCGCTGAGAGGGCCAGCAGCGAAACAATGATTGGATAGATCAGCGCCGCGGCAATACTTGAACGAAGCTCCAGGCGCTTCAGAAGCTGAATTTCGACGCGTTTGAATACTTCCGCGAGATCGCCGCTCGCTTCGCCCGCCCGGGCGCTGCTGACATAGAATTCGTCAAACGCGTGGGGATGGGCGCTCAAGGCTTCCGTCAGGGTGCTACCGCCCCGGATACTTGCGGCCACGGCCTCCAGCACCCCACGCATCCGCTCGTCCACCGTCTGCTCCGCCAGTGCGTTCATGCTCTCCACCAGCGGTGTGCCGGTTCGTAGCATCAGGGCCAACTGGCCCGTGTTCTCCGCGAGCACGCGGGTGCTGACGCGCCGCCGGGGGATGAAGCGCTGCAAGTCAATCGAGCGCCGCGATTCCGTCAGGACCAGTTCCACCCGCAACACTTCCAGACCGCGAATGCTGAGTCGATTCCTCAGATCCTGTTCGCTCTCGGCGTCCAGCGTACCTTCCACGTTTTCGCCGTGGAGCGTCCGCGCCTCGTATCGCATGGTGGTCATGGTACTAGCGCGCCTCCGCCAGAGCCGGGGTCGGTTCCTCGTCATCGAGGAAAACTACCCCCATGATCTCTTCCAGCGTCGTAAGACCGCGCGCTACCAGATCAAAGGCCTCGTCTTTCATCGACCGCATCCCCGCTTCCTGCGCGGCGCGTCGGATGGCATGGGTGGAGGCGTCCTGAACGACGACCTGACGCACGGTGTCGTTCATCAGCAGGCACTCAAAGACACCGGTACGCCCGCGAAGCCCCGAATTGAAGCAATGGCGGCACCCCTGGCCGTGATAGAAGATGGTATCTACTGTCGGCCAATGAATACGCTTCAGAAAGGCCGGATCGGGATTGTAAACGGTGCGGCAGTGGGTGCAGATCGTCCGCACCAGGCGCAGGGCAATGACACCGTTGATGGAAGAGGTGAGCAGGAAGGGGTCAATTCCCATGTCCACCAGACGTGCAATCGTACCGGCGCTGTCGTTCGTGTGGAGGGTCGACAAAACCAGATGTCCCGTGAGCGCGGTCTGGATCGCCACTTCGGCGGTTTCCCGATCCCGGATCTCCCCCACCATCACCACATCGGGATCCTGGCGCAGCACCGAGCGCAGCGTGTGGGCAAAAGTGAGGCCCTGCTTTTCGTTGATCTGAACCTGGTTGATCATGGGCAACTGATACTCGACCGGGTCTTCGATTGTCACGATGTTCCGCTCCACCGTGCTGATATACGACAAGCCGCAGTATAGCGTGGTGGTCTTGCCGCTGCCGGTAGGCCCGGTCACGAGAACGATGCCATGGGGCCGGTGGAGCAGATTCTTGTAGATCGTCAGGTTCGATTCGGAAAGCCCGATGAGATTGATATCGAGTTTCATCCGGCTCTTGTCCAGCAGGCGCATGACCACCTTCTCGCCGAGGACGGTGGGAAGGGTGGAAACGCGGATATCGATCTCCTTGCCTTCCACCTTGATCAGGATACGGCCATCTTGCGGCAGGCGGCGTTCGGCGATGTCCATTCGGGACATGACTTTGACGCGGGACACGATGGCGGGGTGGCCTGACGGGTTCGACGTGAGCACTTCCTGAAGGATTCCATCGATACGATAGCGCACACGTGAAACCAGAGAATCGAGCTCCATATGGATATCGCTCGCGCCTTCTTTCACCGCATCAAGCAGCACCCGGTTCACCAGATTGATCACGTGGGCGCCTTCGGTGCCTTCCGGCAGCATGCGCAGCTCTTCCCGGTGACCATGGGTGCTCGCCGTGTCTGTCAACTCTTCCTGAATCGCAAGTTCCTGCTCTGACTTACCGTAGTAATCCTCGATAGCGGTTTCAATATCTTCGCGGCGGCACTGGACCGGCTGGACGTTTAGACCCGTAAGCTTTTCGATCCGATCGATGGTTTCCGTGTCGGAGGAATCCGCCATGCCCAGCGTGAGCACGCTGTAGACCTTGAACATGGGGATAATGCCGTGGCTGCCGGCCATTTCTGGCGGGATCAGGTCGATGACGCGCGCATCCACGAGTCCGCGACGCAGCCAAACATGGGGTACGCCGGATTGCTCCGAAAACGCCATAATGATATCGCCCGCCGTGGCGTAGGACATGTCCACGAGCACCTGGCCGATACGTTTACCAGACTCCTTCTGCCGGGACAAGGCAATATCGAGCTGCTCGGGAAGGAGCAGATGCTTGTCAATCAGGATCTGGCCAAGACGTTTGCGGGGCGCGGTGTTCACGTGAAGCTCCTCACGGCGCTGGGCACGTCGTCATAGACGCGGACGAGACTTTCCATCCGCGTGGCGGTGAATATGTCCTGACAGATTTTGTTTACCCCCGCCAGACAAAGGTCGCCGCCGCGTCGGCCAAGATCGATGACCAATGTTTGAATCGCTTCGAGGCCGGCGCTGTCTATCAGCGGAACATCCCGGATCTCCAACACGATGCGGAAGGAGCCCGAGGCCTTGCACGAAGCAATTTCCGCCATCAGGGTTTCCACGGAGTCCTGGTTGAGCCCGCCCCGCAGGCCCAGAACCGTTACCATGCCGTGTTGTTCTCGGGAGACGTCCATCGTGCTTCAGATCCCGATCTCGTTAAGGAACTCAATCATTGGCGGGACCCTGAAGCACGGTTCGGGGAAGGCGGAGTGTGCAGGTATTTCCGGCGTCCGTCGGTCCCCCTGGCTCCAACGTGCCGTGATGCAGCCGTGCTATTTCGAATGCCACCGCAAGGCCGAGATCCCCCTGCTCGAGGCGCTCCAGGACAAAGGCG
>JADLBK010000116.1 GCA_020847755.1 Flavobacteriales bacterium | reverse complement strand
CAGCTGCTCACCAGCAAGCCGGTGATGTACGTGGGCAACGTGGACGAGAAGAGCGCCACCACCGGGAACAAATACGTGGATGCGGTGAAGGCCGCCGTGGCCGGTGAGAACGCCGAGGTCATCTTCGTCACCGCCGCCATCGAGGCCGAGATCGCCAGCCTGGAGACGCCGGAGGAACGCGAGATGTTCCTCAAGGACATCGGCCTCGACGAGCCCGGGGTGAACAAGCTGATCCGTGCCGCCTACCACCTGCTGAAGCTGCAGACCTACTTCACCGCCGGGGTGCAGGAGGTGCGCGCCTGGACCATCCACCAGGGCGACACGGGCCCCAAGGCCGCCGGCGTCATCCACACGGACTTCGAGAAGGGCTACATCCGCGCCGAGGTCATCGGCTTCGACGACTACATCACCCTGGGCAGCGAGGCCGCCTGCCGCGCCGCCGGCAAGCTGCGCACCGAGGGGAAGGAGTACATCGTGAAGGACGGGGACGTGATGCACTTCCTGTTCAACGTGTAAGCAGCGTTGCCACGTGCCACGGGCGCTTGGTCCGGCACCGTTCGTCCCGTGACGGGTGCGCTTTCGCTGGGGTTACCTTGCGCTTCCTTTGTTCGAACCCATGCATAGAACCCTGTTGCCGATCACGGCCCTGGCCATGCTGGCCGCCTGTTCCCAAGCCCCCGAACCCACCACGAACCCCATGGAGACCGCCGTTGCCGACGCGCTCCTCGAGCGCAGCGACCTGCCCTTTTTCGCACCCGCCTTCGACAAGGTCACCGACGCCGACTTCCGTCCGGCGATCCTGGAGGCCATGAAGCGGCACCTCGCCGAGGTGGACGCCATCGTGAACGATCCGGCGGCCCCCACCTTCGAGAACACGATCGTGGCCCTGGAGCGCGCCGGCGGGTCCTACACCCGGGTGACCAACTGGTTCTACAACATGACAGGCAGCGCCACCAACGACACGCTGCAGGTCGTGAAAGCGGACCTGGCGCCCCGGATGGCCGCGCATGCCGATGCGATCACCTTCAACGACAAGCTCTTCCAGCGCATCAAGGCGGTGTACGACCAGCGTGCGAGCATGTCCATGGAGCCGGTGGACGCCCGTCTGCTGGAGCGGTACTACGCCCGCTTCGTGCGCGCCGGCGCCCTGTTGGACGCGGCCGGCAAGGAGCGCATGAAGGCCCTCAACGGCGAAGAGGCCGAGCTGACCACGAAGTTCGAGGACAACATCCTGAAGGAGCGGAGCGCGTCGGCCATCGTGGTGGACGAGGTGAAGCAGCTGGAGGGCATGAGCCCCGAGGGGATCGAGGCCGCCGCCGCCGCCGCCACAGCGAAGGGACATGCGGGCAAGTGGCTCATCGACCTGCGCAACACCACCACGCAGCCCGCCCTCGCCGAGCTGAAGGACCGCGCCATGCGCGAGCGGATCATGCAGGCCTCGCTCGCCCGCAACAGCCGCGGCAACGAGTACGACAACCGGAAGATCATCGCCCGCCTCGCCCAGTTGCGGGCCGAGAAGGCGAAGCTGCTCGGCTTCCCCAGCTGGGCGCATTTCGTGATGGACGACCAGATGGCGAAGAGCCCGGACCGCGCCCTGAAACTGATGGCCGACATGGCCCCGGCCGCCGCCGCCAACGCCCGCAAGGAGGCCGCCAAGCTGCAGGCCATCGTGGACCAGCAGGGGGGAGGCTTCACCGTGGCGTCCTGGGACTGGGACCTCTACGCCGAGCAGGTGCGCAAGGCCGAATACGACCTCGATGAGGCGGCCGTGAAGCCCTACCTCGAGTTCGAGAGCGTGCTCCAGAACGGCGTGTTCTTCGCGGCCGAACGCCTGTTCGGTCTGCGCTTCAAGGAGCGCAAGGACCTGCCGGTGTACCACCCGGATGTGCGCGTCTTCGACATCATCGACACCACCGGCGAGGTCATCGGCCTGTTCTACGGCGACTACTACGCCCGCGACAACAAGAACGGCGGCGCCTGGATGAGCAGCTTCGTGGACCAGAGCACCCTGCTGGGCCAGCAGCCCGTGATCACGCAGAACTGCAACTACGTGAAGCCCGCGGCCGGCCAGCCCTGCCTGCTGAGCTGGGACGATGTGACCACGCTCTTCCACGAGTTCGGCCACGCGCTGCACGGCATGCTCAGCGCGCAGAAGTACCCCAAGTTCGCCGGCACCAACACCAGCACCGACTTCGTGGAGTTCCCCAGCCAGGTGAACGAGAACTGGGCGCTGGTGCCCGAGGTGTTGAACAACTATGCGAAGCACTGGAAGTCCGGTGAGGCCATGCCCGCCGCGCTGGCGGACAAGCTGCGCAAGGCCAGCCGCTTCAACCAGGGCTATGCCAC
The DNA here is from genome assembly GCA_020847755.1 of Flavobacteriales bacterium. Lineage (GTDB taxonomy): Bacteria > Bacteroidota > Bacteroidia > Flavobacteriales_F > PHOS-HE28 > PHOS-HE28. Next base: position 1,074 of record JADLBK010000116.1, on the reverse strand, counting down.
CACCGAGTACCTCGCCGCGGCCCTGCTCGACCTGGAGTGGCACAGCCTGCCCGCGGACGCGCCGCTCGTGACGGATGTGGAGGCCTTCGAGAAGGCGGCGCTGCAGAAGTACGGGCTCGACCTCGCCGCGGTGCCGCCGCGCTACCGCAGCTGCTACTTCAGCCATGCGTGGACCGGCTACGCGGCCAACTACTACGCCTACCTGTGGAGCGAGGTGATGGACGCGGACGCCTACGCCTGGTTCACCGCCAACGGCGGCATGACCCGGGCCAACGGCGACCGGTTCCGCCGCACCGTGCTGAGCCAGGGGGGCAGCAAGGCGGAGGCCGAGCTCTACCGCGACCTCACCGGCCGCGACCCGAGCGTGGAGCCGCTGCTGGTGAAGCGGGGGTTGAGGTAGGGGCAGGATAAGCGGAGCTCCCTAGCGGAGAAGTACGACGGATCCGGTGCGCTCGATGCGCTGGTGGTCCGGCGGATCGCTGTGTGTTTCCGGAAGGATCGTTAACTGCGAGTGTTCAAAGAGCAACGCAATGCCGTCGAACCTGCTTTTTGTGGTTCTGTTCATTCTCGGCTTGGCGGGGTTGGTGACGGCGTATTTCGCCAAACGCTGGCCCAGGAATTCGCGATATCTTGTGCTTCTTTTGGGCAGTGGGTTGCTCATTCTGGCAGGCTACTTCAACCCCTGGTGGAACATCGGCGAGTGGGACGATGCCCGCGATGTCATCCTCCTCGTTGCGGCCAATGCCGTGGTGATCGCAAGGATCAACAAGGATGCTGGATCCGGCAGGCCGGATGCTTGAACGGCTCGATGGGCGCCCAGATGAGCTGATATGAACACGGTCCAACTCCATGAATCATGAGCTCGGAAAAAACCTCGTTGAATGAACCGATCTCCATCCGCTTGGTTCAGGCGGGTGTCCTGCTGGTGAGCGGGTTCCTTGGATCTATCCAGGTCGACCCTGCCCTCCTTGATCCTCAGCAACCGAGCACACTTTTGGGGTTCTTCTATGCTGCGACGGCCGGTATGGCCGTCGGATCCATGTCTGCACGAAGATCATCCCGTGAGAACTGGCT
>JADLBK010000115.1 GCA_020847755.1 Flavobacteriales bacterium | reverse complement strand
TGGGCGGCAACCCCATCGAGCAGGAGGTGGAGGAGATGAGGGCGAAGGCGGCGAAGAAGAAATGGAGCAGCAAAGTGGGGGAGACCTTCGAGAAGGAGCTCGTCAAGCTGCAGCGCATGAACCCCGCCGGCGCAGAGTTCAGCGTGCAGTACAACTATGTGCAGCTGCTCCTAGAGCTGCCCTGGGGCGAATACAGTGTGGACAAGTTCGACCTGCGCAACGCGCAGAAGATCCTGGACCGCGACCACTTCGGTCTGGAGAAGGTGAAGGAGCGCATCATCGAGCACCTGGCCGTGCTGAAGCTGAAGGGCGACATGAAGGCCCCGATCATCTGCCTCTACGGCCCGCCGGGCGTGGGCAAGACCAGCCTGGGCAAGAGCATGGCCGAGGCCCTGGGCCGCAAGTACGTGCGCATGAGCCTGGGGGGGCTGCACGATGAGGCCGAGATCCGCGGTCACCGCAAGACCTACATCGGGGCCATGCCCGGCCGCCTGATCCAGAGCATGAAGAAGGCCGGCACCAGCAACCCGCTCTTCGTCCTCGACGAGATCGACACGGTGGGCCGCAGCAACCAGGGCGACCCCGCCAGCGCCCTGCTGGAAGTGCTGGACCCCGAGCAGAACAACGCGTTCCACGACAATTTCGTGGAGATCGAGTACGACCTCAGCCGCGTGATGTTCATCGCCACGGCCAACAGCCTCAGCACCATCCATCCGGCGCTGCGCGACCGCATGGAGATCATCGAGGTGAACGGCTACACCGAGGAGGAGAAGGTGGAGATCGCGCTGCGCCACCTGCTGCCCAAGCAGTTCATCGAGAACGGGATCAAACCCAAGCAGCTCAAGCTGGCCCCGGGCCTCATCGAGGCCATCATCGAGCAGTACACGGACGAGAGCGGCGTGCGCACCCTCGAGAAGCGGATCGCCAAGCTGGTGCGCCACCGCGCCAAGCAGATCGCCCTCAAGCAGAAGCACAGCGTCACCATCACGGTGGACGACCTGGTGAGGATCTACGGCCCGAGCCATGCCCGCGACAAGTACCAGGGCAACGATGTGGCAGGCGTGGTCACCGGCCTGGCCTGGACGCCCACCGGTGGCGACATCCTGTTCATCGAGACCAGCATCACCAAGGGCGAGGGCAAGCTCACCCTCACCGGCAACCTGGGCGACGTGATGAAGGAGAGCGCCATCATCGCGCTGGAGTACCTCAAGGCCCACAGCGAGATCATCGGGATCGACGCCGACGTGTTCAAGCGCTGGAACGTGCACGTGCACGTGCCCGAGGGCGCCACGCCCAAGGACGGCCCCAGCGCCGGCATCGCCATGCTCACCAGCATCGCCAGCGCCTTCACCCAGCAGAAGGTGCGCAAGTTCACGGCCATGACCGGCGAGATCACCCTGCGCGGACGGGTGCTGCCCGTGGGCGGCATCAAGGAGAAGATCCTCGCCGCCAAGCGTGCGGGCATCAAGGAGATCCTGCTCAGCGCGGACAACCGCAAGGACATCGAGGACATCGATGCGCGCTACACCAAGGGCATGCGCTTCACCTATGTCACCGAGATGATCGAGGTGGTGAAGCACGCCCTGCTCAAGGAGAAGGTGGAGAACGCGCTGAAGGTGGCGTAGGAGCGGTGCGGTCCACGGCCCGGCCCCGCATGTGGATGAGGGCGGGGCGCGGCCTGCGTTAAGTCAGTGTTAACCCGGGTAACATCGGATTAACATTGACTTAATTTTTTCGCAGCCTTCCGATAACCCCGCCATGCGACTTCCCTTCCTCCTCGTCGTTCTCCTGGCCCTGTCCGGAACCACATCGGCCCAGCGCATCGGGGAGGGCCTCACGGCGCGTTTCGACCGTGCCAAGGGGCTGGTCCTGGAGCGCGACAGCCTGTTCAAGATGACGGTCCGGTTCCGCATGCAGAACCGGTTCGCCCTGCTGAGCACATCGGGCGACGACCTCACCATCGGCGGCAGCGACATCCGGATCCGTCGCATGCGCCTTCGATTCGACGGCTTCGTGCTCAGCCCGAAGATCCAGTACAAGGTGCAGTTGGGGTTCAGCAAGGCCGACATGGACCTGGTGGACGGCACGGTGGCGCAACCCATCCGCGATGCCGTTGGGATCTACGCGCCGGACGCGCATTGGAGTTTCACCATCGGGCAGACCAAGCTCCCCGGCAACCGTCAGCGCGTGGTGTCCTCCGGGGCTCTTCAGTTACCCGACCGGTCGATCGTGAACGCGGCCTTCACCCTGGACCGTGACTATGGGGTGTTCGCCGGCTGGCAGGGGCGCATCAGGACCCACGAGCTGGCCGTGAAGGCGGCGCTCACCAGTGGTGAGGGCCGCAACGCTTCGCCCGGGGATGACGGCCTGTGTTACACCGGTCGCCTGGAGTGGCTGCCCTTCGGTGGGTTCACCGACGAGGGGGACTACTTCGAAGGGGACCTGGCGCAGGAGCGCTCGGTGAAGCTCGCCGTGGCTGCGGGTTATTCGGCGAACATCCATGCGCGACGAGCGGGTGGCCAGTTGGGCGAGTTCTTCCCCGACGGGCAGGCGCGTACGCTGAACACCTTCATTGCCGATGCGCTCCTGAAGTTCCGCGGCCTTGCGGTGACCACCGAGTTCTGTCACCGGGAGGTGGTGGGCCAGCCCGTGGTGATGGCGGCCGATGGCGGGTCCGTGCTCGCCTTGGAAGGCTGGGGCTGGAATGCGCAGCTGAGCAAGTTGCTCGGCCCGAAGAACGAGGTGGTGGGGCGCTATTCGCTGGTGGTTCCCTCGGCCCGGCTGATGGGCAGCACGTCCCAACGGGAGGAAGGCTGGCTGGGCTATACCCGCTACATCAACCACCACCGGGTGAAGATGCAGGGGGCGGTGAGCTACGCCTGGACGGAAGGGCAGGCCGCGGTGGACACACCGGGCGCGCGCTGGGGGGGGTGGCTCCAGGTGGAGCTGGGCATCTGAGCGCCGCCATCCGAACTGGCGAAGTCCGGCTGTAGATGGATGAAGACCTGGCGGTGGACGTAGCCTTGGAAGATGATGCGTGCCCGGCGAATGAAGAACCCTCCCCCTTCGCCGATGCTCTTGTCGCACTGCTCGCACTTGGATTTCTCATTCGTCTCCAGCAGGCGGTTGTAGCGCACATGGCCATGACCGCGGATGGTGAACGTGGTGTACCAGGGTTTCTTCGCCGAGGTGTTCGACCGTGCGGTGTCCATGGGGACCTGCACCCCGGTCTGACCTGAGGTGGTTAGGATGAGCACTGCGCAAAGCAGGCAGAGAAGACTGCGAAGGATCACTCTCATGTTGGATCCACCGCGCGAATGAATTAACGGAATGTTACTTCCGTGTCAATGATGTGAACATGGGGTCAACATGAGCGTCGCGGACCGGCGACATGAAGTGTGGACCGATCTGGGCGTGGACTTCCTGCAGTGGCGCATGCTGCCGCAGGTCAGCATCAAGGAGGTCCTCCTCAGCACCGACAACCGCAAGGACATCGAGGACATCGACGCGCGCTACACCAAGGGCATGCGCTTCACCTACGTCACCGGGATGATCGAGGTCACGGCAGGCCCTGCTGAAGGAGAAGGTGGAGAACGCGCTGAAGGTGGCGTAGGCCGCATCCCATCATTCGCGACGAAAAGGGCCGATCACACAGATCGGCCCATTCTCATTGGTGCTGAACGGTCAAGGAAGGCTCACTCTGGTAACGAGCCGATCTGTACCGAAGCGCAACTCCGCGAGGTAAACGCCAGCGGACAAGTGCCGGATCCCCAGCTTCAAGTTCGTCGTCCCGTTCGGCCATGCAGCGGATAACGCTTTCGCGCCGCGCGCATCGAAGAGCTCGATCCTTCCGTTGGTGTAAGGCATGATACCCCGCAGCCAGAACAGGCATTCGTCATTTCCAGCCGTGCTCGCAACCAGTTGTCCGTGGTCTGTTCCTAGGTCAGCTATGGAAACGGTGTTCTTGTAGGGCCAGAAGGACCAGGGAAGTTCCAAGGGACCCGGGATCACAGCCCCGGTCTCCAATCCGACAGGATCCAGGTTGCAGTCCGCCCCAATGGCGTCCGGCTCATGGATCCGAACGAGCTTTGAGCGCCATGGAGGGATCGCACCGGTGCCGTAGATCATGCTGTCCGGCATCAAGCGGAGGTAGCTGAACACGTTCGTGTCGGCCGTGGGCACATGAATACCATAGGCCGTGGCTGTGATCACCGAAGGAACACCGCTGGACAGATCGTACTGAACTATTTCGGGGATCCCGGCTGCACCACTGATTATGGAGGCATAGAGCACACTCCCGTTGGCGGAGAGGGCAAGGGCGCGATGAGCACCATCGTACGCCGCCTCGAACACCGTCGGGTCGCTGAATGTGAGATCGGTGGGATCGATATCAAAGACCCAGATCCGATCACCAGCGAATTGACCCTGACCTGGGTCACTGCTCCAGAGGAACGCCAAGCGATCGTTCCCCGGAGAGACCGACATGGTTGGAATGAACGGAAAGCAGGGACCGGTGCTGGGTCCGATGGTTCGCACGACTGGGACGGTGTCCAAGCCAGATCCGGAGGTGATGTGGTAGCAATGGAACTCGTTACCGAAGGTGGGGTGTGTGATGAACCAGTATCCCGCACCATCCGGTTGGCTGATCGCCGTCACAGGCCACAGGCTGGGTTCCGCAAAGGGAATTCGCTTCACAGTGACATCACCCAGCCCGTTGTTCAAGCTCATGTCCACGATGCTGTATTCAATGGGCTGCTCGTTGACGGGCCCTGTATCCTCGGTACTAAAGACGTAGAACAGATCATCATTGCCAGGATGTGGGATCGCTGCAACGATGAGGTTGAAATCGAACAGAAAATCCCCTCCATTGGGCATCAAGTCGCCAAAACGGTCTCTGACCCCATCCCTATCGGTTACGAACAGTATCTCACCCGTAAGCGGATCGCTCATCGTCACTTGGAAAAAATCATCGAAAGGGGTGTTCAGGCTGGTGGAAGGTTGCTGCCCGGGTGGGAAACGCAGGTTCACGCCCCAGTTCATCTCAAAGTTCTCGCAGTAGCGTGGGGTTTGTGCGAAACCCTCAAGCCAATGGAGTTCACACGCCAGAATTTGGAGCCACAGTAAACAGCTTCGTGGGGTCATGGCGATCAATCTTCGATCGCCATTCCCTGGCCATCCAGACAGTAGGTCCCCGTACCACCGCGCCATGTCACGCAGTACGTAACAGTGTTGCAGGCAGAATACACGCAAGTGCTTTGGTCCGCGCATGCGGCAGGCGCTTCAATGGCGTAGAGTAGATCCATGCTCGTGCAATGCACCAGAACCTTTCTGATCGTTGTAACTGCTGCAGGTAGGGTATACGTGGTGTTCACACCAGGGCCGGGAGGAGTGTAGGGAAAGGTTACAGGCGGTATCTGGTAGTTGACCGAGCACACGAATTCGACCTTATGCCAGGTCTGCGCACTTGCGTTGTGCACGCTATACTGGGGCTGCGCTATCAGCCCCGAACCCCAAAGGATCGTCCCAACGGACATCAAAAGGCGTGCTCGGGCGCTCCAGCGGCACAGGTGGTCATGTGCCTTTACCGAAAGGATAGAAGCTAACAATGGAGCGAAGGGGGGGGGCGGCACATGGTGTTGGGTTTTGTCCTACGAATGTAGCCGAAGATCTGCTGTTCGTTACCTCGCAGAGTGCGCTCAACTGGATGATCGCATCTGAGAGCCCGAGGTCACCACCAACCTATACTCCTGAGGCCAGCACCATCATGTTCTGCATCGGTATTGCGCATCACGTGGTCCAGCACGAGGTCGTTTCATCCCGGCGTCCTAGGTTCGCGGCCATGCCGCACCCCAGGGACCTGTCCGTCAGCTCCGTGCTGTACGACCTGCCGGCGGACCGGATCGCCCAGCACCCCCCGGCCGACCGCGGCTCATCGCGGCTGCTCGTGTACCGTGATGGTGTGATCGAGGACCGGATCTTCGCCGACCTGCCCGCGCTGCTGCCCGCCGGGGCCCTGCTGGTGATGAACGACACCCGGGTGGTGAACGCCCGCTTGCACTTCCACAAGGACACGGGGGCGCGCATCGAGGTGTTCTGCCTGGAGCCCGCCCATGGCGGTCCGGTGGAAGAGGCGTTCCAGCAGGTGGACGAGGCGGAGTGGCGCTGCGCCCTGGGCAACGCGAAGCGATGGAAGCAAGGCCCGCTCGGGCAGTTGTTCCGGTCGCCGCAAGGCGATGTGCAGCTCTTCGCCGAGCGGCTGCCCGACGACGGTCATGGAACGCGGGTGCGCTTCCACTGGCTGCCTGGCGGCCTGACCTTCGCTGAGGTGCTCGCGCGCGCCGGCAAGGTGCCTCTGCCTCCATACATGCACAGGGATGCCGCAGTGGAGGACCAGGAACGTTACCAAACGGTCTTCGCCCGGTGCGAAGGGTCCGTGGCCGCGCCAACGGCCGGCCTGCACTTCACACCGGCGCTGCTGGAGACCCTGCGCTCCCGCGGGGTCCAGCAGGCCCGGGTCACCCTGCACGTGGGCGCCGGCACCTTCCAGCCAGTTCATGCCGATACCATGGCCGGCCATGCCATGCACCGCGAGCGCATCCTGGTGGGGCGCGAGGTGGTGCAGCTCCTGCACGACAGCGCGGGAGTGCGGCCCATCGTGGTCACCGGCACCACCTCCCTGCGGACGATCGAGAGCCTTTACTGGCATGGTGCCCGCATCCTGCGCGGGTCCGATCCGGTGGAGCTGCATGTGGACCAGTGGGAGCCGTATGAGTTCCCGCTGGCGGATCATCCGGGCGTACGTGAGGCCCTGGGCGCCGTGCTGCGCTGGATGGATGACCGGGGGATGGACCAGGTCACCGGGAGCACGGCCCTGCTGATCGCCCCCGGCTACCGCATGCGGCTAGCTGACGCGCTCATCACGAACTTCCACCAGCCCGGCAGCACGCTCCTTCTGTTGGTGGCGGCCTGTGTGGGCCAGGACTGGCGGCGGATCTACGACCATGCCCTCTCCGGGGGATATCGGTTCCTGAGCTACGGGGACGCCTCCCTGCTCTGGGTGCGACGGCCCTGAACGGGGAAAGCCCCGCCGAACGGCGAGGCTTTCCCGGGATCGGTGATCGTGGTGTTCGCCGTGAGCTCAGAGCGGCAGGGTCCAACCGGCGGTCCAGTCGTCGCCGGCCGGCACGGCTCCCTTGTAGGTGGCCGGGCTGAACCAGCCGTCCAGCGTCGTGGGGTCCACGGCGTTGGCGTTCTCGGTGCCGACGTAACCGGAGAGCACGCCAGGGTCGGTGGCCGAGTTGGTGGCATCGTTGGCGAAGGGGTCGCAGTCCTTCCAGTTGGTGGCAAAGCCATAGGCGGTGGTGTTGCGGCAGATCAGCAGGCCCTGATCCATCCAGGTGCTGGAGCTGTCGCTGACCCTAATTCCGCTGCCGGCACCGGCGCCGGCCACAAGACCGTTATACAGGCTTCCGCGGGTTCCATGGCGCAGGCGCACGGCCTCGCTGGCGGTGCCGTCATCGGCGGCCACGATGGTGAAGTTGCTGACGATCGGGTTGGAGAAGGGTTGCACCATGAAGTCGGTCTCCCAGTTGTCGCACTCGAAGCCGCGGTCGCAGCTGGCGGGGTCCTGGTGCACGGCCCAGAACTGGCCCTTGCCGCGCCAGCCGTGGCTCCAGTCGAAGCTGTCGTCGCTGTTGCCGGTGCTCAGGGCCCACTTCAAGGTGGCGGTGCCGCCGAAGAACTCGAAGCCGTCGTCGCTGCCCTTGTAGGCCTGCAGATGCTCCAGCACCGTGCCACTGCCCACGCCGTTGAAGGAGAAACCGTTGAGCTCGTTGTCGGTGCCGAGGATCTTGCCGGCGTATTCCACCCGCACGTACTTCATCACGCCGCTGTTGTCGGTGTCGTCGCTGCCGCCATACGTACCGGATCCGCCTTCACCTTCGGCCGTGCAGCCGCCGCCGCCACAGATGTTGATCTGGGCGTAGCCGTTGAGCACGATGCCACCCCATGCGCCGGGGGCCGCGCCACCGGTGATGGTCTTGATCGTCGTGAACACGATGGGCGCCGAGGGGCTGCCCACCGCATTGATGCGGCCGCCGCGCTGCACGCTCAGGAAGGGCGTGGTGCCGTCATCGGCCGCGTAGAGCATCGTTCCGGCATCGATGGTGAGCACCGCACCGCCGGCCACGAACACGCCGCCGCTGAGCAGCCAGCGCTTGTCGGACCCGAGGGTGCGGCTGCTGCCGATGGTGCCGCTGAGGACATGGTAGGTCTGGCCGTTGATCACCGTGGTGGGATCGGTGGAGGCGTAGATGCAGGTGCCGTCATCGTTGTCCGCGTCCGGATCGTAGTTCACGGCGCTGGGGTCCGTGCACCCTTCCTTTTTCTTGCAGGAGGTGAGCGGTGCCGCGGCGATGCCGACCACGACGAGCGTGGTGAGGAGACGGCTGGTGAGGGATGCGTTGATCTTCATGGTCTGTGTTGATGCCGCAAAGCTCCGGCCGTGGCATGAGGCCGATGTGTGCCGAGCGTTATCGTTTCCTTAATCATGCACGGTCTTCGCGGCGCATGGTCTTAACATGGCGGAGCGCCGGATCGCTGCGATCCGGCGCTCCGCTCGTGCACCGTGTCAGAGGATGCGGAAGCCGATGCCGGCGGAGATGCCTACGCCCGTGCGGTACTCGTTCACGAGCGAGGTGCCGTTGGGCGTTTCCTGCTCCACGCGCACCGGGGCGTCGAGCAGGTTGCGCAGGTTGAGGTTCACCTGCCAGCGGCGGCCGATGTCGCCGCGCAGGATCAGGTTCAGGGTGTGCACGGGCAGTTCGTACTGATCGCCCAGGCCGTTGGCGCCGGCGGCGAAGACCCGTGCGCCGAACACGTTGTAAGCGGCGGTGGCCGTCAGCGTCAGCGTGCGGCCCAGGGCGCGGGTCCAGCTCAGGTCGGCGTTCAGCAGGTAGGGGCTGGCGCCTTGCAGCGGACGCGATGCGTTCGTGAGCACCACCGTTCCGGTCTCGGTGCCTGCGTTCTGTTCGCCGACCTCAAGGCGGCTGTAGAGGTAGGTGGCGTTCATCCCGATGCTGAAGGCGTTCCACACGCTGCTGTCCCGTCCCAGCAGGTGGCCGATGTTGCGCACCAGCTCCACCTCCACGCCCGCCAGGGTGGCCTGGCCGGTGTTGCGGAAGCTCATCAGCTGACCGCTCGCGGTGGCCAGGGCCACCTTTTCGATGGGGTCGTTCAGCACCTTGCCGAAGGCGCCCACGGCGAGCAGTTCGCCAGGGCCGGGGTAAAGCTCATAGCGCAGGTCGGCGTTGTAGTTCGCTCCGTTGCGCAGGTCGGGGTTCCCGATGTTCTTGGTGCCCGCGAAGAACTCGGTGTACTCGAAGGGCGCCATCTCGCGGAAGCCCGGACGGCTGATGGTCTTGCTGCCGCTGAGACGCACCACATGCCGCTCGCGCACATCGAGCCGCAGGCTCAGGAAGGGCAGCAGGTCGTCGCTCTGGATGCGCGCCACGCGTTGCGGCTGGTAGAAGCTGTCGCTCTGCTTGCGGTACACGATCCGCTGATCGCCCTGCTCGAAGCGCGCACCGGTGAGGAGCTTCAGCTTGCCGGGCACCAGGTCGGCCTCCGCGGCGAGGTGCGCGGCATTGATGTTCCGTTCGATGCGGTGGTCCGCCTCAGGGCCCGTGCTGTTGTTCAGGGTGAATTGCCCCGCGGCGTAGGTGGTGGCGTTCAGGTAGCGATCGGGCGCGTCCACGTCCACACCACCCGGGTTGGCGGCGTTCACGCCCGTGAGGTCGTAGGTGAGGATGTCGTATCCGAAGTTCCGTTCCATGCGGCGCAGCTGATAGCCCGTGCGCAGGGTGAGCACGTTGTGCAGCTCCATGTCGCGCTCGCGCTGCAGCACGCGATAGGCGGCCCCGGCCTGGGCGCTCAGTTCCTGCTCCTGCAGATCGCTGTACCAACGGTGGTTCTCCAGGCGGTCGATCGCATTGAAGCGGTAGCTGGTGGCGCCGCCATCGGAGTTGTACAGGTACACCAGCTGACGGCGGTCGGGTTCGGCGGCGTCGGCGGTGCCCATCGATCCGCTCCAGTCCAGGGTGAGCCGGTCGGCCCGGCCGAACGCATGGTGACCGGCGAGCTGGTTCACCCAGAGGCTGTTCTGACGGAAGGTGTATCGCCTTGCGTGGACGCGGTCGGCGTAGTCGAAGTGGAAGCCGTCGTTGACGCGGTGCTCATCGCTGCTGAGGTTCACCCACAGGCTGGTGACGGACACCTGATGGCGCTTGCCCAGTTCAAGGTTCAGCCCGGCGAGCGCCGAGCTCTGTGTGTTGAACTGCCAGCTCTGGACGTCGTAGTCGATCAAGGCCGCGTTGCTGGCGTTGACGATGCGCACGGCGCCTTCGCGGTAGCGGTGCTCGTTGCGGTAGCTGGCGCTGCCGATCACGCCCAGCGCGATGTGCTCGCCCAAGCGGATCCGTGTGCCGCCGGAGAGCCCGAAGTTGAGGTCGGGTGCCGCGCTGCCCGTCGTGCCATTGAGGTTCACCGGTACGAGGAGGCGCTCCCCGCCGATGTTGGTGCCGGGCCGTGTGGCACCGCCAGGCAGTTCGCGCGTGCGGTCGTCACGTCCCCAGAAGTCGCTGCCGCCACCGTTGTAGGAGCGGAAGGTGCCGAAGGTGGTGCGGGTGTTCACGCCGCCGCCCACCTGGATGCGCAGGGTCGGCTCGGCCATGGCCCGGCGTGTGCGGATGTCCACCGAACCACCGCTGAAGTCGCCGTACAGTTCGGGGGAGAAGGCCTTGGTGACCGACACGCTGCCCACCACGTCGGTGGGAATGATGTCCAGCGGGGCCACTTTCATGTCGGGGTCGGGCGAGGGCAACGGCAGGCCGTTGAGGTAGGCCGCATTGTAGCGGTCGCCGAGCCCGCGCACGAAGACGTACCGACCGCCCATCACGCTCATGCCGACCATCTTGGTCACCCCTTCGGCCACGTCGGTAGCACCCTTCCTGCGCAGTTCCTGGGCACCGATGGTCTGCACCAGCTTGTCGGTCTCCTTACGCTCCATGAGCAACACCGACTCGCGCTCACGGTCCACCGTGTGCACCACATCCACCTGCTGCAGCTGGTTCGAAGGCTCGGCCAGGGTGATGTCCGCGGTCACCGTGCCACCCGCCACCATCGTGATGACGCGCTCCACGGGCTCGAAGCCAACGAAGCTAACCAGAAGGGTATGTTCACCCGCCGGGCAGGGAAAGCTGTACCGGCCGTCGAGGTCGGTGCTGGCGCCGAAGGTGGTGCCCTTGATGATCACGTTCACGAAGGGCATCGGCTGCACGGAGCCTCCCTCATTGGCCGTGATCACGCCCGCCACGGTGCCGTTCTGGGCGAGGAGCGCCCGGGTCGCCAGCAGGAGCAGGGAGAGGAGAAGGGTGCGGTGCATCGAAGGTGGCGAACGGACCTGTTCATTCGCGCCGCAAAGGTCCCGGCAGGGTGTTACGTCGGTCTGTTCCGATCGTTAAGGCTTTGTTATCCGACCTCATCATCATGTTCTCCGGGTGGGATAATAGGCCGTTCTATCTTGCGTTCCCTAACCGCGCTGCCCGGCGCGCATTTGCATGAAGCGATCCCTTGCCGCCCCCTATGCCCTGCTGATCCTCCTGGCGCCGGTCCGGGCCCAGCTTGGCGGTCAGGCCGTGTTCCGCGTGCTCGACATCCCCTCCTCCGCCCGCATCAGCGCGCTGGGGGGCACCCACATCGCGGTGATGGACGACGACCTCAACCTGGGCATCTTCAACCCGTCGGTGCTGAACCCCACCATGGGCCGGCAGGTGGCCTTCAGCTATCTGCCCTATTTCGAGGGCATCAAGATGGGCTTCGGATCCTACGCCCATCATTTCGACAGCATCCGCACCACCTTCAGCGGCACGGTGCAGTTCGTGGACTATGGCACCTTTCAGCGCACCGAGGCCGACGGTTCGGAGACGGGCACGTTCACGGGGGGCGAGTACGTGGTGCAGGTGGGTGCTGCGCGCGCGTTGGACAGCCTGTTCACCGTCGGGGCGAACGTGAAGTTCATCACCTCGCAACTGGAGGCCTACACCGCCACCGGCTGGGCCGCCGATCTGGGGGCCACGTTCCACAAGCGGAGCATGGGGCTCACGGTGTCGGCCTTGCTGCGCAACATCGGGTTCGTGAGCTCCCGCTACACCGACCAGAAGGAGAAGCTGCCGTTCGATGTTCAGCTGGGGCTGAGCTACCGCTTCCGCCACGCGCCGTTCCGCCTGGGCCTCACCTTCGTCAATCTGCAGCAATGGGACCTCACCTACGACGACCCTGTGCAGCAGCAGCAGATCGACCCCACCACGGGTGAACCGATCGTGGAGGAGGTCTCCTTCCTCGAGAACGCCGTACTGCACCTGGTGCCCAACGTGGAGGTCCTGTTGGGGCGGTATTTCAACGTGCGGGTGGGTTATGACTTCCAGCGGCGGCGGGAGCTGAAGGTGGACGGCAAGCCGGGCATCAGCGGGTTGAGCTTCGGCCTCGGCCTGCGGGTGAGCAAGGTGCACCTGAGCTACGGCTTCGCGCAATACCACCTGGCGGGGATCTCGAACACGATCACCCTGGCTGCGCGGTTCAGCGACTTCAAGAAGCGCCCACCGGGGCAGGAGCCCGAGCGCCGGCGGAAGCGCAAGGACGAGGCTCCGGCGCCGGTGGCCGTGCCCGAGGGCTGAGCGCTGTCGCGCTACCTTGCGGCCGTGCGGCGCATCACCATCGCCATCGACGGATTCTCGTCGTGCGGCAAGAGCACCCTGGCCCGGCAGCTGGCCCAGCACCTCGGCTACACCTACATCGACAGCGGCGCCATGTACCGCGCGATGGCGCTCTTCGCCATGGAGAACGGCCTGGTGAAGGATGGGGTGCTGAACAAGGAGGGGCTGCTGGCCGTGCTGGACGGAGTGGACATCCGCTTCCAGCACGACCCCATGACGGACCGCAGCGCCACCACCCTCAACGGTCGGAACGTGGAGCACCGCATCCGCACGCTGGAGGTGAGCGACCAGGTGACCCTGGTGAGCCCGGTGCCCGAGGTTCGCGCCAAGTTGGTGCGGCTGCAGCAGCGGATGGGGCGTGAGAAAGGGGTGGTGATGGACGGCCGCGACATCGGCACCGTGGTCTTCCCGGACGCGGAGGTGAAGCTGTACATGACGGCCCGGCCGGAGGTGCGCGCCCTGCGCCGCTACCACGAGCTGAAGGCCAAGGGCGCGGAGGTGACCCTGGCCGAGGTGGAGGCCAACATCCGTCGGCGCGACCTGGACGACACCACCCGCGAGGCCGACCCGCTCACCAAGGCGGAAGGCGCCATCGAGATCGACAACAGCGACATCACCGCGCAGGATCAGTTCGAGGTGGCCCTGGGCCACGTGCTCGACGTGCTGGCCCGGGTGGGGCAGGAGTGAGGCCGCCTAGGAGGCCGAGACCATCCCCTCCACCATCTCCACCGGATCCTTCGCTCCCGCCACCATCGACAGCACCTTCAACATCACGCGGTCCAGCAAGGTGTCCGGGCAGCTGGCGCCGCTGGTGAGGATGATGGTCAACGGTCGCTTCGCCGGAAGCCAGTCGCTCGTGGTCTCCAGCTTGTGCGACGGGTAGTTGAAGTGCTGGATGGTCTCCGCGCTGAGGATCTCGCCCTCGTCCTTGATGAAGTACGTGGGATACCGGTGCTCCAGCAGTTCCACGAGGTGGCTGGTGTTGCTGCTGTTGTAGCCGCCCACCACCAGGGCCAGGTCGGCCTCGGCCTTCAGCAGTTCGTGGGTGGCGTCCTGGTTGTCGTTGGTGGCGTAACAGAGCGTGTCGCGCGTGTCGGCGAAGTGGGCCTTGATCTCGGCCTCACCGTGCTTCGCGATCATCACCTGCTTCAAATGGTCGGCGATGGCCTGTGTCTCGGTGGCCAGCATCGTCGTCTGGTTCACCACACCGATGCGCTGAAGGTCGCATGCGGGGTCGAAGCCTTCGCTGGCGCGGCCGCGGAACACGCCCTCAAAGGTCCCGGCAGGTTCCTTGCCAAGGATGATGCGGCCCAGCAGCTCGGCCTCGGCCATGTCGCGCAGCACCAGGGCGGGCGCTTTCCGCACCGTGTGGCTGAAGGTGGCCCGGGTCTCCTCGTGGGTGGCCTTGCCGTGGATGATCACCGTGTACTGCTGGTCGCCGAGCTGGTCGCTGCGCTTCCACACCTTCTCCACAAAGGGGCAGGTGGTGTTGTAGCGCAGGGGGTCGATGCCGATCGCTTTCAACCGGGCCTCGGTCTCCAGGGTGGTGCCGAAGGCCGGGATGATCACGATGTCCGCCGCCGTGAGCTCGCTCCAGTCCATCAGCATGCGTCCGTGCGTATCCTGGATGAAGCGCATGCCCCGCGCGGTGAGGTCGTCGTTCACCGCCTGGTTGTGGATCATCTGGCTGAGCAGGAAGATCCGTTTGCCCGGGTTCTCCTCCAGCGCTTTGTAGCTGATCTCGATGGCGTTCTCCACGCCGTAGCAGAAGCCGAAGTGACGCGCGAACAGGAAGCGCACGGGACCGAGGTCGAGCAGGGTGGGGGTCAGGTCCTTCTTGCGGGGGTCCTGCGCCTTGCGGAAGGCCTTCAGTCGACCGATGAGCTCGCTGCGGTAGTGGTTCGGGATGGTGAAGCTGCGCAAGTCGGAAGGGGAGGTCGGGTACGTAGGGGTGTGGAAGCGGCTGAGGACCAGGGCCTGTGAGCCGGTTCACGGCCAAAGGTAGCCGTGCGGTGCGCTGGGCTGGTGTCCGGTTCCGGGCGGATCGCGGTTCGCCGATCCACGTTCAGGGGCGTCAATGTATTGAGGATCAGCTTCCTTTTGTACTTTTGCGGTCCTTTTTCGGATCCGCCCTCCGCTATTGCGGAACGGCAGGCCTTAGCAGGAAGCTCACGCAGGGACACCGTGAGCCAACCAAACCCTCCCGGTCGGTGGCCCCTTGGGTCGGGATACAAACGTCAGTAACGCATGTCGACGGAACAGAACAAGGTCACCTTCGCCGAACCGCCCGCGGATTTCGATTGGGCAGGCCTGGAGGATGACAAGAAAGGCATCCCCGCCAACGAGCGGGAGGCCATGGAGAAAGCCTACGAGGACACCCTGAGCAGCATCTCCGAGAAGGAGGTCCTCATGGGCACCGTGGTGGGTATGAACAAGAAGGAGGTGGTCATCAACATCGGCTACAAGTCCGAGGGTGTGGTGCCCTTGAGCGAGTTCCGCTACAAGCCCGACCTCAAGCTGGGCGACCAGGTGGAGGTCTACATCGAGAAGCAGGAGGACAAGGGCGGCCAGATGGTGGTGAGCCACAAGACGGCCCGTGTGCACAATGCCTGGGGCAAGGTGAACCACGCGATGACCACCGACGAGGTGATCACCGGCTACGTGAAGTGCCGCACCAAGGGCGGTCTCATCGTCGATGTGTTCGGCATCGAGGCCTTCCTGCCCGGCTCGCAGATCGATGTGAAGCCCATCCGCGACTACGACCAGTACGTGGGCAAGAACATGGAGTTCAAGGTGGTGAAGATCAACCAGGAGTTCAAGAACGTGGTGGTCTCCCACAAGGCGCTGATCGAGGCTGAGCTCGAGGCACAGAAGAAGCAGATCATCGGCGGCCTGGAGAAGGGTCAGGTGCTGGAGGGTACCGTGAAGAACATCACCAGCTACGGCGTGTTCGTGGACCTGGGCGGCGTCGATGGCCTCATCCACATCACCGACCTCAGCTGG
>JADLBK010000114.1 GCA_020847755.1 Flavobacteriales bacterium | reverse complement strand
CTTGCGCACCACGAAGCTCCACGGCTCCGCCCGCTCGATCACGCGGTCGCGTTCCACCAGCTCCACCTGCCAGGCATACCAGGCACCGGGCACCAGATCGGGCGCGGCCGGGGGGTAGGGCACGAAGCGCGGCAGGGCATCGCGCAGCACGAACACGGGCGTCTCCGAGCCCACGGCCTGCGCGGCGTTCTGCCCGGGGCGCATGCGGAACAGGCTGAGCCGGAAATGCGTGTCCGCGCTTTCCTGCACATCCCCCGCGGCCGTCCAGGTCAGCGCCGGCCGGCGCTCCTCCACGGTGTCCCGGTCGAACGGGTGCACGTGGTCCAGCAGCACGAAACGCTCCATTTCCACCGCATCGCACCATTCATCGTCGCCTTCCGATCCCGCGCGCACGCGCAAGCAGAATCGATAGCGCCCGGCGGGCAGCCGCTGACGCAGGGCGGCCTCGCGCCCGAGCGCATCGGTGCCGAACTCGTACCGGTCCCAGCTGAGCTCCGCGGACCGAACGACCCGCGTACCCGTGGCCAGTTGGAACGCACGGCTTTTCCAATCGAGCACTGCGGCACCCGATGTGGTGGTGATGGACCCTTCGATCACGACCGTGATGGGAGCCCCCTGATCGGTGAGCGTGGCCTGGAACAAAGAGGCCGGGGACAAGGAGTAGCCTTCCGCCACCACATGGTCCACGCGCACCTGCGCTTGGCACAGCTGTGGTCCTTGCGCGATCAGCGCAGCGGCCAGCGTTGCTTGGACGAAGCGGAACATGGGGTCACGTTCATTTCAGTCACCACGCATACAGAACCGTCAGCTGACAAGTGTAGCCATCGGTTTCGTTATTCAGATCATCCTGTGGAAAAAAAATCCGTGTCGGGCTGATCCGACGTGCATCGATCCGTACCGTGATCGCGTTGGCGATAGCCTTGGCCCCCGAAACGGACCAACCCACCGGGCCGTCCATGGGCAGGTTCACCCCGGCGCCCAAGCGGAGGGCGGCCCGCTTCAGTTCGGCCTCCACCGTGGCCCCAAGGTCGCTCTGGTCCACCGCGGTGCGCACACCCAGGGCCATGGCCCGCATGTAGTTCACGCGCGCGATGAGGCCCTGCTCAAGGACGACCGAGACGTAGGCGTTGCCGGAGATGCCCGCGGCTCGCATCCCGGGTGAACCGCCCCCCTCGAACCAGCTGGCATCGATGCCGGCCGTGCCCGTGGTGCCGCCCCACCGCTTGCGGCCATCGGTGCCCACGGTGACCAGCTGGTTGAACTGCACACCTGGGGCGATGCCGCTCCGGCGCACCGACACCGGTACATAGGAGGCCCGCAAAGACCACCCCGTCAGGGGGCGGGCCATCACCTGCACCGACGAGCGGTCCACCCAGATGGCGCCCTCCGCATCGGCCTCGGTGACCCCCCGCCGTTCGTGGAGGTGGCGGAGCCGGACGCGCAGCTTCCGCCCGATGCGCTGCTCCAGATCGACCATGCCGGCCCGCGAATCGCGGCGGATGAAGGCCAGCCCGATGTTGTGAAAGGCCGGACCGATCGACCGGCCGCCCACATCGATCCGCGTGCCCCACCGCTCGATGTCCACCGCATAGTTGAGCTTCACCGCCTGGGCGTCCCGGCTTTCGCCGCTGAACAGATCGCCCGTGGTGGCGGAGGTGCCGCCCTCCCCATTGGGCCCGGTGGACACGATGCTGCGCGCATAGGCCCCGCGCACCTGATGCACCTTGGCGAAACGGACGCCGCCCTCCACCGCCACCACCTGGTTGCGCAAGGCCGGGTCGATCACACTGTTGTTCGCCCCGGTGTAATACGGTGAGCGCCCCGTGAGGAAGCCCACGCGGGTGTACGTCTTGTTCGCATCGCCCGCACCGAGGCGGATGGCGGTGATCTTCTTGGGGGCAAGGTCCTGCGCGTCGGTGAGGAAGAGGCTTTGGTGCAGCGCGTTCACTTGTTGTTCGGTGGGCGAGCTGTTCTGCCAAGCCTCATCGAAACTGGCGCCGTGGTCCACGGCGATGGAGAAGTCCTTGACCGCGTACTCGGCGGACACCCCGCGGAAGGTGACGCCATCGAGCAGGAGTTCGGCGGTGGGCGGGGTGCACAGGCCCACTTGGAAGCGGCGCAGGCCGGAGAGCACCTTGCCGATGCGCGTACCGGCGAGCGGATCGGCGCGGGCCAGGGCCTGCTGCAATCCGGCCTGCTGCTGTTGCAGGTCGACAACCTCACGCACCTGCCGCAACAGGTGCTCCAGGGAGTCCACGCGGTCCAGGGCCCTCTGCTGGTCCACCTCGGGCAGCCCTGGACCGACCCCGGGTGCAAGCCCCTCCACGGACAGGCTGTCGGCCAGCGGAGCGGGTTCCGATGCGCTGGGCCACGTGAGCGTGTCCACGGCCTGGGTGAGGGTGTCCGCGACCCCTGCGGTATCCGGCAGGGTCACGGTGGGCAGGGCGGCCCGGGCCGCAGCGGCGGCGTGCGCCATCCAGGCTCCCCGCAGGTCACGGCTTAATTGTCGTTCCACCTGTTGGAGGGAATCCAGCCGATGGTCCGCCTCATGCAGCGCCTTCGGCATGGCCCACTTGTTGGCCTGTGCGAACGCAGCGGCATCGAAGCTCAATTGCACACGCTGCCGCTGTCCCCGCAGCGGCCGGTCCGTGCCCACGTCCACATCCAGGTCGAAGGGCAGGCCTTTGACCAACAGATCCACGTGACCGCGCAGCCCGCCGTTCCACGGCACGGCACCGGTGGCCGTCATCGGCAGGCGCCCGTACGCCCCCCAGAGGGCCAGCTCACCGTGGGTGCTCACCCGGCGCGGGCCGCGCAGCAGCCTCTTCGACGCCGCCTTCGCACTGTCGGTCAGCTGCCCCAGGCCCTCACGCGCGGCGCTCCGCCACGTGTCGATCTCCCGGGTCAGCAACGTGTCGTCCGGCAGTGCTTTGCGAAGGCTGTCCCCCGCGCCGCCTTCCTGCCCGTATGCCCCGCACGCGGCCAGCCCGAAGGCGAGCATCAATGGCCATGCAGTGCGTTGCATCGGTGCGCGATCGGTCCATCGCTCATCGAAGGAAACGGTTCCGAGGTCGAATTCCAAACCGCCCGGTCCGGCGCAAGTTGTGGGGGGATGCGGATGCTCTGAACCGGTCGCGTGGCCTTGGCAACCCTCTTGCACTGATACCGCTTGGGG
>JADLBK010000113.1 GCA_020847755.1 Flavobacteriales bacterium | reverse complement strand
CTGGGTGAGCGCCGCGCACATCGAGCCATGGGCGACGGCGGTCCTGGTGGTCGAACCCGATTGGCTGCCCATCGCGCGGGCCGAAGTGGGTGTGAATGAGCTTCCCGGTCCGGAGCACAACCCGCGCATCATCGGGTACCATGCCACCACCACCCTGCGCGCCACCACGGATGAAACGGCCTGGTGCTCCGCGTTCGTGAACTGGTGTGTGACCCAGGCGGGTCATCGTGGCACCAACAGCGCGGCGGCCCGCAGCTGGCTCACCTGGGGCCGGTCGCTCGCGGAACCCGCGGTGGGCAGCATCGCGGTCTTCCGGCGCGGCGGCAGCCCCACCAGCGGGCACGTGGCCTTCTTCCTGGAGCGGCGCGGCAAGGGGATCATGGTGCTCGGTGGCAACCAGAGCAACTGTGTGCGGGTGAGCAGCTACCCCGCACAGGACCTGCTGGGATACCGCATGAACGGTTGAGCATCGCCCCGACGATGACCATGCCCACCCCCACCGTTGGATTGGCGGCCTTGATCGCCTCCCTGTTGATCCCCCTGGCCCAAGTGGTCGCGCCGGTGGTGCAGGAGGCCTGGACCACGGATATGCGATTGGAGGTGGAGAAGGCGATCGCGGACGAGCGGCTGGCGTTGGAGCGGGCCATCTCCTCGGAGAAGCAACGCGAGCAGGTCGCCGACATTCTGATGAAGCGGTACATCGATCAGGACCCGGAGGACCAGCGGAAGGCGCTGGCGATCATCGTGGGCCTGTTCCCGCGGTTCGCCGCCGACCTGGAGGAGGCACTTGCGCGGTATGCCGCCAACGAGACCGTAAAGGACGCGGCCGATCGCGTTGTGGCCCTGGCCACGGCGGTGCCCGTGGCCGCTGTGGATGTGGCCCGAGCAGCGGAGCGTGCGGGGTTCGATGCGCTGTTGAACAACGACATCCCGGCCGCACGGGCACAGTTCAACAAGGCCTACACCGCGTACCCGCAGTTCCACAACGTGGATGAGATCAGACGCAAGCTCGACACCGTACGCCCCGAGGACCCCTCGGCCATCGCGCGGGTGAAGAGCAGCATCGTGAACGAGAACGCCTGGCGCATGCCCGAAGAGGTCCGCCAGAACCTGCTCCAGCAGACCCAGCAGCCATGATCAGCGCCGCGCTCCTCACCCCCTACCTGGATACCATCATCGCGTTGGTGCTGCTCTATGCACTGCTCAGCATCCTGGTGAGCATCCTGCTGGAGGCCTGGAACAAGCGCATCAAGCTCCGCGGGGTCTTCCTGCAGAAGGTGGTGTACCGCATGCTGGATGACCCGTTGAACCACAACTACGGGCACCTGATCTACCAGCATCCCATCATCAACGCCATGCGGCGCGATGGCAACAGCTACCCGCACTACATCCCGGCCGAAGGCTTCGCGAACGCGCTCATCGACGTGCTGGCCGAGCAGGCGGTGACCCTGCGCTACGAGGCCCGCGAGGACGGTACCTACGCGGGCGTGCGCATGGGCGCCGAGGACCCGTTGCAGGTCCGGCTGAACAAGGGGGTCGATGGCATGGCGGAGAGCGAGCTCAAGCAGCTCTTCAGGAACTTCATGGACCGCCACCGCAGCGCGGCTGGGGTGGTGGATGTGGACGGGTTGAAGCTGGAGCTGGGCCGCTGGTTCGATGGCAACATGGAGCGCGCCGGCGGCGAGTACAAGAACGACCAGAAGCACAAGCTGGTCTTCCTGGGCTTCCTGGTGGCCGTGGGCATGAACGTGGACTCCCTGCACCTCACGCGGATGTTCCTGCTGGACACGGACCTGCGCGACCGCATGGTGGCCGAGGCGGATGCGGTGGCCGAGCGGTACACCGCCGAACGGGAGGCCCTGGGCACGGACAGCATGGCCACCCTGGCGCTGATGCGCAGCATGGGCGTGCGGCATGATGGAGTGGTGACCGACAGCCTGCTGCGCATCGCGGCGCAGCGGCTGGACACGGCGGAGCGCCGTGCCCTGGCGGACGCCGAGGCGGTGGTGGAGCACGTGCGGTCCTGGCAGCTGCCGCTGGGCTGGAACACCGCCGATGCGCCCCTGAGCTGGTTCTGCGACCCACGGCCGGTGCAGCTGCCCGAGGGGGCCAGGCCATCACAGCGCGCGGTGCTGCGGCATCTGCAGGAGCGGAACACCCCGAAGGCCTGGAGCATCCTCCAGTGGCTCATCGGCATCTTCATCACCGGATGGTCGTTGAGCCAGGGCGCCCCGTTCTGGTTCGAGGCCCTGGTGAAGCTCATCAACATCCGGCGGAGCGGCGTGAAGCCGCAGACCACCGACGAACGGCAGCACCGCTAGGCCATGCGCATCACCAACATCCACAGCCACGTGTTCACGGGCGCCTGCGCCCCCGACCACTTCTTCCGGATGGTGCTGCCCACCTGGGCCGACCGCTGGGCCGATGAGATCAAGTACTTCCTGGAGAAGCCCTGGATGCGGGGCCTCATCAAGCGGCTGGCCGGGCGGCGCGGCGACGGCCTGCTGCTGCGCTACCTCCAGTTCCTGGAGGCCGGCACCCAGAACACGCAGGAACAGGTGTTCGGCGCCATGCGGCAGGCCTATTCGCTGTTGGGGCCGGATACACGCTTCGTGGCGCTGACGCTGAACATGGACCACATGGACGTGCTGCCCAGCCGCCATGCCCGCATCGAGGACCAACTGAGGGAGGTGGAACGCGTGCGGGCGCACTACCCGGACAGCTTCCTGCCCTTCGTGGGCGTGGACCCGCGGCACCTGCAGGGCGAGGCGCTGGTGCGGTGGGTGCGCGAGAAGGTGGAGCGCCGCGCCTTCTTCGGCATCAAGCTCTACCCCAGCCTGGGCTTCTTCCCCTTCGACCCGGCCCTCGACGCGCTCTACGCCTGGGCCCAGGAGGAACAGGTGCCCATCATGACGCACTGCACGCGGTACGGCACCCACTTCACCGGGGGCATCCAGCATGTGCTGCCGCACGCCGATCCCCCCACGCTGAACCCCTCGTCGCCGGTGATGCCGGCGATCCGCGACCGTGTGGCGCGCTACCTGGCCCACCCCAAGGCCCGCGCCGATGCCAAGTACTGGGGCAACGCCCTGCTGCATCCGCAGAACTACGAGCCCGTGCTGGAGAAGTACCCGCACCTGAAGCTCTGCCTGGCCCACTTCGGCGGCGACGACCAGATCCTCGGCGAAGCCCACAAGGTGCAGCAGTGGGGCATCGACCCCGACAACTGGCACCAGGAGGTGGTGGGCCTCATGCAGGTGTGGCCCAACGTGTGGACGGACATCAGCTACACGCTGTACAAGGCCGAGGCCCTGCGGCGGATCCTGCCGTTGCTGGCGGGCCCGTTGGGCGACCGGGTGCTCTTCGGCACGGACTACTACATGACGCTGCGCGAGGCGCCCGAGGCCGACCTGGTGAGCCGCTGCCGCGGCATCCTCGGCCCCGACCTGTTCGCGCGCATGGCCAGCGAACACACGGACCACTACCTGCGGAGCCGGCACTTCGACCCGGCCGTCCGCTTCATTACCGCCCGTACCGTGACCCCTCCCACACCCGCATCAACATGATGATCCCCGCATCGCTCCGCACCGTGCGCCACGTACTGGTACCTGTGTTCTTCGCCGCCATCCTGCTCCCGAGTTGTGCCACTGTCCATCTCTGGGCCGTGGACGACAGCACCAGCGCGGACAACGTGGATTGGCAGAACAAGGACACCAAGTGGACATACTGGTGGGGTCTGGGACAGAACAAGCCGAGCGGAAAGGACACACTTCTCTGCCCCCATAGAGCCTTCAGTCGGATCCGTGTGAAGACCAATCTGGGCTACGCCCTCATTACGGTAGGCACGCTCGGCCTCGTCATTCCGCAGACCGTGGAGTGGGATTGCGCGCCCCAGGATGTGCCCACCGAGAAATTCGGCGACTGAACCCCATCGCCATGCCCTACCCGCCCGGCATCGAACCCCTCGACCTCCCGCAGTGGACCAACCGCCACGGGAACGTCACGCAGCCCCTGCGCGCTGGGGCCTCCTTCAAGCTCTTCAACCTGGACCTGCCCAGCCGCACCGCCTCCTACAACGCCACCACGGCCAACATGCGGTGGCTGATCGGCGAGGCGCAACGCGGGCGCTTCCGGCTGCGGGCCCTGGGCCGCGGCTGGTCCTTCAGCAAGGTGAACGTGAGCGAGGGCGGCCTGCTGGACACCATGGACCTGCGGCTCTCCTTCAACCTCACCGATGCGTTCGTGGACCCCGCCTTCCTGGCGCGCGGCCGCCGCAGCCAGGACCTGATGCTGGTGCAGTGCGGCATGAGCGTGGCCATGCTGAACGACCGGTTGGAACGCGCCGGCGAGGAACGGCGCATGCTGCGGGCCTCGGGCGCCGCGCACGGACAGAGCATCGTGGGCGCCTTCAGCACCAACACGCACGGCGGCGCCTTCCGCTTCGGGGCCGTGCATGACCAGATCGTGGGCATGCACCTGGTGGTGGGCCCGGACCGGCACGTGTGGCTCGAGCGGGCGAGCGACCCGGTGGTGAACACCGCCTTCACCGACCGGCTCACCGGCGTGGAGCTGCTGCGCGACGACGAGCTCTTCAACGCCGCCCTGGTGAGCTTCGGCAGCTTCGGCATCATCCACGGCGTGCTGCTCGAAGGGCAGCCCATCGCGCTGCTCGAGGAGCACCGGCGCATGGGGGTGGAGCTGAACGATCGCACGCGCGACCTGCTGAACACCGGCGACTGGGAACGCTTCCCCGACCTGGTGCCCGCGCCGCGGAACGCCGCCGGGGCCACGCCCTTCCACTTCGAGGTGGGCTTCAACCCGCACCAGCTGGCCGAGAACGATGCGGACAAGGGGCTCTTCCTGAAGGTGATGTACCGCATCCCCTACCGCGAGGACTACCCGCGCATCCCCAAGGACCCCACGTTCGAGTACGGCGACAACACCTTCGAGGTGCTGCAGCGGGCGCTGGACATCCTGGGGCCGCGGGGCGAGCACCTCATCCCCGGCATCGTGAACGTGCTGTACCCGCTGGCCTACAAGGCGGCCGAGGTGCGCACTGGCACCATGAGCGAGCACTTCAACAGCACGCGGGTGCGCGGCCGCGCCGCCAGCCTCGCCATCGGCATCCCCGCGGCCGACACGGCGCGCACCATGGAGCTGGTGCTGGCCCTGAACCGTGAGCGGCCCTTCGCCGGCGTCACCGCCCTGCGCTACGTGAAGGGCTCGCCGGCCACGCTCGCCTTCACCCGCTTCCCGCTCACCTGCGTGCTGGAGATGGACGGGGTGGACAGCACGGGCACCAACACCTTCTACCGCGCCCTGGTGCAGCGCATGGACGCCTCGGGCAGGCCCTTCACCATGCACTGGGGCAAGGTGAACCACATGCTGAACGAGGCGCTGGTGCACCGCATGTTCGGGGTGGATGCGGTGGACCGCTGGTGCCGTGCGCGCACCACCCTGCTGGACGCCGAGGCGCGCGAGGTGTTCACCAACGGCTTTCTGGAGCAATGCGGCCTGCACCGGGCCCGCACCATCGTGTGAACGACCCATCACCCCCCCATGGACACCCCCGAGCAGACCCCTAAGTGCGTGCAGCCTTTGTTGCTGGTGCATCGCGTGGAGATGGTCATAGGAAGTTCCGGATCCCCCGGCAGAGCCAGCGACCGACCATTGGAGGGTGCGCGGGTGCCGGTCCATGAAGGGACATCGGACCACAAGAGCAAGATCATGTTGACTCACTCGACCAACCCCTGAACGCCATGCCCAGCCCATTGAAGTTCCCCCAGTTCCTCATCCGCTACAACATCCGCCTGCTGTACAACTCCATGGCGCGCATCGCACCCTGCTGCCTGCTGGACAAGCAGCGTCAGGGCTATGTGTACAAGGGCCACCTGAGCGAAGTGCTCCCCGGGAACGCCGATAAGTGGAAGTCCCGCATGGAGGAAGCGAGCATCGTGTACGGCACGGTGGAGCGCGAGATGAGCCTGGCGGGCAAGGCCAGCATCAACGAGCTGGGCCTCAACATCAGCGGTGGCCTGGAGAAGGCCAGCTCCATCACCTACACCCTGAAGGACGTGCGGGTGAAGGTGCCCGAGAACGTCAGCCCCATCGGCCTGACAGCGGATATCAATGAACTGCGACGCACGGACAAGACCAAGTGGAGGTCGGTGAACGGACTATGGGTGGCGGAGACCACCTACCATGTGGCCAGCTTCGATGTGAAGGTGAACGTGGAAGGGAACGCGAACCTGGATGTTGACCTTCAGGAGACCATTGAGGTCGGGGTCGGCGTGGAGGTGAAATGGAAGAACAAGAAGGAGTTCACCATCACCAAGAACGAGGCCGTACCGTTCGGCTTCACCGGATTCCGGATCTGACATGCGCGAAACCGGATCTATACTGGCATTGATCCTCATCCTGCTGCTGGCCGGGTACCTGGGGATCGCGGGGTACATGGCCCTGCGGATGGAGATCATGGCCTCCTCACCCGGGGCGGAACTGAATGATCCGGTGGTGGTGGATGGGTTGGAGTTCCGCAACAGGACCCAGTCAGCCGTTCACGCCAGCCAGCAATGGCTGGAGAACTGGTGCCCGTTCATGCGGACCACACCTCATCTGGCCATCCTCGCCATCACCTGTGCCGCGCTCGGTGCATTGGGCGCCATGGTGAGAGCGGTGTACGAACGGCGCATACGCGGGGTCTTGTATGCGGCGCAGGCCCTGCCCACATCGGCCCTGCTCGGGGCGCTGATGGGGCTGTTGATCTTCATCCTGGCGTGGGTGGGGCAGGGGGTGATCCCCGCGCTCCGGCAAGATCCCGCGGAGTATGCCTTTCCGGCGGCCGCCGTGCTGGCGGGGCTTTTCCCCGTGGAGGTGATGGGCCTGTTCCGCCGTCAGGTCACGGGAGATGGATCGAACGAACACACATCGAGACCATGAACACCAAGCCGGATGGAACGGAAGGATGGACCCGATGGGCCATCCTGGGGTCGGTGGCAACGCTCCTGTTCGTATGCGCTGGGTGCGGTGCGTCGCAAGCGGAGAAGGATGCGGCGAAGGAGAAGCCGGTGATCGACGGACCGGAGCCGGGGTTCGAGGATCCGGCCCATGTGGCCACCGGGGCCGTGGATTCCATGGTCGGCGCGGATGGACAGGACGCGCTGGTCTGGGAATGCACCAACCATGATCCTCCGCATCAGGGAGCATCGCCTGGCGCGCTCAAGGGCGCACATGGTTGTGCCGGTTTTGTCGGTGTGCCCCAGTGAGCAGGGCCGGCCCGGGTGCAGATCAAGGCAGAGCGTTGATACCCCCCCAACGCGAACACCCCCGGCCCTGGCCGGGGGGGTTCGCGTTCAGTTCATGCTTTCCACAGAGGGTCTTCATGCACCCAACCCCACCGCTACAGGGAGATCGCCACGCGCACTTTCGGGCTGCTCGTAATGACGGTGCGGGCTTGATCGGATGAACTCCCCTCCTGCGCGTGGAACGCTCCACGCGCAGGGCAAGGAGGGGCTGGGGGAGGTGGCAGCTCGGTCACGCCGTGAACCCCACGAAGCGGAAACCTCCCCGTACCCCTCCTGGTGCGGAGCAGCGAGCGATCGCTGCTCAGGAGGGGGCTTGCCCCCCTCCCACCGGGCCTCCTGCAGATGGCTATTCAACTGATCCACAACCACTTACATCAAGTGACTGCCGGTCGCGGCGTCAGCTGTTCACGCGAGAACATCGACCAGTTCCGGGAAGATCGGACCCGGACGCGAGGAAGTTGGACCCAACTTCGGGAAAATTGGACCCAAGATCTTCGAAAGTGGACCCGTTCTCGAGGAAGTTGGACCCAACTTCTGGAAAACTGGACCCAAGATCATCGAAAGTGGACCCGTTCTCGGGGAAGTCGGACCCAACTTTGGGAAAACTGGCCCCAAGATCCCCGAAGGTGGACCCGTTCTCGGGGAAGTCGGTCCCGACTTCGGGAAAACTGGCCCCAAGATCCCCGAAGGTGGACCCGTTCACGAGGAGCTTGGTCCCCACTTCGGGAAAACCGGACCCAAGATCCGCGAACGTGGACCCGATCGCGAGGAAGTTGGACCTGGTTCCGGAACGTCCGGATCCGAGTTCGCCGAAGTTGAACCCGCGACCGAGGAACCTGGACCCGATCGCGCAACCGAGCAGCGCCAACCCGTCATCGCGCGGCCCGCGAAGCGGTCGAGGCGCTGACGGTACGGATGTCCTGCGGTGCGTAGAAACCCGGAGCACCGCACTCCCGCTCCCGGGGTCCACAGCCCCGTTCCGCGCCGTCGTCACACGATCACGCGCCGTCGTCCTGGGTACTCATGGCCTCGTCACACGATCACGCGCCGTCGTCCTGTGTACTCATGGCCTCGTCACACGATCACGCGCCGTCGTCCTGTGTACTCATGGCCTCGTCACATGATCACATGGCATCGTCCTGTGATCCGATGGCGTCGTCACATGATCACATGGCATCGTCCTGTGATCCGATGGCGTCGTCACATGATCACCTGGCATCGTCCTGTGATCCGATGGCGTCGTCACATGATCAGACGGCATCGTCCTGTGGTCCGATGGCGTCGTCACATG
>JADLBK010000112.1 GCA_020847755.1 Flavobacteriales bacterium | reverse complement strand
GCGCACCATGAACTCCTTCAGGATGTCGTTCTGGATGGTGCCTTGCAGATCTTCGGGTTTCACGCCCTGCTCTTCTGCTGCAACAATGAAGAAGGCCATGATCGGCAGCACGGCTCCATTCATGGTCATGCTCACGCTCATCTTGTCCAACGGGATACTGTCGAAGAGGATCTTCATGTCCTCCACGCTGCTGATGGCCACGCCGGCCTTGCCCACATCGCCTTTCACGCGCGGGTGGTCGCTGTCGTAGCCGCGATGCGTGGCGAGGTCGAACGCCACGCTCAAACCCATCTGACCAGCGGCCAGGTTGCGGCGGTAGAAGGCGTTGCTCTCCTCGGCCGTGCTGAAACCCGCGTACTGCCGGATGGTCCACGGACGGATGGCGTACATGCTGCCGTAGGGTCCGCGCAGGTAGGGCGGGATGCCGGCGGCGAAGTGGAGGTGCTCCAGCTGCTCGGTGTCGACGGGCGTGTAGAAGGACTTGAGGGGGATCTCTTCCCGGTTGGGAATGCCCGTCACGGGCTGCGGGCCACGGGCTTCGGGCTGGTCGTCGGTCAAGCCCGAGGCCCGGAGCCCGAGGCCCGAGGCCATCTCATGAAAAAGCGTTGTCGTCAGTTGCTCAACCGTGTACGAGCCCCCGATCGGATCGGCCACGCGCCCCAAAAAGCTCTCGTCGCGGAGCAGGTTGTGGATGTTGCGGACGATGCGGCGGGCCAGCACGTCGCCTTCGGGCAGGGCAGGAGCGGGGATGGTGAGGCCATCGCAGCCGCTGGTGATCGCGCTCACCGCTTGCAGCGTGGCGCGGATCAGGTTCTCGTGCGCCGACTTGGTCTCGGCAGGGTAGGTGACGACCGCCTGGATCCACGTATTGTGCGAGCAGTCGTGTTGCGGCTGGAACTCATCCACCACGGCGGCCCAGGCCTCGCGGAAGGCGCGCAGACGCGCCACTTCCAGGAAGAGGTCGTCGCCGAGGTGGAGGCGGAACTGCAGGTGGGCGCAGGCGTCGTCGATGGTGTAGCCGTGGTCCAGCAGGCGTTGCAGGAGCTTCCGGCCTTGTTGCAGCGCTTCCTGAGTGTCGCGAACGGCGCCATCGCTCACGCTGAAGAGGCGGACTCGCGGGTGCTTGGCGATGCGTTCCTTCAGGTCGCTGACATCCGCATCGTGCGGCAGGCCGAGGCAGAGGCTGAGGTCGGAGGGCGCCACCTGCTGTTCAGCGGCGCGTTTCAGCAGCAGACCGAGCAGGCCCGGTTCCCCGTCCACCTGCAGGTCGATGCCGCCGAGCAGCACATCGTCCAGCACGGGGGAAAGACCGCTGAGCCTGCCGTACACCTCCACCGCATCGGCACCGCCCATGAGGCCCTCGAGCAGCTGGTCGTTGGCATCGGCATCGTTGGCGTCCACGCCGATGGTGGCCCGCCAGGGGTTGCCGTCGCGCTTCACGCCGCGTCGCCGGCTGCGGCCAGGTTCCCCTTCGCCAGCCATGTGGAAGGGGGGCAGTACCGCGCCATCCACTTGCACGTTCAGCGAGGCGAGCTCGCGGTCCTTCAGTTCCTTCTTGATCACGGCCTCCCATTGCTCCCGTGTGGCGGGGGGGAAGGCGTCGAACAGCTTCGTCTGTGCCATCGGGGCGAAGTTCGGCCTTGATCCCTGCATTCTGGCGGCGTCAGCGGGCCTTCTCGTGACGAGGGGCGGCCCGCACTGGATGCCACCAGCGTACCTTGCGGGCTCATTCAACAGAAACATGCAGATCGGCAAGCACTCCGTGGTCTCGTTCCACTACACCCTTAACGACCCGGAAGGCGTGCTGCTGGACACCAGCGCGGGACGCGATGCCTTCGCCTACCTGCACGGCGCCGGGAACATTGTTCCCGGGCTGGAGGAGAAGATGGAAGGACGTGCGAAGGGCGACGCGATGGAGGTGGTGGTGGAGCCCGTCAAAGGCTACGGCGAACTGGACCATTCCCTGCTGCAGCGTGTGCCCATGGACCGTTTTGGCGGGCAGACCGTGGAGGAAGGCATGCAGTTCCAGACCCCGGACAACCGGGTTTGGAGCGTGATGGAGGTGAAGGATGGTGAGGTGGTCCTGAACGGCAACCATCCGCTCGCCGGTGTCACCCTGCATTTCAAGGTGGAGATCACCGATGTGCGCCAGGCGACCGAGGACGAGATCGCGCACGGCCATGTGCATGGGCCCGGTGGGCATCATCACTGATCGGAACGGCCCGACTCAATCCTCGGCCGGCACGAGCACGAAGATCTCCTCGTTGTCGCGCTTCATCAGGTAGCGCTCCCGGGCGAACTTCTCCAGCAGCTGCTTGTCACTGGTGAGCTGGTGCAGGTGCTGCCGGGTGACGCCGATCTGCTCCTGGTACCAGGCCTGCTCGGTTTTCATCCGGGCCAGTTGGCGGCGCAGCTTGAAGGTGGTCCACAGGTCGTACTCGTCGAAGAAGGCGATCCACGCGAACAGGACCAGCACGGCAATGCCGTAGCGGTTGCTCAGGCTCTTGGGCAAAAGGCGGCTCAGCTTCTCCTTCACCCTGCGAAGGTGGCACGATGGCGGGAGGAGGGCGGTGAGGGTGAGCGCTCAGGGATCAACGATCGATCGTGGACAGCCCTTAGCCCAGGAACGGGTACCCGTGCTCCGTGGGCGGTACCAAGGTCTCCTTGATGGTGCGGGGGCTCACCCAGCGGATGAGGTTGAGGTAGCTGCCGGCCTTGTCGTTGGTGCCGCTGCCGCGTGCGCCGCCGAAGGGCTGCTGACCCACCACCGCCCCCGTGGGCTTGTCGTTGATGTAGAAGTTGCCGGCGGCGTGGCGCAGCACGTTGGTGGCCTGCACGATGCTCGCGCGGTCGTTGCTGATCACCGCACCGGTGAGGGCGTACTCGCCGGTGCTGTCCACCAGCTTCAGCGTGTCCATCCAGCGGTTGGTGCTGTACACGTAGATGGTGAGCACGGGGCCGAAGATCTCCTCGCACATGGTCACGCTCTTCGGGTCCTTGGTGACGGCCACGGTGGGCTCGATGAAGTAGCCGGCCTTCTTGTCGTATTTGCCGCCGGCGATGATGGTGATGTTCTTCTTGTCCTTCTTCAACCCATCGATGTAGCCGGTGATCTTGTCGAAGGCCTTCTCATCGATCACGGCGCCGATGAAGTTCCTGAAGTCGCGCGGGTCGCCCATCTTCATCTCGGCGAGGTCGGCAAGGAGTTCCTTCTTCACCTGCGGCCAGATGTTCTCGGGGATGTAGGCGCGGCTGGCGGCGCTGCACTTCTGGCCCTGGAACTCGAAGGCGCCGCGGCTCAGCGCGGTGGCCACCACCTTCGGGTCGGCCGTGGGGTGGGCGATCACGAAGTCCTTGCCGCAGGTCTCCCCCACGATGCGCGGGTAGCTGCGGTAAATGGGCAGGTTGTTGCCGATGGTCTGCCAGATGTGGCGGAACACCTTGGTGCTGCCCGTGAAGTGAATGCCGGCGAAGTCCTTGTGCCTGAAGATCACCTCCCCGGCGGTGGGCCCATCCACGTGGATGAGGTTGATGACCCCGCCCGGAAGCCCGGCGGCGTTGAAGATCTCCATGATCACCTGGGCGCTGTAGGCCTGCGTGTCGGCGCACTTCCACACCACGGTGTTGCCCATGAGGGCGCAGCTGGCGGGCAGGTTGCCGGCGATGGCGGTGAAGTTGAAGGGCGTCAGCGCGAACACGAAGCCCTCGAGCGCGCGGTACTCCAGGCGGTTCCACACGCCGGGCGCGCTGATGGGCTGGTCGTTGTAGATCTGCTGCGCGTACGCCACATTGAAGCGGAGGAAGTCGGCGAACTCGCAGGCGCTGTCGATCTCGGCCTGGAAGGCGTTCTTGCCCTGGCCCAGCATGGTGGCGGCGTTGATGGCCGCGCGGTAGGGCCCGCTGATGAGCTCGGCAGCCTTCAGGAAGATGGCTGCGCGTTCCTCGAAGGGCATGTTCTCCCAGTCGCGCTTGGCCTTCAGGGCCGCGTCGATGGCGGCACGCACGTGTTTCGCCTCGCCGTGGTGGCTCATTCCCAGCTTGTGCGCGTGCTTGTGCGGTGGGCTCATTTTCCGCAGGTCCTTGGTGAGCACGGCCTGGCCCCCGATCCACATGGGCGCGTCGATGGTCGTCCTCAGGCGGCGGTCCATCTCGGCCTGCAGCGCAGCGCGCTCGGGGGTGCCGGGGGCGTAGCTGAGGACGGGTTCGTTCTTGGGGACGGGAACGTGGAAGGTGGCGTTGCTCATGGCCGGGATCAGCTTGGGGCGCGAAGATACCCAGCCCGTTCAGGCGTGGAGGCGTGACATCGGTCACGGGTTGCAGTGGTCGCAGTACTGCGGGTCCTCGCTCACGCGGTCGTCCTCCCGGGGGGCCATGGCGCTGTGCCCGCAGAGCGCGCAACGGCGAAGCTGGACCAGGATACTGCGGGTGGGCTGTCCGCACAGCCCGCAGGGCAGGCCGGGCAAGGCTTCGGAGATCGCGAAGTGCACCGCACCGCACTGCGGGCAACAGGTTCCCAGTTCCCGAGCGAAGCGTTCGGCCGTGGCGCGGATGGCTGCCATCCGCGTGGGGTTCATCATCGCACGGAGGTCGCTCTCCACCCACAGCCTTCCATGCCCGGCCAACAGCTGTTCGGCCTCGTTCTCGAGGGTCCTTCGGTCGGTGATGCCTTTCACCACCGGGTCGCCACTTCGCCAGTGCTCCCGGTGCTTGAGCACCATGGCATGTTCCGGGAAGCCCATCCGCGAGGCGAAGGCGAACACCTCGTCCACCGTGGTGCACGCCTGCCCGCCGGCCATGCATTCCAAGGTCACGTGGCGGTGGGCCCAGCTGCTTCCGTCGCGGGCATCGTACAGCACCAGCCACTCCTCGTCGCAGGTGAGGAAGGGCGCGGGCGGGTAGGGCACGAAGGAGCCTTCGCTGGCGATCACCAGGTCCGCGCCGCTGCGCTCGGTGCCGTGCATGGCCTTTTCCAGGGCGGCTGTGCGCGGGTCGGTGCCGCGTTCGACCTCGCCGCTGAAGGCGCCGAACCGGTCGGTGTCGAGGTCGGGGATCGCCGCAAAGCCCGCGAGGGGAAGGGTGGTGCACAGGGCCGGACCGATGACGCGCTCCTTGCCGTGCATGGTGGCCACGGCGAGGGTGCGGCCGCGGAAGCGTTGCTGCAGCGCCGTCATGGTCAACCCGCCTGGATGATGCCGAGGTACATGGGCATGCCCAGGGTGATGTTGAAGGGGAAGGTGACGCCGAGGGCCATGGGGATGTACAGCCCGGGGTCGGCCTTGGGCGCGGCCAGGCGCATGGCGGCGGGCACGGCGATGTAGCTGGCGCTGGCCGCGAGCACCGCGAACATGAAGCGGTCGCCCGCGTCGGTGGTGATGGACCCGCTGAGCCAGGCCACCAGGCTTCCGTTCACCAGCGGCAGCACGAGGGCCATGGCGCTCACGTAGCCCCCGTACCGGCGGAAGGCCCCGAAGCGCGAGGCGGTCACCATGCCCATCTCCAGCAGGAAGATGGCCAGGAAGCCCTTGAAGATGTCGGTGGTGAAGGGCTTGATGCCCTCGGCCTGTTTCGCATCGGCCACCAGGCCGATGAGCAGGCTGCCGATGAGCATGAGCACGCTGGCGTTGGTGAACGAGTGCTTCAGCATGTGCCCGAGCGAGGGTCGGTCCATGTTCTCCTTGTCGTAGCGCATCAACAGCACCATGCCCACGATGATGGCGGGGCTTTCCATCAGCGCCATGATGGCCACCATGTGCCCGCTGAAGGGAAGGCCCTTCGCCTCCAGGAAGCTGCTGGCCGCGACGAAGGTCACCGCGCTCACCGACCCGTAGGCCGCCGCCACCGCGCCGGCGTTCTGCACGCCCAGCTTGCGGCGAAGCAGGAAGAAGGCATAGAAGGGGATGGCCGAGCTGATGGCCATGCCGAAGAGCAGCTCCTTGCTCACCTGCCAATTGAGGTGCTCGTGCGCCAGTTCCTGCCCGCCCTTGAAGCCGATGCTGAACAGCAGGTAGAGCGAGATGAACTTGATGGTGGTGGGCGGGATCTCCAGGTCGCTGCGCACCAGGTGGGCCACGATGCCCAGCATGAAGAAGAGCAGCGTGGGGTTGGTGAGGTTGGCGAGCAGCAGGCTGAGGTCCATGGAGTGATGGGCGCGAAGTTAGTAAAACAAGACAGATGGTTAAGTAATACTATATTCGCGCCGTGAAACTCCCGCACCTGCACCTGCGTCCCGATCCAGTCCTGTCCCTCAAGGACCCGGAGGCCACGGAGCTTGGCCGCGCGATGCTGGTGGACGGCTTGGTGTTGATGAACGAGCTGGGGCTCGAGGCGTTCACCTTCCGGAAGCTGGCCGACCGCATCGGGTGCACCGAGGTGAGCCTGTACAAGTACTTCCCCAACAAGCAGCGGCTGCTGCAGTTCTACTTCCAGCTGTATTGGTTGTGGTTGCGCCAGCTCTGCGGGCGGCACGCCGAGCGCGCCCGGTCGCCACGGGAGGGGCTTGAACATGTGGTGGAGGCCATCTGCGGCGTGTGGCCGAAGGACCTGCCGCCGCTTCAACTGGACCCCGGCGCGCTGCGGCGGCTGGTGATCGAAGAGGGGATGAAGAGCTACCTGCACAAGAACGTGGACGATGACAATGCGCGACGGCTTTTCCTGCCCTACAAGGAGCTGAGCGCCTTCGTGGCCGAGCGGATCACCGATTGCCGGGCCGATGTGCCCTGGCCGCGCTCCTTCGCCACCACGGTGATCGAGATGGCCCACTCGCTGCCCTTCGCCATGGAGCACCTGCCCTCGCTCACCGAACTGAGCAACCGCAAGGACCTCAAGCTGCTGGCTCAGCACCTGCTGCACCGCACCCTCACCTACATCGACCACGCGCAACCCCTCAAGCGGAAATGAACGACACCATCACCGTCGCCAAGGGCGATGGCATCGGCCCGGAGATCACCGAGGCCGTCCTGCGGATCCTGGACGCCGCCGAATGCGGCCTCACTTACGAACACATCGAGGTCGGGGAAAAGGTCTACCTCAGCGGCAACAGCAGCGGCATCCCGGCCGAGGCCTGGGCCACGCTGCGCCGAAACCCGGTCTTCCTCAAGGGCCCCATCACCACGCCCC
Organism: Flavobacteriales bacterium; assembly: GCA_020847755.1. Taxonomy (GTDB): domain Bacteria; phylum Bacteroidota; class Bacteroidia; order Flavobacteriales_F; family PHOS-HE28; genus PHOS-HE28. Next base: position 7,170 of record JADLBK010000112.1, on the reverse strand, counting down.
AGGGCTCCGGCTACAAGAGCCTCAATGTCACCATCCGTAAAACGCTCGGGCTGTTCGCCAACGTGCGGCCCTGCCGCAGCTACCATCCCTTCGTGCGCACCCAGCACCCGGGCATGGACGTGGTGGTGGTGCGCGAGAACGAGGAGGACCTCTACGCGGGCATCGAGCACCGGCAGACCGTGGACGTATACCAGTGCCTGAAGGTGCTGAGCCTGCCCGGCACCGAGAAGATCATCCGCTACGCCTTCGAGCACGCCCACAGCAACGGCCGCCACAAGGTGACCTGCCTGGTGAAGGACAACATCATGAAGCTCACGGACGGCATGTTCGCCGACATGTTCCGCCGGGTGGGCAAGGAGTACCCCGGCCTGCAGCAGGAGGTCCAGATCATCGACATCGGCACAGCGCGCGTGGCCACACGACCGGACCGCTACGATGTGATCGTCACGCTCAACCTCTACGGCGACATCATCAGCGACGTCACCGCCGAGCTCACGGGCAGTGTGGGCATGGCGGGCAGCGCCAACATCGGCGACCGCATCAGCATGTTCGAGGCCATCCACGGCAGCGCGCCCGACATCGCGGGGCAGGGCATCGCCAACCCCAGTGCCATGCTGAACGCGGCGTGCATGATGCTGGTCCATCTGGGCCTGCCGGAGAAGGCCGAGCTCATCCAGAACGCCTGGTTGCGCACCTTGGAGGACGGCATCCACCCGGGCGACATCTTCAGGGAGGGCGTTTCCACCTCGCGTGCCGGCACCCGCGAGTTCGCCGATGCGGTGATCGCCCGCCTCGGTCAGCGCCCCGCTCAGTTGAAGAGCGTGGAAATGAAGGGAGGCAGCATGCCCAGGTTCGTGTACGAACGTCCGCAGGTGAAGCGGGAGCTCTGCGGGGTGGACATGTTCGTGTGCGATGCCACCAGCACACCGGACGAACTGGCTGCGCGGCTGCAGGAGGCATCACGCGGCATGCTGAAGCTCAAGCTGATCACCAACCGGGGCGTGAAGGTGTGGCCCGATGGTTTCCCCGAGACCTTTTGCACCGACCACTGGCGCTGCCGTTTCGTGGGCCCGGAGGTGCAGATCGATGACGCCAAAGCCACCTACGTGCCCATCGGCCGCAAGCAGGTGTCCCAGCTGCTGCATCTGCTGGGCGAACAAGGCATTGAGGTGGTGAAGACCGAGAACCTTTACCTGTTCGACGGTGTGCGCGGGTTCTCCCTGGGTCAGGGGGAGTGAGCCTCCTTACTCCAGGTTGTCGAAGCGGTAGATGTCGTCCACCTGCGATCCCGCCGGTATGTCGCAGATCGGCTTCACGATGCCATCATGCAGGCTGTACACCCACCCGTGCAGGTGCGGACCGCCGCGGTCCTTCCAGGCCTTCTGGATGATGCTGGTCTTCATCAGGTCCATGACCTGTTCCTGCACGTTGAGCTCCACCATGCGGTCAAGCCGGGCCTGCTCGGTGGGTTGTGCGTCCACCTCGGCCTTGTGCAGCCTGTACACGTCCTTGATGTTGCGCAGCCACTTGTTGATCAGGCCGAGGCTCTGGTGGGTCATGGCCGCGTGCACACCACCGCAGCCGTAGTGGCCGCACACGATGACGTGTTTCACCTTGAGGTGCTCCACGGCGTATTGCAGCACGCTCAGGAGGTTCAGGTCGGTGTGAACGACCAGGTTGGCGATGTTGCGGTGCACGAAGATCTCGCCGGGATTGGTGCCGGTGATCTCGTTGGCGGGCACTCGGCTGTCGCTGCAACCGATCCAAAGGAATTCGGGTCGTTGGAGCTTTTCAAGGCGGAGGAAGAAGTCGGGGTCGTGGGCCACTGTGTTCTCGGCCCAGGTCTTGTTGTTCAGCAGGAGCTTGTGATAGCTGTCCATGGTGCGGGGTTCAGGTTTTGGCAGTGGCCAGCATGGTGGGGGCCGGAGGCGGCTCCTCGCCAGGCCGGGCGGGCATGTTCATGAGCTGGAGGCGGATGTTCCGTTCCGCCACTGTTCCGGCAAAATCATCGATGATCTCACGTACGTCCGGGTCAAGGTCCATGGAGCGTCCACCATCGATCACCACACGCGCTCCGTCGGGGATCTCGTGAAGGGTGCGTTTGATCCCCGCCTTGTTCAGGAAGGTGACATCCTCGCTGAGCTCGATGTAAATGGGCATGCCCGGTTTGTAGCGGTTCGGGTCGTAGTGGAAGGGTACCTTGAAGTTCTTCCACAGGATGTGGACGAAGGCCATGGCCAGTCCGAGGGCCACCCCGCGCAGCAGGTCGTTGGTCACGGCCATGAAGCCCACCGTCATCGCGAAGGGAACGAACTGCGGCAGGCCCTGCTTCCACATGGACCGGAACAGGGAGGGCTTGGCCAGCTTGTAGCCCACCAGCAGCAGCACGGCCGCCAGGCTCGCCAGCGGCACCATGCGCAACAGGCCCGCGATGGTGAACACGGCCACCAGCAGCCACAGTCCGTGCAGGATCGCGGAGAGCTTGGTACGCCCCCCGCTCTGGATGTTGGCCGAGCTGCGCACGATCACCTGCGTGAGCGGCAGTCCGCCCAACAAGCCGCTCAGGACATTGCCCGCGCCTTGGGCGAACAGTTCCCGGTTGGCCGGGGTGATCCGTTTCTGCGGGTCCAGCTTGTCGGAGGCCTCCACGCAGAGCAGGGTCTCGATGCTGGCCACCACCGCGATGGTGAACGCCACGGTCCAGAACACCCCCGTGCCGATGAGCGCGAACGACGGCAGCGCGTAGGAGCCCATGTCGGTCAGGTCGGGCAGCGGCACGTAGTGCTCCGGGCCGATGGCCAGGGAGGGGATGCCCGAGAACCCCATGGCCATCAGAACGCCCAAGGCCACGGCCAGCAGCGGCCCGGGGATGTAGCGGAGCCATTGGTTCCTTTGGATGAACGGACGCTCCCAGGCCAGCATCAGGAGCAGGCAGGCCATGGTGATGAGCACGGCCCCAAGGGTGGGGTTGTTCAGCGCATACCACAGTTCCTGGAAGGTGTTCAACTTGTCCGGCTGGTCGAAGCTCTCATCCCCCATGTAGTCCTTGTCGTCGCCGACCGCGTGGGGGATCTGCTTCAGGATGATGATGATGCCGATGCCGGCGAGCATGCCCTTGATCACCGAACTCGGGAAGTAGTAGGCGATGATGCCGGCCCTCGCGAAGCCCAGGGCCACCTGGATCACGCCGGCGGCCACCACAGCGCCCAACAGGGCTTCGAAGCTGCCCAGGTCGGCGATGCCGGCGGCCACGATGGCCGTGAGGCCTGCCGCCGGCCCCGAAACGCCCAAGGGTGAACCGCTCGCGGCCCCGACCAGGATGCCCCCGATGACCCCGGCGATGATACCCGAGACCGGCGGTGCGCCCGAGGCAACGGCGATGCCCAGGCACAAGGGCAGGGCCACAAGAAAGACCACCAGCGAGGCCGGCAGATCGGAACGAAGATGACGGAACAGGGAACCTCCCATGGACGGATCGTGGATTCAAGGACGTGACGGACCGGACGAGCAGGCCCTGCGTGGGCCGGTAAGGGCGCACGGGGCGCCATCAACATCACCGCGCCTTGGGCGGCGGTACATGGATGCGCCGGATGCCTTCGGGAAGCTCCTCCACCGCATGGCGGCCGAGCAAGGCGATGATGCGCCGGGATGGGAGGTCCGATGGACCGTTCGAGAGCAAAGCGGCCGCTCCAGCATGCCCCACCTCCTCTTCGGCCGCGGGCAACTGCCCACTGTCCATGTGCAGGTCAGCCAGCATCCGGTCCGCCGCCCGGATGGAGCCAGGAAGCAGGACCAACGCCACCGCCACCAGGAGCGGTACCAGGATGCGTAGGAACTGCCGGGTCATGATCGGTGCGTGAGCGGGGCGCAAAGGTAGGTGGCCTCGCCGACCAGCCTTCAGTTCGCCAGGAACGGGTAGTGCAGATCGAATTCCGGCACGTCGACCGCGAAGCGCTCCCCGCTGTCCTTGTCCCACATCGTGTAGGTGCCCACCATGCGGCCCAAGCCGCTGCGCAGGTCGCACTGGCTGGTGTAGGTGAATTGCCCACCAGGAGCGAGCACCGGCGTTTCGCCCACCACGCCCGGACCTTCCACCTGGCGCACCGGACCAAGGCTGTCCCAGATCGTCCAGCGCCGGCGCAGCAGCTGAACGGTGCGCTGGCCCTCGTTGGCGATCGTGATCCGGTACGCGAACAGGAAGCGGCCCAGCTTCGGGTCGCTCGCCTCCTCGGCAAAGCGCACCTTCACACTGACGCGGATCCCGTTGGTGACCGTCGTGGGCATCTGCCTGCAAGGATAACGTCCACGAGGGGGCTTCCATGCGGTTCCCCGGATCGAATAGCTTGGCCCCATGAAGCTCCGCCTCCTCCTGCTCGTGCCATGGCTCGGCCTTTCCGTCCCCGTCCTCTCTCAGTACAACAGCCCGGAGAGCGTGGAGCACGACCCCGTCGGAGACCGGTACTTCGTGAGCAACCTGGGCGATGGCACCATCAAGCAACGGGACCAGGCCGGCATCGTGACCCCCTTCGCCAGCGTCAGCCCCGATCCCTATGGACTGGAGATCCTGGGTGACACCTTGTATGCCTGCAGCGGCGGACGCGTGAAGGGCTACCTGCTCGCCGACGGATCGCAGGTCTTCAACCTCAACACGGGCGGTGGCTTCCTGAACGGGATCACCACGGACGGACATTTTCTTTACGTCACGGACTTCAGCGGGCAGCAGATCTTCCGCGTGGAACCATCCACAGCGACCTTCACCACCTGGGTGGCGAGCACGGGCGGCACACCGAACGGCATTGTGTACGAACCGGTGAACGACGTGCTGCTGGTGGCCTATTGGGGGCCTGGTGCCATCGTTCGCGGCTACGACCGGTCCACCGCATCCATCACGGGTTCGGTCAGTACCGGCGTGGGAAGCATCGATGGCATCACGATCGAATGCCATGGCCTGGTGGTGATCTCGTCCTGGAGCCCGAACCGGATCTCCCGATTCGAATGGGGCATCCTGTCCCCGCAGTTCGAGGACCTGATGGTGCCGGGCGTGAGCCAGCCGGCCGACATCGACTTTGATACCGTGCACGACCGGATCTGCATCCCCAGTGGGGGCAATGATCAGGTGATCCTGTTCGACCTGGCCGACTGCGCCACGGCGGTGCCCGGTACCCCGGTTTCCGAAGCCTTCACCGTATCGCTTACGGCGGACGGTCGTTCGCTGCGGTTCCAGGGCCTGCCCCCGGAGGTCGCCAGCTACCGTGTGCTGGATGCCACCGGGCGGCTGCTCGCCGATGGTCGTCCACAGGCCACGGTCGCGGTGCCTGCATGCACCGGTGTGATCATCGTGCAGGTGGACGGACTCGGGGTCCGCCGTCTTGTCGTGCCCTGAGGCTCAACCGCGTCGGCTGTTCACGAAACGCGCGCCCACCAGCCGGTCGCAGCGCTGCTGGTGGTCCCGCAGGTACACCAGCACCAGGTAGTCGTTCTCCGTCTGGAAATGGCTGCCCTCCAGCCGCGTCAGGTCGGGCAATTGCCCGCTGTGCGGAAGCCAGGCGAACTGGTAGTCGTAGAAGCCCTGCTTCATCGGGGCCACCAGCATGTACCGCTTCCGGTCGGGCACGTACTGCATCCGGTACTCTTTGCGGCAGTCGAAGTCGCTGAAGCCGCCCACCACGTAAACATCTCCACCGACCAGGGGGACGTCCATCGGCAGGCTGAAGACCACGTTCACATAGTCGGCACCTGTTGGGTCACCGTCCACATCGTCGTTGCGGACCAGATAGCGCCCGTTCACATCCGGTTGCTCCAGGTACACGCGGATATGCCGGGACGGATCATCGGCCAGCACCGCCTCCATGAGGTCCTGTCCCGTGCGGATGCTGGCCACGCGCAGGGAGGGGAAGCGCAGGTTCTTGATCTCGAAGTTCCGGAACTCGTTGCCCCCCATGAACTGGGCTTCCGGCGGGTGGTCGTAGATGAGCTCGTTGTTGCGGATGAAGCGCGGCTTCAGGCCGGTCCGGAGGTCGTTCCAGTTGAGGTTCTGGAGCACGGCCACCTTGATGTCCCCGAACGGGTCGATCACCGTGAGGTCGTTCGTCCGCACCGTGATGTCGACCTGCTGCGCCACATCCCGCATCTGCACGTCCCGGCTGGCCATCACGCGCGCCTCGATGCCGATCACCTTCTCCACCACCAGGAAACGGCGCGTCAGCACCACGGCGGCCTCATCGTCGCTCTGGTACACCTTCAGGATGTAGTTGCCCGAGCGTGTCGGACGCATCATCGGGTTGGGCACCTGCAGGCTGTAGTGGAAGAAGGGCTGCAGGGTGTTGAAGCTCATGCGCGGCGCCCGGACCAGGTCGATGAAGGCGCCGTCGATGTACTGCCCCTTGGCCAGGTCGCTGGGTGTCCAATCCGCATTGCAGTGCTCGATCGTATAGGAAAGATCGAGCGTGGTGGTGCGCAGGTCGTCGAAGCGCAGCTCCACGGCCTCGGCACTGCCCAGCTCGATCACCGGGGCGGCCAGCTCGAAGCCTGCCTTGAAGCACTGCACCGTCCGGATCAAGGGGTCGAAGACCTCGTCCCGGTAATGCACCGTGCGCGGCACGTAGTACTCCGGGCTCAGCGCGTCCATGGCCGGTTGCGCCGAACCGCAGGCCAGAGGTAGCAGGACAAGGAGGGCCCGAACGGCGTGCACGCGGCGGAGGTGCTTCATCGACGGGTGGGGAAGGCCTTTCGGAGACCGTGGTCCGAGGCGGTGAAGGTACCTGCTTTTGAATGTGAACTTCGGCCCGCTGCCGCCTTTGACATGGCGTTCTGAACAACGAGGACCTGGGCGAGGGCGTGTTCCTCGGACTGCGGTGCGTGTCGACCGGCATCAACTGCGGCCGCGTCCGACCATAACGGACCACGATACAAGGAAATGCCCTTGCAGAAGGCTTCGAAGGACCCGTCGGCGGAGAGGGAGGGATGGCTGCGCATCCCGTGAGGGGGAGGCTTCAAGCCGCGCCCGCTGCGCGTTCGCACGTGTCCATTCCGGACCGCTTGGGTGAACGAGCTCACCCCGCGTCCCGGAATGAACACGCCCCGCTGACGCGGGGCGGCTTGGCGGAGAGGGAGGGATGGCTGCGCATCCCGTAAGGGGGAGGCTTCAAGCCGCGCCCGCTGCGCGTTCGC
>JADLBK010000111.1 GCA_020847755.1 Flavobacteriales bacterium | reverse complement strand
TCCTCGGTGAGGTTGTCGTTGCCGGCCATTACGCCGTAGCCGAGCTGGGTGCGCAGGCTGAGGCGTTCACGCAGGTAGTAGCGCCAGCCCAGGCTGAAGGCGGGCCGTGTCTGGCTCACCTCCAGGTCCCAGATGAAGGAGCTGCCGATCTGGTCACGCCCGCCCAGCTCGCCGAGGAAGTTGGAGGCCCCCAGACCGATGGTGACCTCGTTGCGGTGGGTCTTCCAATAGTCGGTGGTGCGGAAGTATTGGGCAGAGGAGGGAACGCACAGCACGGCCGTGATGGCCGGGAGCATGATCCTGAGGGCGAGCACTGCGTTCCGCATGCGGACAGGTCCGTTCGGGAAGGGCGCAAGGGACTTGGGCCCGCGCACGACGCACGGGGTCCGCCACCGTTGCAACGGTCCCGATAGGGGTGCCCAAGGTAGTGATCCGGTCCGAACCGCGGCCTACGGCGCCGAAGGCAGCTCGGCCTTGGGGAGCGCAGGGGGCTCGATCTGGTCCTGCACCACATAACAGCCGGGGAACTCTGAACGCAGCTCCTGCCGCAGCCGCTCCGCCTCCACCCGGTCGCGCAGGTCGCCCACCCGGATGCGGAAGTTGGGGGCCAGGTAGCTCAGGTAGGCGGGCACCTCCGGATGGCGTTGCAGGAAGGTCTGCCGCACCTTCACCGCATCGGTCTTGCTGCCCAGGTGGATCTGCACCCGGTAGCCCTCGATCACACGGTCCATCGTCGGGTAGGTGGCCATGAACTCCAGGGCGCGTGCATCACCGAACCAGCGCACCGAACTGCTATCGGCGGTCGATTGACCAGCGACCGGGCCGATGCATGACAGGAGCACAAAGGGAAGCAGGTGACGGAAGCTCATCGCACGGCGAAGGTATCGGCGCCGGCAGCGGCGGGACCATGTTTAGAACGATCCTAAATAACAGCACACCTCAGGGTTCCCCATCAACCACCTGCCCCGCGTACGCTCCGCCGTTTATTTTTGCGCCGGTCCAAAAAGGGGGGTCCCCTTCCTAAAACGTCCGGAATGCCGCGTCCATCAAGGTTCTCCTTCCGATCGCCCGGGCTGTTCCACGCACTGTTCGTCCTTGCTCTCTCGCTTGCTGCTGCGCCCGTGATGGCCCAGCCGGCGGACGCTGCGTTGTACGCCACCGGGGAAAAGGTCTTCAAAGGCAATTGCGCCAGCTGCCACAAGCCGGACAAGGACATGACCGGCCCGGCGCTGAAGGATGCGCGCGCCCGCTGGGAGGGCAAGGGCGACATCTACGCCTGGGTGCGCAACAGCACCGACGTCATCAAGAGCGGCAACGCTTACGCCAACGAGCTCTTCACCAAGTGGAACAAGAGCGTCATGACCCCCATGGCGCTCACCAACGAGGAGATCGACGCGGTGCTGTACTACGCCGACAACTACGCCCCTCCCGCACCGCCTCCGGGCAAGGAACCCGTTCCTGCCGGCGAACCGCAGGATGTGGCCTTCTGGCCCTGGATGCTGGTGATCGGCCTGCTGCTGCTGGTCGTGGCGCTGAGCCTCGGCGGGGTGCGCAAGAGCCTCACCAATGCCGTGCGCGAGACGGAAGGCCAGGGTCCCGTGCCCGACCGTTCGGCCTGGCGGTCGTTCAAGGACTGGGCGTGGCACAACAAGACCTTCGCCTCGGTGCTCGGCCTGCTGCTGCTCACCTGGGGCATCGTGTCGGCCTGGGATTGGGCCCTCACCATCGGGGTGTACGGCGGCGACACGGTGGAGCACTACAAGCCCGAGCAGCCCATCCGCTTCGACCACACCCTGCATGCGGGCAAGGCCGACAAGGGCAACCTGGCCATCAACTGCGTATACTGCCACAACAGCGCCGAGAAGAGCAAGCACGCCGGCATCCCCAGCGCCAACGTGTGCATGAACTGCCACCAGGCCGTGGGCGAGTCGCAGCGCAATCCGTGGAGCACCGCGGAGATCAAGAAGATCCATGACGCCACCGGGTGGGACGGCAAGGCCTACACCGGCACACCGAAGCCCATCGAGTGGGTGAAGGTGCACAACCTGCCCGACCACGCCTACTTCAACCACGCGCAGCACGTGGCGGTGGGAAAGCTGGAGTGCCAGGAGTGCCATGGTCCCATCGACGAGAAGATGGACGTGGCCGAACAGTGGGCCCCCCTGACGATGGGCTGGTGCATCCAGTGCCATAATGAGAAGGAGGTGAAGATGGCCGGCAACGGCTACTACGATGAGGTGATGGCCCGCCTGGAGAAGAACGAGAAGCTGGGCCACCGCGAGCTGAAGGAGTACCTGGAGGACGAGAAGATCACCGTGAAGGAGCTTGGCGGCTGGGAATGCGCCAAGTGCCACTACTAAGAACACCGCCGCGCCGCATGTCGAGCACCAAGCGTTACTGGCAGGACCTGGCCCAACTGGACCAGGCCAGCGAAGCGATCCAAGGCCGGGACAACGAGTTCCAGGCCCCGCTGCCCATCGATGAGATGCTGGCGGACAAGGGTCTGACGGGAGCCACCACGGGCCGCCGCGATTTCCTCAAGTTCCTGGGCTTCGGCCTGGGCGCCGCCAGCCTCGCGGCCTGCGAGACGCCGGTGATCAAGAGCATCCCCTACGTCAACAAGCCCGAGGAGATCGTGCCCGGCGTGCCCACCTGGTACGCCAGCACCTACTACGACGGTCAGGACTACGCCAGCATCCTGGTGAAGACGCGCGAAGGCCGCCCCATCCACATCATGGGCAACCCGCGCCACGGCCTCAATCGCAACCCCAGGCTGGACAAGGGCACGATCAACGCCCGCATCAACAGCTCGGTGCTCTCGCTGTACGACGGCGAGCGGCTGAAGGGACCGCGTAAGAATGAGCTGAACGACAGTGCCAGGACGTGGGAAGACCTGTCTTGGGCAGATGCCGACAAGGCCATCAGCGGAAAGCTGGCCGAACTGAGCGCCGGAGGCAAGCGCATCGTGGTGCTGACGCCCACGGTGATCAGCCCCAGCGCCAAGGCCGCCATCGCCCAACTGCGCGCCCGGTATGGCGCCAAGCCCGCCGCCGAGGGTCAGCCCGCCGCAGGCGGCGCCCAGGTGGACCATGTGCAGGTGGACAGCATCAGCTATGCCGGCGTCACGGGCGCCAACCTCAAGAGCTTCGGCCTGCGGGTGATGCCGTCCTACGACCTCACCAAGGCCGATGTGCTGGTGTCCGTGGACTGTGACTTCCTGAGCAGCTGGGGCAGCACCACCGAGCATGCCTGGCAGTACGCCAGCCGGCGCCGTCCCGAGGACGGGGCCCTGAGCAAGCACTGGCAGTTCGAGACGCGCATGAGCATCACGGGCGCCAACGCCGACGAGCGTTTGGCCATCAAGCCGAGCGAAGTGGCCGGTGCGGTGATCGCCCTGCACGATGCGGTGGCCCGCAAGGCCGGCGCTCCCACCGCCGGTGGTGGAATGGACCATCCCCAGCTCGCCGCCGCCGCCGATGCCCTCTGGGCGGCCAAGGGCAAGGCCTTGGTGCTCTGCGGCAGCAACGACGAGTCCGTGCAGGTGGTGGTGAACCGCATCAACGACCTGCTCGGCGCCTATGGCAGCACGATCGACCTGGCCAACCACACCTGGTTCTTCCAAGGGGATGACGCTGCGGCTGCCCAGTTGGTGAAGGACATGAACGCCGGCCAGGTGGGCGCCCTGCTGATCGCGGGTACCAACCCGGCCTACAGCCTGCCCAACGCGGCCGAGTTCAAGGCCGGCCTCGAGAAGGTGGCCCTCACCGTGTGCATGAGCACCCACGCGGACGAGACCGCCAGCCTGTGCCAGTGGGTGTGCCCGGACCACCACTACCTGGAGGCCTGGGACGACCACATGCCCAAGGTGGGCCGGTATGCGCTCAGCCAGCCTGTGATCAGCCCGCTGTTCGATACGCGCCAGTGGCAGGAGAGCCTCGTGCGCTGGTCCGGCGGCACGGGCAGCTACCACGACCTCATCAAGGCCACCTGGCAGGGCGCACTGGCCGCCCGGGCCGATGCGGCCACCGCACCGCCGTTCGCCACGGTGTGGCAGACGAGCCTGCACAACGGGGTGTATGAGGCGTACACCAACCCGAACACTGCGGTGCCGTTCGCGGGCGATGCAGCCGCCGCGGTCGCCATGGCGAAGAAGAACGCCGGCGCTGGTGGCGAATGGGAACTGGTGCTGTACACCAAGGAGGGCATCGGCGACGGTCGCCACGCCAACAACCCGTGGCTACAGGAGATGCCCGACCCGCTCACCAAGGTGACCTGGGACAATTATGTGCTGATGGCCCCGAGCGACGTGAAGCGTCTGGGCCTGCAGACCTACCTGGGCCAGGAAAGCCCGGCGAGCGTGGTGACGGTGGCGGCCAACGGCGTGGAACTGCAGCTTCCCGTGGTGCCCGCCCCGGGCCAGAAGGCCGGCACCATCGCGATCGCCCTGGGCTACGGTCGCGGCGCCAACGGCGAGAAGGTGGGCAAGGCGGCCTGCCTGCCCAATGACGACGGCACCACCACCCCGGTGGGTCGCAACGCCTGGCCCTTCGTGACCCTGGTGAACGGCACCGCCAGCATGGCCGTCGGTAACGTGACCGTGACCCCGACGGGCACCACGCACCCGATCGCCATCACGCAGACGCACCTCACCCACATGGACCGCCATAGTGTGGTGAAGGAGACCACGCTGGCGACCTGGAGCAAGCACGACCCCAAAGGCACCTACAACCATCAGCATGAGCTGGCGGTGCACGAGGATGTGAACGAGGATGGCGCCATCGACGCGCGCGACCGCCTGCCGGTGAAGGAGTTCGACCTGTGGGAGGAGCATGCCGTGGAAGGCGTGGGCCACCGCTGGGGCCTGAGCATCGACCTGAACACCTGCACGGGCTGCGGGGCCTGCGTGACGGCCTGCACCAGCGAGAACAATGTGCCGGTGGTGGGCAAGGACGAGGTGCGCCGCAGCCGCGAGATGCACTGGCTGCGCATCGACCGCTACTTCAGCTCCGACATGACCAAGGAGCGCGCGAAGGAGGAAGGCCTGGGCAAGATCGACATGTACCTGGACATGGAGGTGCCCAGCGACAACCCCCGTGTGGTGTTCATGCCGATGATGTGCCAGCACTGCAACCACGCACCGTGCGAAACGGTGTGCCCGGTGGCGGCGACCACGCACAGCAACGAGGGCCTCAACCAGATGGCCTACAACCGCTGCATCGGCACGCGTTACTGCGCCAACAACTGCCCCTACAAGGTGCGCCGGTTCAACTGGTTCAACTACGTCACCGACAAGTTCGCCGACGTGAACCCCGCCTGGAGCGAGCTTGGCCGCATGGTGCTGAACCCGGACGTGGTGGTGCGCAGCCGCGGCGTCATCGAGAAGTGCAGCCTGTGCGTGCAGCGCATCCAGGCCGGCAAGCTGGAGGCCAAGAAGGCCGGCGTGCCGGTGGCGGACGGCGCGGTGGAGACCGCCTGCAGCGCCGCCTGCGGCACGGGCGCCATCGTGTTCGGCGACCTCAACGACAGCAAGAGCCGCGTGGCCAGGCTCCATGGCGAGGAGCGCGCGTACATGGCCCTGGAGGAGATCGGCGTGAAGCCGAACGTGAGCTAC
>JADLBK010000110.1 GCA_020847755.1 Flavobacteriales bacterium | reverse complement strand
CCCGCGGCGTAACGCGCCGGATATGGGGCATTCACTCGCCACTCGCAGGCCGAACTCGCCACTCGCCTACTCGATACTCGCCACTCGCCACTCGCCACTCGCAGGCCGCAGGCCGAACTCGCCACTCGCCTACTCGCTACTCGCCTACTCGCCACTCGCCACTCGCAGGCCGCAGGCCGAACTCGCCACTCGCCACTCGCCCTACCTTGGCACCACATCATTCCCCCATGCAATTCACCGCACAGCAGATCGCCCAGCTCCTTCAAGGCACCGTGGAAGGCGACCCCAACGCCACCGTCAGCCGGCTCTCGAAGATCGAGGAAGGGGGCGAGGGATCGCTGTCCTTCCTGGCGAACCCGGCCTATACGCAGTACGTGTACGGGACCACCGCCAGCGTGGTGATCATCGGGCAGGCCTTCGAGCTCACCGCCCCGGTGAAGACCACCCTGGTGCGCGTGGCCGATGCACAGGCCGCCTTCGCGAAGGTGCTGGCGATGTACAACACGATCAAGCTGGACAAGAAGGGCATCTCCCCGCAGGCCGTGATCGAGCCCGGCGCCACATACGGCGAGAACTGCTACATCGGCGCGCTGGCCTACATCGGCGCCAACGCGAAGCTCGGTGCCAACGTGAAGGTCTACCCGCAGGCCTTCATCGGCGACAACGTCGTCATCGGCGACAACAGCACCGTGTTCGCCAATGTCACCATCTATTCGGACTGTGTGGTGGGGGCCAACTGCATCATCCACAGCGGCACGGTGATCGGCAGCGACGGCTTCCGCTTCGCCACGGGGCCCAACGCAGCGGAGAAGATCCCGCAGATCGGCAACGTGGTCATCGAGGATGATGTGGAGATCGGCGCCAACTGCGCCATCGACCGGGCCACGCTGGGCAGTACGATCCTGCGTCGTGGTGTGAAGTTCGACAACCTCATCCACATCGCGCACAACGTGGAGGTGGGCGAGAACACCTACTACGCGGCGGGTGGCGTGGTGGCCGGCTCCACCAGGATCGGCAAGAACTGCATGTTCAGCGGACAGGTGGGGATCATCGGCCACCTGAAGATCGCCGACGGCACCATCATCGCGGCGCAGAGCGGCATCAGCAAGGACACCAAGGCGGGCGAGGCCTACATGGGCTCACCGGCGTGGGAGGCCGCCAAGTACCGCAAGAGCTACATCCACTTCCGCAACCTGGACCGCATCGTGGAGCGGCTGGAGAAGCTGGAGAAGGCGGCGAAGGCCGTGGCCGAAGGGAAGTAGCTCCCTCAGTTCAACCGGTGCGCCAGCGTCACCGTGCGCCGGATGCGCTCCACCTCGCCCTGCAGGTCGTAGGCCTCCAGCACCAGCACGTAGGGGCCGATGCGGGCCTTGCTGCCGTCGTCGCGGATGCCGTCCCAGCTCACGGCGCCCTCCACGCCCAGCAGCGCGTTGTTGAGCAGCTCACGCACGGGGCGACCGGCCAGGTCGAACACCGTGAGGGTGCCGGTGAAGCCGGGCTGCTCGAAGCGGTAGCTCACCGTCAGCAGGTCCTGGAACCCATCGTTGTCCGGGCTGAAGATGGCCGGTTCGATGGTGAGATCGGCCGTGGGCCGCGGGGCCTCGCTGTACTGGCTGTTCAGAAAGCCCGGCGTGGCCCAGCCCGCCAGCTCCGCGGCGCTGTGCCAGTTGGTGCGGTCCTCCGCCGGCCGCGCCGGGTCCACGCGCTCCAGGCTCACGCCCTCGAGGTCGTTGAGCAGCTCGAAGTGCAGGTCGTCGTCATAGGCGAAGCGCTCCAGCGTATCGCCCCCGGCGGCCAGCAGCACCACCACGCCCTCGCCGTTGTTGTAGCTGGGCAGGTCGGTCTGCAGCGCCCGCTCCGCCACGGTCTGCGGGTAGGCGTTCAGCAGGTAGGGCAGGTCCTCGGTGAGCACCACGTACTGCCCGGGCAATAGCAGCACCGGCTGCGTGCTCACCGGCAGGGGGCTCCCGATCTGGCCGTCGGTCTCGTTGGCCAGCACCAGGTCGGCCAGGCTCAGCGTCTTGCTGCTGCGGTTGTACAGCTCCACGAAGTCGCTGCCGCCGGTGCGCGGGTCGTACAGCAGCTCGTTGATCACCACGTCGCCGGCGGCGGGCGCCTCGGGCAGGGCCAGTTGCGCGCTGTTGGCCGCGCCGATCGCATTGCCGGGGCAGTCCTGCACGTTGGTCACGGACACCGTGTACAACTGGCCCACCACCAGCGCGGCAGCCAGGTCGAGCCGCACGGCCAGCGGGTTCTCCACCACCACGGCGTTCACCGCCACGGGCGGGTCCAGCGTGTAGCTGCCGGCGGCCAGGGTGGCCACGTCCATCGGTTCGTTGAACAGCAGCCGCACCTGGTCGGGCGCCAGTACCTGCGCGGCCAGCAGCGCGGGGGCCTGCGTGTCGGGCACGATCGCGAACACGCTGTTCTGCGCGCCCGGGGTGCCGCCCTGCGGGTCGGTGCTCGCCGTCCAGTTGGCCGCGCTGCTGCAGGGCGTGGTGGGGTCCCGGCGCTCCAGGCTCCAGCCGCCGTCGTCCTTCACCGCATCGTTGTACCACGCCAGCGCGTAGGTCACCGTGTCGATCAGCTGGCCGTTGTCATCGCGCAGCGCCAGCGGGTCGCCGTCGTTGTTCAGCGCCGGGAAACTGGCGATGGGCACCACGGTGCCGAAGCCTGCGAACAGCGCGGCGTTGGCGTCGTCGGTGAGGATGGCGTAGGCGCCGGGGGGCAGCAGCACGGAGGGCAGCGCGGCCGGGGTGCCGCCGTCGCTCAGGGTCCAGCCGCCCAGGTCGAAGGTCTTGGTGGTGGTGGCGTTGTACACCTCCACGTATTCGGCCTCCGGCAGGCCCAGCACGGGCGTGGGGTCGGCGAAGACCTCGTTGATCACCACCTCCCCCGGCAGCGCCTCATCCGGTACGAACCACGTGAAGTCCGCGCTGCTGAAGCTGGCGGCGTTGCCCGCCAGGTCCTCGGTGCCGCTGGCGGTGAGCGTGTAGGTGGTGCCGCTGGTGAGCGCGATCGCCGGCGTCACATGCACCAGGGCCAGGTCCACCCCGTCCTGCACCGCCGCGCTCACCCCGATGAAGGGCAGGATGTCGAAGCTGCCGAGGGCGGCGCCGTTCAGGGGTTCGCTGAAGACGACGTCCACGGTGGTGG
>JADLBK010000109.1 GCA_020847755.1 Flavobacteriales bacterium | reverse complement strand
TGGGTCCCCAGTCGAACGCACCATCGCCGAAGTCCCACTGATAGCTCCAGGTGTTGTCGATCACCTGTGGCAGAAAGGACACGTTGGTGCCCAGGACGCTGAACTGGAAGTCGGCGTTGAGGCTGTCGCAGGGGTTGGCCAGCGCCAGCAGGGGGCTGGCGAGCAAGGCAACGGCAAAGGCGCGGCGGGTCATGGGCTTGGGCTGCACCACCGAAGACGTCCACCGCTCCCGGCGCGGCGCCCGAACTTATTCCTTCACGAAGCGGACGACGCGCGCGCGTCGTCCATCCTGCACGCGCAGCAGATAGGGTCCGGCATCCAAGGTGGAAACGTCCACCGCGTCGGGTCCATCGTTCAGCATCCCGGACCAGCAGCGCCGACCTTGAGCGTCAAGCACCTCGGCGGACCACTTCGCGGAGCCCACCGCAGAACGCACGACCAGGACATCGGCACACGGGTTCGGCGAGACGCTGAACGCGCCAGCGGCCTCCTCTTCGAACCCGACCAGTGGCATCAGCTCAATGGGCAGGCACACGGACAAGGTGCAGGTGTCAGGGGCCAGCGGACCATCGATGGTCACGGTGAGGCACACGGTGTACAGGTCCGGGAGAGCGTAGGTGTGCACCGGCTGCAGCTCCGTGCTGGTCGTGCCGTCCCCGAAGTCCCAGAACAAGCTTGGCAGCGCGCCGGACGTCAGTGAGGTGTTGATGAACGCCACCGTGCTCCCATTGATCAGGTGGTCGAAGTCCGGCTGCAACACCTGCCCGCAGGGGATGGTGTCGGGCCCGAAGTACACCCAGTTGCAGGTCTGCACGGTGCAGCTGTCCTGCTGCAGGGCATCGAGCAGGGTCACGGTCATGCACACGGCGTATGGCCCATTTCCTGTGAAGTTGTGCGAGACCGGAGTGCCCGTGCCGGTGGATCCATCGCCGAAGTCCCAGGCGATGCTGGTCACGGGCGCGGTGATGATGCTCTCCAGGGCGAAGGTGAAGGTGCCGTTGTCGAAACTGCCCGCGAAATCGAGATCGGTGGAGTCGCACACCGTCGGGGGCAGACCGCTGTTGTTGACCACCACGCATCCCGTGGCGGTGCAGAAGTCGCCCTGTTGGTCCAGCACATCCACGCTCACGCACATCAGGTAGGTTCCCGGTGCGCTGAACGTGTGATCGAACGCGGTGCCACCGCCCGAGGTTCCCTGGCCATCCCCGGCGTCCCAGGCGTAGTTGTACACGGCCATGGCCCCATCCACGGTGGCCACCAGCGACCATGTGTTCGCCCCGGTGGGTGTGGCGGTCACCTGGATCGTGACACCCGCACCACAGGGTTGGCCCTGCGCCGAACTTCGGGCGCCGAGCATCGGCACCAGCGCGATCAGCGCCACCCAGATGCGGAGAGAAGACGTTCCGTTCATCGGTTCCGGTGGGGAAGATCGACGCTGAGCCGCAGTTGTCCGCCCAGCCGCGTGGGAAGAGCCTGAACGGCGCCCTCTCCGATGACGACGCCCAGGCCCGCCTGATAGACCGGTCCGGCGGTGATCCGCCAGTGCTCGGTGAGCTGGAAGCCGCCATCCAGCGCCAGTTGGGCGGAGACCAGGCCGAAGGACCGGTCCGCATCACGCACGCGCTCGGTGCGCTGGACCACGGTGCCTCCTTCGCTCCACTCCTCCACGAAGAGGTAGCCATCGCGCATGCGCTGCCATTCCACGGCCAGCCCCAGGTGGGCGCCGAACACCCAACGCCGTACACCACGCTCCCAGCCCAGCAACAGCGGCACGCGCCAGGTGGACGAGCGGCCGTTGATCACCGTGGTCTCCGCTCGTTCCTGCACCACGAACAGCGTGTCGCTCTGGGTGGCCAGCACGATGTTCTCGAAAATGGCGATGCTGGTGTTCACCAATGCGCTCACCTGTTGGCTTTGGTCGAAACGCTCATAGGTACTGCGGCCACCCGTGTGCTCGACCCCGGCGCCGAACCAGGTGCCCGACCGCCACCGCCGCCCGGCCCACAGTCCCCAAAGCCATTCACCGGTGTGTCCCTCCACGGCCGTGCGCGCGCTCACCAGTTCGGGGTCGCTGCCCTTCCAGAGCCGTGAGCGATCGAACCGTCCGGCCACCACGGCCAGCCACCAGTCCGCACGTGGCAGCACATAGCTGGCGGGCAGGTTCCGCGCGCCAGGAGCCGCTGCGGGCATGCCGTGCGCAAGCGCCGAACGTCGTCCGGTCATCGGCTCGGCATCGCCGACGCTCAAGCGGTCCGTCATCCACAGGACACCCGCCGCGGAACCGCCGAAGGTGCTCTTCGAAGAGGTGCGTTCACGCTCAGGGACCTTCTGCGCCCGGGTGGAAGATCGCTCATGCCCGATCCGTTCCGCAGCGGTGAAGTGGTTGTTCGTGCCCACCGGGGCGGTGGAGGGCCGAGCCCGTTCATCCGGGGCGATCGCGGCCGGCGAGCGGCCGTCGGTCGCCCTGTTCGTTGTGGCCTCGGGAGCGGTCGTGGCATCCGGTATACGGGCCGAGGAGGAGGGCGTCGAAGAGGTGGTCGCGTGGGCCGGTACGGGGACGGTCCCGGCGGGGGGCGACGACCGGTCGGAGGCGCCCATGGGTGCGTTCACAGAGCCGGAGCGCGCTGCGGGCGCTTGTGCAGAGGCCGGTGTGATGCGGGCCGGGGCATCGGTCCTGACCCACCACAGCAGGGGCGCCCCGATCAGCAGCGCCAGCAGGCCCATCCACCGGAAGCGGCGCCACACCACCACCAGGCGGTGGCGCCCGGCCCGTTGGCGCAACACACCCGCCCACACCGAGGCAGGGGGCTCCACCTCGGCCGCGGCCAGCCCGCGCCGGAAGATGTCATCGATCGGATGCCTTTCCCTCATGGGTCGTCAGATGTATGGCGTGAATGCGTTCCTGCAGCATGCGGCGCGCCTTGGCCAGCTGGCTTCGCGAGGTGCTCTCCCCGCAGCCCAGCATGGATGCGATCTCCGCATGGTCGTAGCCCTCGATGGCGAACAGGTTGAACACCGTGCGATAGCCGTCCGGCAATCCGGCCACCAACGCCAGCAGCTCCCGCTCCCCCAGTTCGGCCAGGGCGGTGGCCGCCACCGGGTCCTCCGGCAGTTTCTCCAGGCCGAAGCGCTCCTGCTGGAACGATTTACGGCGGTATTGGTTGATGGCGGTGTGCACCATGATGCGACGGACCCACCCCTCCAACGAACCGTCCTGCCTGAAACCGCCGAGCTTGTCGAACACCCGCACAAAACCCTCCTGCATCATGTCCTGCGCTTCCAGCTCGTGCCGGGCATAGCGGAGGCACACGGCGTACATGCGCCGCGCATATCGCTTGTAGAGGGCCTCCTGGCAGCGACGGTCCTCGCGCAGGCAGCCTTCCACCAGCTCGCGCTCGGTGAGTTCACGCACCGGTCAGGTGGTTTCCATAGCCGTTGACGCCTCGATCGGCGCTTCCGCTGCCTGCCGGGGGATCACCGGGTCCATCCGCCCAGCAAGGTACTGAAGATCATCCACCTTACCACGCCGAGCAGCCGTCCGACAAACGGTGGCAAACGACTGCTGTCGCATACAAATGACGACTTACCGAGTCCCGGTGATCGAGGGGTGAAGGTTTGCATCGGCTTCAACGTCAAGCCAGGCATCGAACGAACACACAAACCCTCAAACACACCCGAGACCATGAACACGATGAAGAACCTTGTGCAGCTGATCGGCAACCTGGGCAACGACCCGGAGATCAAGGAAGTGAGCGGCGGACGCCGGATGGCCCGCATGAGCGTCGCCACCAGCGAGAGCTACACCAACAAGAGCGGAGAGCGCATCACCGACACCCAGTGGCACACCGTGGTGGCCTGGGGCGCACAGGCCGATCAAGTGGGCAACCTGCTCCACAAGGGCAGCCGCGTTGCGCTGCAGGGCAAGCTCGTGCACCGCAGCTACGAAGGCAAGGACGGGCAGAAGCGCTACATCACCGAGGTCGTGCTCAGCGAGTTCCAGGTGGTGAACAAGAACGAACCCGCCGTGGAGGCCGCCGCCTGATCGCATCATCCATCCATCCAACGACCCCTCACCCCACAAACCAACGAGGTCATGAACACCCTGAAGAACAAAGTGCAGTTGATCGGCCACCTCGGGTACGATCCGGAAGTGCGCGAGATCGCACAAGGACGCAAAGTGGCCCGCATGAGCGTGGCCACCCACAGCAGCCACCGCAACGCCAACGGCGACCGCGTGAGCACCACCCAATGGCACACCGTGGTGGCCTGGGGCCGCACGGCCGAGATGGTGGAGCGCATGCTGCGCAAGGGCACCGGCGTGGTGCTCGAGGGGCGCCTGGTGCACCGCAGCTACGAAGGCAAGGACGGGCAGAAGCGCCAGGTGAGCGAGGTCGTCCTCAACGACTTCCAGCTCCTGGCCACTGGCGCCAAGGCGGCCTGATCGGCCGTGAACTCCGACCAAGGGGCCGTTCCGAAAGGGGCGGCCCCTTTGCGTTCCCCACTGAATGCGGAAGGGCCACCCGCAGGCAGCCCCTCCATCGTCGAACAGGACCCCCGTCCCGTAGCATGATGCGATCAGCGAGCGGCGGTGACGTCCGTGGCGGGCAGGGTCACCAGGGTGTGGTCGTAGTGGACCTTCATCAGGCCGCTGCCCTTGGTGAAGGTGATGTGGCCCACCGGGGCGGCGAAGGCCAGGTCGTTGGAGGGGCTCTGGGGCATCAGCTCCACGGAGAAGCGGACCTCGCGGTCGTTCTCGCTCTTGAACTTGGGGAAGGCGTTGAGGGTGTTGACCTCCACCACCTTGGTGATGTAGCCGTTCTGGCGGAAGGTGAGGCGCAGCCGGCTGTCGGCCTCCACGCGGAGCTTGAAGGTGCCGTTGCCGGCCACCACCATGCTGTCCAGGGAACCGTCGGCGCGCTCCACCAGGACCATGGTGCGGCGGGCACCGCCATCAAGCGTCTCGATCTTGCCGTGGAAGGTGACCTGCTTGCTGGCGAACAGGCAGCTGGCGGTGAGGATGGTGGCGGCGGTGGCGAGGAGGCGGCGGGCGTTCATGGGGTGGGGTCGTTGGCGTTCGATGGGTCAAAACTGCCGCGGCCCCCAGGGCTTCCATAGGCGGGATGAGCAAGTGGCGGGCGGTGGTCAGCAAGTGGCGGCAACGGGTCTTCCCTGTCCGGCCCGCACCGGCACTTGGCCGATGCCGGGGCGCGGCTTACATTTGCGCTCCGTTTTCCACGGACACCTTCCCTGGTAGCTCAGCTGGTTAGAGCACATGACTGTTAATCATGGGGTCGCTGGTTCAAGTCCAGCCCGGGGAGCGAACGAAGAGAGCCGCGTGAGCGGCTTTCTTCCTTTTGTAGGCGTGCAGCCGACCGGGATATGGTGGTCCCTTGTCTGCGCCTCTGCGTGAACCAACCCGACCTTCCCCATGCAGCTCATCACCGTCGGCACCGTCGCCTTTGACCGGATCGAGACCCCCTTCGGCGTGGCCGAAAAGACCGTGGGCGGGGCCGCCACGTACATCTCCCTCGCCGCCAGCATCTTCCTGGACAAGATCGGCCTGGTGAGCGTGGTGGGCGATGATTTCCCCACCACGGTGATGGACGACCTGCGTCGCCGGGGGGTGGACCTCCAGGGGCTGGAGGTGTTGCAGGGCAAGGAGAGCTTCTTCTGGGCAGGCCGCTACCACTACGACATGAACAGCCGCGACACGCTGGAGACCCGGCTGAACGTGCTGTTGGACCTCGACCCCACGTTGCCCACCACCTACACCCAGGCCCCTTACGTGATGCTCGGGAACCTGGACCCCAAGGTGCAGGCCAAGGTGCTGGACCAGATGGCCGAGCGTCCGGCCCTGGTGGTGATGGATACCATGAACTTCTGGATGGACAGCGCCCTGGAGGACCTCAAGCGCGTGATCCAGCGGGTGGACATCCTGGCCATCAACGACGCCGAGGCGCGCCAGTTGAGCGGCGAGCACAGCCTGGTGAAGGCCGCCGCGCGCATCCTGGCCATGGGCCCCCGCTACCTGGTGGTGAAGAAGGGGGAGCACGGCGCCCTCCTCTTCGGTCCCGACCGCGTGTTCTTCGCACCCGCCCTGCCGCTGGAGGATGTGGTGGACCCCACGGGCGCAGGTGACACCTTCGCCGGGGGCTTCATCGGCTACCTGGCCCGCACGCAGGACCACAGCTTCGACAACCTCAAGCGCGCCATCATCGTGGGCAGCGCCCTGGCCAGCTTCACCTGCGAGAAGTTCGGCATCGAACGCCTGGCGGAGATCACCCGCGAGGACATCGATCGGCGGGTGCAGCAGTTCGTGGAGCTCGTGGACTTCGACATCGAGCTGGTGGAGGACTGAGCGGACCGCTCAGCCCAACCGCCCGGCGACGCTGTCCCAGTTCACCAGGTTCCACCAGGCGGCCACGTACTCGTTGCGTTTGTTCTGGTACTTGAGGTAGTAGGCGTGCTCCCACACGTCCAGTCCCAGCAGCGGGCGGCCCTTCAGGTCGCTCACCTCCATCAGGGGGTTGTCCTGGTTCGGCGTGCTGCCGATGGCGAGCTTCCCCTCCTGCAGCACCAGCCAGGCCCAGCCGCTACCGAAGCGCTTCATGGCCGCGTCGGTGAAGGCCTCCTTGAACTTCTCCACCGACCCGAAGGCGCCGGCGAGCGCATCGGCCACCGGCCCGGTCGGATCGCCGCCCCGGCCAGGCGCCATGCTGCTCCAGAAGAGGTCGTGGTTCCAGGCGCCGCCGGCGTTGTTGCGCAGCTTGGCGCTCACCCCGCCGATGGTGCCGAAGAGCTGCTCGGCCGTGGTCGCGGGCACGGCCTCGGCGGCCAGGGCCTCGTTGGCGTTCTTCACATAGGCCGCGTGGTGCTTGCCATAGTGGATCTGCATGGTGAGCGTGTCGATGTGCGGCTCCAGCGCCTCGAAGGGATAGGGCAGGGGTGCCTGGGCGAAGAGCAGCCCGCCGGCGCCCGAGGGTGCCGAACGCAGTACGGCAGGAGCGAGGGCTACGCCTGCGGCGGCCTGAAGCGAGCGGGTGAGGAAGCGTTTGCGGTCCATGTGCGAAAGGTAGTTCGGCCGAGGGGGGCGGATGCTGTCCGCCATCAGGTCGGCTGTCCGGACAAGGACCGCGCCGAACGCGATCCGGAAGCGTTGTGTGCGTTCAGCTCACGGGCGCGAAGCCGAGCAGCAACTGGCCTTTCTCCACGGCCTTGCCCTGCACGGCATGCACCTGGGCCACCACGGCATCGCCCGGTGCCTTGATCACGTTCTCCATCTTCATGGCCTCCAGCACCAGCAGGGCGTCGTTCTTGCGCACCACATCGCCGGCCTTCACCAGCACGTTCAGCACCAGTCCCGGCATGGGTGCCTTGAGCTCGGGCACCAACCCGCCACGGGCCTTGTCCAGCCCCAGGGCTTGCACCAGGCGGGCGCGTTCGTCCTCCAGCCGCACGGTGTAAAGCTTGCCGCCGATGCGCAGCTTCACCACACCCGATGCGCGGTCCTCCTTCACCACCGTGGCGCGTACCGACCGGCCGTCCAGCAGCACGCTGAACGTGCCTTTGCCCGCTGCACTGATGTCCAGGTCGGTGGTGCCTTTGGGCACCCAGGGCCCGTCGGGCGTGCGCCGCTCCAGCACCACGGGGGTGTCGGACCGGTTGAGGTGGGCGTAGAGCTTGCGCGGCATGGCGGGCGAAAATAGGGCGCTGTGCGGTGGCGGTGCTCAACCGCCCTCACCGAGCTGTTCGTACACCTCGTCCGCCGGCAGGCCCGACTGCTCGCGGGCGGCCACCGCCAGGCGGTCGCACAGTTCGTTCTGCGGGTGGCCGTTGTGGCCGCGGATCCAGTGGAAGCGGACCTTGTGCTGTCGGTACACCTTCAGGAAGCGCTTCCAGAGGTCAGGGTTCTTGCGCTTCGCGAAGCCCTTTCCCTCCCAATCGAACACCCAGCCCTTTTCCACGCTGTCCACCACGTACTTGCTGTCGCTCACCACCGTCACCTCCATGCCGGGTCGCTTGAGCGCCTCGAGCGCGACGATGACGGCCAGCAGCTCCATGCGGTTGTTGGTGGTGTGGCGGTATCCGCCCCAGAGCTCGCGTCGGTGGCTGCCGCTCTCCAGCACCACCCCGTAGCCGCCCGGGCCCGGGTTGCCACTGGCGGCACCGTCCGTGTAGGCGGTCACGTGTGCGCTCATGGGGTCGGGAGGAGGTAGGTGATGTTGCCGGTGAACAACTTCACGCTGATGGCGAGCAGGATGACGCCGAAGGCCTTGCGGATGACGATGAGGCCCACACGGCCCAGCAGCCGTTCGATGCGGTTGGTGAGGAACAGGACCAGCAGCACCGGGCCCATGTTGAGCACGATGGCCGCAAGGATGTTCAGCGTTGCGTACTCGGCCCGCAGTGACAGGATGGTGGTGATGGTGCCCGCCCCGGCGATGACCGGGAAGGCCAGCGGCACGATGCTGTACACCTTGGGGTCGTCGCTGGGCAGGCCCGGCGCGGAGGTGTCCTCCTTGAAAAGCCGGATGCCGAGGGTCATCTCCAGGGCGATGAAGAACAACACCAACGAACCGGCCACGGCGAACGACCGGACGTCGACACCCACCACGCGCAGGATGCCCTCGCCCACGAACAGGAAGGTGACCATGATGCCCAGGCTCACCAAAGTGGCCCGGAGCGGATAGATGCGCCCGGCCTTCTGCCGTACCTGCAGGATGAGCGGGATGCCCCCCACGATGTCGATCACCGCGAAGAGCACCAGGAACGCCTTGCCGATCTGGGCCGGGTCGAGTTGCATGGGTTGGAGTAACGAGTGGCGAGTGGCGAGTAACGAGCGGCGAGCGGCGAGTGCATACACGGCTTGCCGCTCGTTACTCGCCACTCACGGGTGTCTCATTGAATTGACGAGGCTCTCTACAACGATGGGATAATGCGCGTGCTCCAGTTCGTGGATGCGTGCGGCCAGGGTCTCGGGTGTATCGCCGGGCAGCACGGGGCAGCGGGCCTGGAAGAGGTGCTCGCCCTCATCGTAGTGCTCGTTCACCCGATGGATGGTGATGCCGCTTTCGGTGTCGCCGGCCGCCAGCACCGCCGAGTGCACATGGTGGCCCCACATGCCCCGGCCGCCATGGCGGGGCAGCAGGGCGGGGTGGATGTTGACCATGCGGCCCTGAAAGGCCTGGACCAGCTCCGTGGGCACCAGGCGGAGGAATCCCGCGAGCACCACCAGGTCCACCCGGAGGGCGCGCAGCTCGCGAAGCACCGTCCCGTCCTGTAGCTGGGCGGGGGTGAAGCGATAGCTCGGCACGCCCAGGTCCCATGCACGGGCGAACACCCCGGCATCGGGTCGATCGCCCGCCACCAGCACCACTTCCGCCGTAGATGAGCCCTGGAAGTGCGCGATGAGCCGCTGGGCGTTGCTGCCGCTGCCGGAGGCCAGGATGGCGATGCGCTTCACGCTGCGAAGGTGCGCACTCCGCGCCAGTGCCGACCTTCGAGGCATGAGCAGCCCGGAAGCACCCCGTACCGTGCGTCATTTCAGTGACCTGCCGGTCCCTCAGGTACTGATGGAGGCGCTGATCGCCACGGCCGCCACCGCCCCTAGTGCTGCGCACAAGCAGCCTTGGACCTTTTGCCTGGTGGGCGAGCCTGAGCTGAAACGCCGGATCCGCCAAGCGGCCGAGGAGGAGGAGCACGCCAGCTACCATGGGCGCATGTCCGCCGAGTGGCTGGCCGACCTGGCCCCGCTGGGCACCGACCGGCACAAACCCTTCCTGGAGACGGCGCCCCGGCTGGTGGTGGTGTTCTAGCAGGTGCATGGACCGGCGGCCGATGGCACGCGCCGCAAGCACTACTAAGTGGAGGAGAGCGTGGGGCTGGCATGCGGACTGTTGCTGGCGGCGGCGAAGCACGCGGGCCTGGTGACCCTCACCCACACCCCCAGCCCCATGAACTGTCTGGCACGCCTGCTGGACCGACCGGCCAACGAACGGCCCTATCTGTTGATACCCATGGGCTTTGCGGCCCCCGACCGCCGTGTGCCGGACCTGGTGCGAAAGCCGCTGGCGGACGTGTTGGTGCCCTACCTCTCGCCCTCCTGAGGGAGGCCGCATCGAAAAAGTGTTTCCTTTGCACCCTCATCAACTAAACGACACTGTCATGTCGGACATCAAATCCAGGGTCATCGCGATCATCGTGGACAAGCTCGGGGTAGACCAGGGCGAGGTCACCATGGAGGCGAGCTTCACCAACGACCTTGGCGCTGACAGCCTCGATACCGTCGAGCTCATCATGGAGTTCGAGAAGGAGTTCAACATCGCCATCCCCGATGACCAGGCCGAGAAGATCCAGACCGTGGGTCAGGCTGTGGACTACGTGGAGAAGAACGCGAAGTAAGCCCGGGCCCACCGGGCTCTCCCCATGCAGCTCAGACGCGTTGTTGTGACCGGTCTGGGCGCGCTCACCCCCATCGGCAACACGCTTGCCGCCTACTGGGAGGGTTTGGTGAGCGGCCGCAGCGGCGCTGCGCCCATCACCCGCTTCGATGCGTCGAAGTTCAAGACCCGCTTCGCGTGCGAGGTCAAGGGCTTCGACCCCGAGGCGTTCATGGACCGCAAGGAGGCCCGCAAGACGGATCCCTACGCCCAATTCGCCCTGGTGTGCGCCGATGAGGCGATCACCGACAGCGGACTGCTGTCCGACAAGCTGGACCGCGACCGTGTGGGGGTGATCTGGGGCAGCGGCATCGGTGGGCTGAAGACCTTCCAGGACGAGTGCATCGGCTTCGGAAAGGGCGATGGCACCCCGCGCTTCAACCCCTTCTTCATCCCCAAGATGATCGCCGACAGCGCGGCGGGGCTGATCAGCATGAAGCACACGCTCCGCGGACCCAGCTACGTGACCGCCAGCGCCTGCGCCAGCAGCAACAACGCCCTGATCGACGCCTTCAACGCCATCCGGCTGGGCCTGTGCCCGGCAGTGGTCACCGGCGGCAGCGAGGCGGCGATCTACGAGGCGGGTGTGGGCGGGTTCAACGCGTTGCATGCCATGAGCACCCGCAACGATGACCCTGCGACGGCCTCCCGGCCCTATGACAAGGACCGCGATGGTTTCGTGCTGGGCGAGGGCGGCGCCGCCATCGTGCTGGAGGACCTGGAACACGCCCTGGCGCGGGGTGCCAGGATCTACGCCGAGGTGATCGGTGGCGGCATGAGCAGCGACGCCTACCACATCACCGCCCCGCACCCCGAAGGCCTGGGCGCGGAGCTCTGCATGAAGTTCGCGCTCAAGGATGCCGGCCTCGACGCCACGGACATCGACTACATCAATACCCATGGCACCAGCACCCCCATCGGCGATCCGCAGGAGGTGAAGGCCATCCAGCGCCTGTTCGGAGAGCACGCCTACGCGCTGAACATCAGCGCCACCAAGAGCATGACCGGGCACCTGCTGGGCGGTGCCGGAGCGGTGGAAGGTGTGGCCGCCATCATGGCCGTGCACACCGATACCGTGCCTCCCACGATCAATCACTTCACGGACGATCCCGAGATCGACCCCCGGCTGAACTTCACGTTCAACACGGCGCAACGACGCCCGGTGAACACCGCGATGAGCAACACGTTCGGCTTCGGTGGTCACAACACCGCGGTGATCTTCCGCAAGTACCGCTAGGCCCGCTTGATACGCTCGCTGCTGCTCCGTGCCCGCGCCTCGGCCGAGGACCGGCGCCTCCTGGCCTGGGTGAAGCGTTCCTTCGGCCTTCGTCCTGCGGACCTGGCCCTCTACAAACAGGCGCTCCGTCACAGCAGCGCGGTGCCCGAGGACCGGCCCGACCTGCCCGACAACGAGCGCTTGGAGTTCCTGGGCGATGCCATCCTGGACGCGGTGGTGGGCAGCCTGCTCTTCGAGCGATACCCCAAGGAGGGCGAGGGCTTCCTAACCCGCATGCGGAGCAAGCTCGTGAGCCGCCAGCAACTGAGCGAACTGGCCCGACGGGTGGACATCGGCAAGGTGATGGAGAGCAACGTCACCCGGGGGCACGAGACCAGCGTGCCCGGCAACGCCTTGGAGGCCATCTTCGGTGCCATCTATCTGGAACAGGGCTTTGAACGCGCCCGCAAGGCCATCGTGAAGCTCATCACCAGCCAGTACGACCTGCGAGAGCTGGAAAAGGAGGACCGTGACAACAAGAGCCGCCTGTTGGAGTGGGGCCAGAAGCACCGCAAGCGCGTGGACTTCCACATCACCGAGGAGGGCGGCCGCGGCGGCCGCGGCAAGACCTACCTGTGCGAAGTGAAGGTGGACGGTGACGTGCGCGGAAGCGGTCGCGGCCCAAGCAAGAAGAAGGCCGAACAGGAGGCCGCGGATGCCGCGTTCCGCACCATGGAGAAGCGCCGCAGCGGTGGTCGTGGCCGTGGCCGGGGCAAACGCCCGCGGGCGGAAGGCGCCGACAGGGAGGCGTCGCGCTCCGCGCCCGGCAGGGACGAGTAACACCCATCGGTGCACAGGCGTGCACCGCCGCCCGAGGCCGCCCCCCCGCCACAGGCCTACCTTTGACCGTCCATGGCCAAGACCACACGTATCCGCCTTGATGTGGAGCCCGATCCCGAGGTGCATGTCATCGGCATCAGCAGTCATGTGAACGACTACCGGCTGTGCTGGTCCTTGAACCTGTGCCTGGGGATCGCCCTGGCCCGCCGTGACCGCGACATCCTGGACAGCTCCGCAGAGGGCACCTCGCGCCATGCGGCCTTCGACCATGACGACCCCGAGACCCAGGTGCGCTATACCCTGGTGAACAACCGCGGGGGGTCGGGCCTGCTCATCAAGGATCAGCGATCGGCCGATTATTTCCTGGTGGTGGACGAGCAGGCGCCCGAAGCGCCCGATGTGCTGTTGGAACGTGTACGCGCGGCGGAGTTCGTGCTGGCGGCCTACCCGGTGCCCTTCGACCAGCTGCGCGCCGGCCACAAACTCCTGCAGTGACCCTGATGTCCCACAACGACCCCAAGACCAAGATCGTGGCCACCATCGGCCCGGCCAGCGCCTCCCCCGAGGTGCTGCGCGAACTGATGCGCGCCGGCATGGACGTGGCCCGGCTGAATTTCAGCCACGGCTCCTACGAATTCTACCGCGAGCTCGTCACGAACATCCGCGCCCTCAACGAGGAGCTCGGCCTCAACACCGCGATCCTGGCCGACCTGCAGGGCCCCAAGCTCCGCGTGGGCGAGATGGAGAACGGGGCCATCGACCTGGCCGATGGCAGCGAACTGGTGATCACCACCGAGCCCGTGAAGGGGCGCCCCGGTCTGGTGAGCACCACCTACACCCAGTTCCCGCAGGACGTGAAGCCCGGGGAGATCGCCTTGCTGGACGATGGCAAGATCCGCCTCGAAGTGGTGGCCACCGACGGCCGCAGCCGTGTCACCACACGCGTGCTGCACGGCGGCCCGCTCAGCGCCAACAAGGGCCTCAACCTGCCCAACACCAAGGTGAGCCTGCCCTGCCTCACGGATAAGGACCTGAGGGACCTGGACTTCGCCCTGGAACAGAACGTGGACTGGGTGGGCCTGAGCTTCGTGCGCGGCGCGCGCGACATCATCGAGCTCAAGCACATCATCCGCGCGCAGGACAAGCACGCCCGTGTGATCGCCAAGATCGAGAAGCCGGAGGCCCTGCTGGAGATCGACGACATCATCCGCGAGGCCGACGCCCTGATGGTGGCCCGCGGCGACCTGGGCGTGGAGATCCCCATGGAGAAGGTGCCGCTGGTGCAGAAGGACCTCATCCGCCGCTGCCTGGCCATGCACCGCCCGGTGATCGTGGCCACGCAGATGATGGAGAGCATGATCACCAACATCACGCCCACCCGCGCCGAGGTGAACGACGTGGCCAACGCCGTGCTCGACCATGCGGATGCCGTGATGCTGAGCGCCGAGACCAGCGTGGGCAAGCACCCCGTGGAGGTGGTGAAGGCCATGAACCGCATCCTGGTGGAGATGGAGACGGCCGATGGCATGTACAACGTGCCCAACCCGCCCTTGGAGAACAATGACCGCACCGTGAGCGACGCCATCAGCATCGCCGCCGTGCGCATGACCGAGGCCATGCCGGTGAAGGCCATCGTGACCATGACCCACAGCGGCTACACGGCGTTCAAGATCAGCAGCATGCGCCCCAAGGCGAACATCTACGCCTTCACCAGCAACCCGGCCATCCTGTGCATGCTGAACCTGGTGTGGGGCGTGCGCGCCCACTACTACGACAAGACCGTCAGCACCGACCACACCATCGCCGACATCAAGCACCTGTTGCGCCGCCGCAACCAGGTGCGCAAAGGCGACCTGGTGATCAACATCGCCAGCATGCCCATCGCCGAGAAGGGCATGGCGAACATGCTGAAGCTGAGCCCGGCGTAGCGATCACCGCCGCACCACCTTCACGTAGCGCAGTCCCTCGTTGGTCTTCAGCACCACGGTGTAGGTGCCTGGAGCCTCCCCGGCCAGGTCCACGGAGAAGCGGTGCTCGCCAAGGGCGCTGTGCGCGTGCAACAGGCGCCGCACCAGACCGCCGTCCGCCCGCAGCACGCTCAGGTCCGCGATGGTGCTGCGGTCCAGCCGCACCGTGACCGTCAATGGCCCATCCGTGACCGTGGGTGTGGCGCTGAGCGCGTGGTATTCCGGCGCCGCAATGGCCGTGTTCGTTCCCGTGCCAATGTCCCTGGTGTACTTGTAGATGGATGTGCCGGACATGTAGGCCAGCGAATCGTTGAGGCGGAAGAAGCGGTTGTAGTTGTTGCCCACGGTCTCCGGTGCCCAGGTGAGGCCGCCATCGGTGGTGCCGTACAGCAGGTTGCCCCCGCCCACCCAGCCCCGCAGGGTGTCCATGAAGCCCACCACCTCCACGTAGGTGTAGCTGTTGGCCGCCACGATGGTGCTCCATGTCTGTCCACCATCGATGCTGCGCAGCAGGCGCGTGTCGTCGTTCATCGGTTCGCTGTACACCGAGGCGTACCAGTGGTCCGCGTCCAGTCGCTGGATCTTCCACACGATGTCCGAGGTGACCCCGGTGAAGTGCTTCGGCTGCCAGCTGAGCCCCCCGTCCGTGGTGTACAGGATGACGCCACCATTGCCCGCCGGCGCGGCCGTGCCGGTGACGAAGCCGGTGTCCGCATTGATGAAGTGCACATCCACCAACGCCGTGGCGTGTGCGCTCATGTCGATGAAGGACCAGCTGAGGCCAGCATCGCTGCTCTTCACCACGTACGCCGGTGTGGCCCAGAGCCCCACGCCATAGATGGTGGTCGGGGTGGGCGCGGAGAGCCCGCAGATGCCGGGCGGCTGTGGGGTGATCAACGGGGCCACATCGGTCCAGGTGGCCCCGCCGTCCTCTGTGCGGAACAGCGACCCGCTCAAGGATCCGCAATAGCCGTGCTGGTCATCGATGAACTCGATGCTGCGCAGGTACTGCCCGGCGGTGTACTGCAGGGTCCAGGTGGCGCCGCCATCCTCCGTGCGGCGGATCGTGCCCGCCGGACCGCCTGCCGCCCAGCCCACCGTATCGTTGATGAAGAACACATCATCGTGCCGACCTGATGGAGGAATGTTCAACGTCGTCCATGTGCCCTGGCCGGACACCAGGCCGATGAACAACAGGAGCGGCAGTGTCAGCAGGAGCGGGCGCATGGGGTGATCGTTCACCACCAAGGTAGGGGCCGGCGCGCGCCCGTTGCGCACGCCCGATCGTGGAAACTCCGCCGCCGCCCGCGTCGGCACGGGCGGCCATGCCGGGTACCTTGATCATCCAAGACCGGATCGATCATGCACGAACAGGAATGGGACCAGGTGGCGAACACCTTCGAGGAGCAGATCTTCAATGTGCCGGCCAATGATCATCGGGGGCTGATCAACCAGGCCGTGGAGCGGTTCGCAAGCCGTGATGCCGTGGCCACCGACCTGGGCTGTGGTGTGGGCCGCACGCTGCCGTTGCTCGCCGGGCATTTCGGCCGGGTGCATGCGGTGGACGTCAGCAGCGCCTGCCTGGCCGTGGCCGAGGAGGCGTGCCGGAGCCATGACAACATCCGGTACGTGCACGCCGACCTGGCCCGGGACCGACGGGGCTATCCACAGGCCGACCTGGTGCTCTGCATCAACACCTGGCTCAACGCCGATCCGGCGATGCGCATGGGCATCGTGCGCAACACGTGCCAAAGCGTGAAGCGCGGCGGTCACCTGGTGCTGGTGGTGCCCGCGTTGGGCTCGGCCCTGCTCACCACGCTCCGGCAGGTGCAGCTGAACCAGCGCATGGGCATGGACCCGGCGAAGGCCGAACGGCAGGCGCTACCGGAAGGACCGGCCTGGGCGCATGGCCTCGTGCCCATCGACGGTGTGCCCACCAAACACTTCATGGCCGAAGAGCTCGAGGCGCTCCTCGGCGAACGTGGCTTCGTGGTGGAGGAGGTGGAGAAGCTCGAGTACGGCTGGGACACCGAGTTCACCGATCCACCCGCCTGGATGGGCGCGCCGTACCCCTGGGACTGGTTCCTGGTGGCCCGGCGGGCGCGTTGAGCGGGAGGAAGGCCCTTACTGGGACAGCCGGCGCCCCAGCACCAGGTCCATGTAGAAGCCCGGCTTCTTCAGCCGCGCCCGCAGGTCCAGGTCGGTGAACATGCTGCTGATCGTGTCCGCCAGCGCCGGGTTGCGGTTGGCCCGCTTCACCACGAGATCAAAGAGCCAGGCCTGGTGGGCCAGGTCCTGCAACCGGGTGCTGATGGCCAGCTCCTGGCCCAGCCGCCTCCACACGCGCCTGTCGTAGGCCTTCAGGAAGGCCGCGTCGGTGCGCCCCTCGCGCAGCGCCTCGTGCGCCACGTCGGCCGCGTGCACCCCGCTGATCATCGCATGGCTGATGCCCTCACCGGTGAAGGGGTCGATGAGGTGCCCCGCGTCCCCGATCAGGAGGTAGCCCTCGCCGCTCAACGGATGGCGCTTGCTGGCCAGGGGAAGCCCCATGCCCTGCACCGGCCCTTCGATCTGCGCGTTCGCGAAGCGGTACTTCAGGGTGGGGTGTGAGGAGACCAAGCGCTGTAGCTCGGTCTTCAGGTCCAGTTCCCGGCTGCGCACGTGATCGCTGCGCAGCCCCAGCCCCACGTTGGCGCGGCCACCGGGCAGCGGGAAGATCCAGAGGTAGCCGGGCAACAGCTCCTTCAGGAAGTGCAGCTCGATGAAGCCATGCGGGTCGAGGTCCGTGATGCCTTCGTAGTAGGCCCGAACTCCAGCGGCCTGGTGACGCGGGTCCATCGCCGATCCGGCCACATGCCGGGCGAACTGCGAATGGGCCCCATCCGCGGCAAGCACGAGCCTGCAACGCACGGACCGGCCACCGTCCAGCGCTACGGTCCAGCCGTCGGGTGTGCGCGTGTACTGTTTCGCGGAGGTCGCCTCCAGCACCTGCACGGCGTTGGTCCGCTTCACGGCATCGAACAGTATCGCGTCGAAGTCCAGACGGGGCAGGATGGCGCCCGGGGCCTCGCCTTCGCCGGTGTGGCGGGAGAAGGGTACGCGCAGCGCCTTGCCGCCCGGTGCCACGAAGGTGACGCCCCAGCTGGGCATCCGATGGGCGTGGGCGTTCACCCGCGCCACCAGGTCCGGGTCGATGCGCCCCAACACCCGCATCACCTTCCCACTGAGGGCGTCGCCGCACACCTTGTCCCGGGGGAACACGGCCTTCTCGATCAGCATGGTGCGCACGCCGTGCCGGGCCAGTTGCAGCGCCGCCGTGCATCCGCCGGGTCCGGCGCCCACGATCAGCACGTCAGTGGCGTGCGAGGAAGCGGACGGCCCGTTGTCCTTGGTGTTGGATCCGGAGGGCGCCCGCATGCAGGATGCACTAGTCGCGGAAGGCCTCCGCGCTGAACTGCTCCAGGAAGCGCACGTCGTTCTCCCAGTAGAGGCGCAGGTCGGGCACCCGGAAGCGGAGTTGCGCGATGCGCTCCACGCCCATGCCGAAGGCGAAGCCGCTGTACACCTCGGGATCGATCCCGCAGTTGCTCAGCACCGCCGGATCCACCATGCCGCAGCCCATGATCTCCACCCAGCCGCTGTGCTTGCACACCGCGCAGCCGGTGCCACCGCAAATGGTGCAGCTCATGTCCACTTCGGCGCTGGGCTCGGTGAAGGGGAAGTAGCTCGGCCGCATGCGGATGACCACCTCGGGGCCGAACAAGGCCTTGGCGAAGTGGTCCAGGGTGCCCTTCAATTCGGCGAAGCTGACCCCCTTGTCCACATACAGCCCCTCCACCTGGTGGAACATGCAGTGGGCCCGCGCACTGATGGCCTCGTTGCGGTACACGCGTCCGGGGCTCACGGTGCGGATCGGCGGGCGCTGACCTTCCATCACTCGCACCTGCACGCTGCTGGTGTGGGTGCGCAGGGCCAGGGCGCCCGCTGCTGTGGCCGGGGCGCCTGTCCCGGGGTCCACGAAAAAGGTGTCCTGCATGTCGCGCGCAGGGTGCTCGGGCGGGAAGTTGAGCGCACCGAAGTTGTGGTGGTCATCCTCCACCTCCGGGCCTTCGCTCACGGTGAAGCCGATGCGGGCGAAGATGTCCACGATGCGACGGCGCACCAGGGTGATGGGGTGCAGGCTGCCGGCCCCATCGAGCGCTGCCGGCCGCGTGGGGTCATCCAGGCCCGCATGGTCGTCGTGCTGCTGGTCCGCCGCCTGTTTCAGTTCATCCAACCGGGCCTGGGCGGCCTGCTTGAGCTGGTTGAGGCGCTGTCCGAGCGCTTTCTTCTCCTCGGCCGCCAGTTGCTTGAAGTCGTCGAACAGCGCCGTCACCGCCCCGTTGCGGCCCAGGTAGGCGATGCGGAAGCGCTCCACCGCCTCGGCCGACTCCGCAGCGGCGGCCTTCACCTCGGCCTCCAAGGCGATGATGCGCTCCTGCAGGCTCATGGGAGCACCTTCATCCACATGCGGATGTCCTCGGCGGGACGGTCGCGGCCATCGCGCTGCACGCCCGCGATCTTGTCCACCACATCAAGCCCTTCGACCACTTCGCCGAACACGGTGTAGGCACCGTCCAGATGCGGGGCGCCGCCCACACTGGCATATCGCGCCTTGGCCGCATCGTCATAGGTGACCGGTGTCCCCATCGTGGCGTTGCGCTTGGCGATCATGTCCATCTCCTGTGGTTGATAGGTGCGGCCCTGCACGATGTAGAACTGGCTTCCGCTGCTGGCCTTGGTGGGGTTCACCTGGTCGCCCTGCCGGGCTGCGGCCAGGGTGCCCTTCGTGTGGTAAAGGCCCGGGAGGATCTCGGCGGGCACGGTGTATCCCGGTCCGCCCATGCCCAGGGGCATGCCGACCGCGGCATGCTTGCTGTCCGGGTCGCCCCCCTGCACCATGAAGCCCGGGATCACCCGGTGGAAGACCAGGCTGTCGTAGAAGTGCTCCTTCACCAGCTTCAGGAAGTTGTCGCGGTGCTGGGGCGTCTCGTTGTACAGCTCCACGATCATCGTTCCCAGGGTGGTGCGTACCTCCACCCGGGGGCGCGTGGTGGAGTCCTTGGTGCCCTTGCCGTTCTGAGCGGACAGGGTGGCGGGGAGCATCAGGATCGCGAGCGCGACCGTGAGCTTGGCCGGGGTGATTTGCGGGAACATCGCTTTGGACGCTACTTTTGAGGATCGCCAAGCCGTCAGCGGCCAGGCGCCCAAAAGTACTGCGATGAGGCGATCGACCTTCCGTATCCCGGTGATGATGCTGGCCGTGCTGGTGTGCTGGCCGATGCTGCCCGCCTGCAACAAGGAGAAACCCACGGTCGCCCGCATCCGCATCCAGGACCAGAACGGCAGCGCGGTGCCGGAGGCCTATGTGAAGCTTTATGCCGATCCGGTGTACCCTCTGGGCGATCCGACCCGCCTCACCCAGGAGAAGCTCACCGGCAATGATGGCTGGGTCGAGTTCGATTACACTGGCTTCTATGAGCAGGGCCAGGCCGGGTTCGCCGTTCTGGACATCGTGAGCTTCAAGGACAGCGCCGTGGGCGAGGGTATCATCAAGATCGTGGAGGAGGAGACCGCCGAGGAGGTGGTGACCCTGGTGCCCGTGACGCCCTAGTGCGCAGTGCCGCCCGCGAACTCATGCGGCGTGGGCAGTGACGGTGATCAGCGCTCGAAGTAGTCCAGCAAGGCCTCCTTCATCAGCCGCTCCTGTTCCTTGTCGGAAAGGGGGGGCAGGTCCCGTGCGCGCTCAAAGTGCGGCCATCCATCGGCATCGCGCCCCAGCTCGCGGTAATACCCGTAAGGCAGCAGCAGGACGCAGATGCCGATGTGCATCAGGTTCACCTTCTCGTCCTTCTTGAACTCGCGCGCGTGCTGTCCCAGTTCCTGCACCCCCACCAGGAAGATCAGCCCGTTGAGGTCGACGGGTGCGCCGAACCGTTGCTCCATGAGCTTCAGCAGATCGCGCCAGCGTTTTTCGAAGGTGAGGTCCAAGGGGAGGGTCGTGGAGAAGCGCGAGTGTGGTAACAGGGTCCGGGGGGCGTGCAAAGATGCCATCGGACCGATCGCATCGCCACCTCGCGCACATTCACCACATTCACATCCATGAACTGGCTGGATTGGGTCTTGGTGGCCTTGCTGGGTATTGCCGCAGTACAGGGGTTCCTCCACGGGTTCGTACGCGAGCTCGCCGGACTGCTGGCCTGGGTGGCGGGCATCTGGGCGGGCCTTCACCTCAACGACCGGGTGGCGGCCTGGCTCGGCCTTGACCCCGCACAGGAGGCCGTGAGCTTCCTGGTCACCTTTCTGGCGGTGCTGCTGGCGGTGCACCTGTTGGGCCGTGCGCTCACCACGGCCATCGACGCGGCCCAGCTCGGTCTGCCCAACAAGGTGGCCGGGGTGGCCTTCGCCCTGGTGCGCAAGGCCTTCGTGCTGAGCGTGCTCATCAACCTGTTCGCCGCGTGGCAGGGCCCGCGCTGGAGCGCTGCACGCGAGGCGCTCGATGGATCGGTGGTCGCGGCACCGCTCCGCGCCTTCGCGCCGATGGTCGTGCCTGCTCTGGGCGAGGCCAAGTGGGTGGGCCGAACGTTGGAACAGGTGGAACAGGAGCTGGAGGAGCGCCTGTGAGCGCCGGGGCGTGGCTGCCCGATCAGGCCTTCTTCACCCGGACGGCGTTCATGCCCCGCGGGCCCCGCTCGAGTTCGAAGGTGACCGTATCGCCCACGCGGATTTCCTCGAGCATGGCGCTGATGTGCACGAAGTAGCGCTCGCGCGACCCATTGTCCTGGATGAATCCGAAGCCTCGGCCTTCATCAAAGCGGTCCAACCGGCCCTTGAGCGGCTCGGGCGGCACGTCCTCGCGCTTGGGCACCCCGATCTCGATGTCCTCGGCCTTGATCTCCTGACGTTTCGTGGGATCCGGGGGGGTGTCGGTGATCCGGCCGAACTCGTCGACGTA
This sequence comes from Flavobacteriales bacterium, assembly GCA_020847755.1. Lineage (GTDB taxonomy): Bacteria > Bacteroidota > Bacteroidia > Flavobacteriales_F > PHOS-HE28 > PHOS-HE28. The sequence goes on along the minus strand of JADLBK010000109.1, from coordinate 13,311 downwards.
CGCGATCATGTTGTCCAAGCCCCCGCCGGCGCTGCTGGCCTTGCGTTCGGCCTTGCGGCGCTCCTTTTCCTCCTGTTTCTGCTGACGGCGCTTTTCCTGCTCGCGTTTGTTGAACGAATCGGCCATGCGGAAATGTTGGTCCCGTGGGGCGATCGCCCGCACACGTGCGTGCGGACGGGTCCATGGGTGAGACGAAGGTAGCGCTTCCGCCGTCAGGGTTGATCGGAGGCGAGTGACGCGTACACGTCGAGACTGATCCAATGGCCCTCCTTCCGTTCGCATTCCCGCAGGGTGCCCTCGTGCCGGAATCCGCGCCGAAGCAGCACCCGCGCACTGGCGGCGTTCTCCGTTTCCACCTCGGCCGTCACGCGGTGAAGCCCCAGGGTGTTGAAGGCGTGGTCGAGCACGCGGCCGAGCGCCTCGTGGATGATGCCCTTGCCCCAGTGCTCCGGCAGCAGCCAATAGCCCAGCTCGCAGCGCTTGTGCACCGGGTGGATGTGGTTGATGCCGATGGCGCCAAGGAACTCCCCGCCCACCGCCGCCCGGATCGCCCACCACTTCCCCGTGCCTTCACGCTCGATGGTGGCGTACCAGTCCATCTGCTCCTGCGTCGCCTCCAGGGTCATGAAGCGCACCGCGTAGTAGCGGATCACCTCCGGGTGCGACAGGCCGCGGTGGATGTGCGTGATGTCGGCGGGGGTGATGTCCGTAAGGACCACCATGGTTCCAAGGAACAGGCAGGATGCCTGTTCAACCCTGTACCGCCGCGATCCCCGGCAGCACCTTGCCTTCGAGGTACTCGAGCATGGCGCCGCCGCCGGTGCTCACGTAGCTGATCTTGTCGGCCAGGCCGAACTGGTTCACCGCGGCCACGCTGTCGCCGCCGCCCACCAGGCTGAACGCACCGTTGCCGGTGGCCTCGGCCACGGCCTGCGCGATGGCGATGGTGCCCTGCTGGAAGGGCTTCATCTCGAACACGCCCATGGGGCCGTTCCACAGCAGGGTCTTGCTGCGCCCGATGGCGGCGCGGCAGGCCTCGATGCTCGCTGGGCCGATGTCCAGGGCCATCCAGCCGTCGGGCACGGCGTTGGCGGCGCACTGGTCGGTGTTGGCGGTCTCTGCGAAGGCATCGGCCACCACGGCATCGGTGGGGATGTGGAGCTTCACGCCTTTCGCTTCGGCCTCCTTGATGATGCCGCGCGCGGTGTCGAGCAGGTCGTCCTCCACGAGGCTGGCGCCGGTCTGGCCGCCCATGGCCTTCACGAAGGTGTTGGCCATGCCGCCGCCGATGATGAGCTCGTCGCAGGTGCCGATGAGGTTCTGCAGCACCTCGATCTTGCTGCTCACCTTGCTGCCGCCCACGATGGCGGTCATGGGGCGCTGCGGGTTCCCGAGCACCTTGCCCACGCTGTCGATCTCCGCCTGCATGAGGTAACCGAACAGCTTGGCGGTGGGGAAGAACTTGGCCACGATGGTGGTGCTGGCGTGGGCGCGGTGGGCCGTACCGAACGCGTCGTTGACGTATACGTCGCCGAGCTCGCTCAGGCTCTTGCTGAAGGCCTCATCGCCGCCCTCTTCCTCGGGATGGAAGCGCAGGTTCTCCAGCACCAGCACCTCGCCGGGCTTCAGCGCTGCGGCCTTCGCTTTGGCGTCGGGGCCCACGCAATCGGTGGCGAAGATGACCACCTTGCCCAGCAGCCCGGCCAGGTGATCGGCCACCGGTCGCAGGCTCATCGCCGGGTTCACCTTGCCCTTGGGGCGGCCCAGGTGGCTCATGAGGATGGCGCTTCCGCCGTCCTTGAGGATCTTGTTCACGGTGGGCACGATGGCGCGGGCGCGGGTGTCGTCGGTGACCTTGCCGGTGGCGTCCTGGGGTACGTTGAGGTCCACGCGGACAAGGGCTTTCTTGCCGGCGAAGGAGAAGGTGTCCATGGTGAGCATCAGCGGTGCCTTCGCGATGTGACGCTTCGGCGGGCGAGGCGCGAAAGTATCAAGCGACGGGAGGTCGTTGCGTGGTAGCGTGTTGACGCGTTACGTGTTCGTTGCTTATGCAACGCGTAGAGCGCAACCAAGCAACATGCAGCCTCTATCTACTTTCGTCCCGTGCGCTTCAGTCGGATCATCGGTCAGACCGCGTTGAAGGCGCGGCTCATCGGCAATGCGCGTGAGGGCCGTGTGCCCCATGCGCAGTTCTTCCTGGGCCCGCGGGGCAGTGGGAACCTGGCCCTGGCCCTGGCGTACGCGCGGTACCTGCTCTGCGAGGCCCCCGGTGCGGCGGACAGTTGTGGCGAGTGCCCGGCGTGCAAGCAGATGGACAAACTGGCGCATCCGGACCTGAACCTGAGCTTCCCGATCTTCTTTGTCGACAAGAAGCCCAGGACCTGCGAGCACCTGCTTCCGGAGTGGCGGGCGGCCGTGCTGAAGGAGCCCTTCCTCGATGCGGCCATCTGGCGCGATCAGCTGGACGGGGAGAACAAGCAGTTGCGCATGGGGGTGGAGATCGCCGCGGAGATCACCCGGAAACTGAGCTTGAAGGCCTACAGCGGTCGCTGGAAAGTGATGCTCGTGTGGCTGCCCGAGCTGATGAGCGATGATGCGGCCAACAAGTTGTTGAAGGCCCTGGAGGAGCCCGAGCCCGGCACCGTGTTCCTGCTCGTGGGCTCGGAGGGCGACCAGGTGCTGCCCACCATCCTGAGCCGTGCGCAGTTGGTGAAGGTGCCCGCCCTGCACGAGGACGACCTCGCGCAGGCTCTTCGCGAACGCCACCCGGACCTGGGGCCCGAGGAGGCCCAAGCCTGTGCGGTGCGCAGTGGCGGCGACCTCCTCGAGGCTTCGGCCATGGCCGAGAAGAGCGAGGAGGAGCTTTTCGTGCTCTTCCGCGATTGGATGCGGGCCTGCTATGGTCTGAAGGTGCACGACGCCGCCGAGTTCGCCGAGCACTTCGCCCGCATGGGCCGCGAGCGGCAGAAGGGCCTGATGCGTTACGGCCTCCACCTGGTGCGCATGAGCCTGCTGCGGTCGGTCGGAGCGCCCGGTCTGGTCCGCGCCGTGGGCCAGGAGGAGGAGTTCATCCACCGCTTCGCCGCGATGCTCTCGGTGCACCGCGCCGAAGGCCTGCGGAACGAATTGGAAACGGCGCACCAGCACCTGGAACGCAATGCCAATCCCAAGGTGCTCTTCATGGACCTCAGCTACAGCGTTCATCGCACCCTGCGCGCGTGAGGTGCACAGCGCCTCGCTCCGGCGGTTATCTTCGTGCCGCTCCGGCCGGATCATGTGCCGGGGCGCAACCACCAGAGCACCAGAGGGATGGGATGTGCGAGCTGCAGCAGTGGAGCGGATGGCAAGCCGGCCGGATGCAAGAGCAACGGCTATTGCAGCACCAGCGGGTGCAACAAGCTCGGGGTCTTCGACTGGCTCACCGGAGTGCCCCTGCCACAAGGCCAGCAGCCCTTCGATGCGGTGGAGGTGCGCTTCAAGAACACGCGCAAGACCTTCCACCGCTGCCCGCCCTCGCTCGGCGTGGTGCCCGGTGACGCCGTGGTCGTGGAGGCGGGTCAGGGCCACGACATCGGGGTGGTGAGCCTCACCGGCGAACTGGTGCGTGCGCAGATGGCGCGCAAGGAGAAAGAGCAGGACACCTTCGAGCTGCGCAAGGTGATCCGCAAAGCCACACAGGAGGACCTGGACCGCTGGCACGCCGCCCGCAAGCTCGAGGACGAGACGCTGTTCGCCACCCGTGTCATCGCCCGCGAGGCCCGGCTGGACATGAAGGTGACCGACGTGGAATACCAAGGCGACGGCACCAAGGCCACCTTCTACTACACCGCCGAGGAGCGCATCGACTTCCGCGACCTGGTGCGTCGCCTGTCCGACCGCTTTCATGTGCGGGTGGAGATGAAGCAGATCGGCGCGCGGCAGGAGGCCGGGCGCATCGGTGGCATCGGCAGCTGTGGTCGTGAACTGTGCTGCAGCACCTGGCTGAGCGACTTCCGGAGCGTGACCACCAGTGCGGCCCGCTACCAGCAGCTGGCCCTCAATCCCCAGAAGCTCGCCGGCCAGTGCGGCAAGCTGAAGTGCTGCCTGAACTACGAGCTGGACATGTACATCGAGGCGATCAAGAGCTATCCCTCGCAGAACGCCAAGCTCAAGACGCGCCAGGGCACCGGCGCGCACATCAAGACCGACATCTTCACCGAGCGCATGTTCTACGGCTTCAAGCGCCCGGGCGAGCCCTTCATCATGGCCTCCTTCCCGGTGGAGGTGGTGCGCGACATCCTGGAGCAGAACAAGCAAGGCGTGGAGCCCGAGGTGGACCTGAACATGGTGGACGTGCCCGCCGTGCCCGAGGAGAAAGCACCGGACTACGAGAACGTGGTGGGACAGGACGAACTCACCCGGTTCGACCAGAAGATGAAGTCGCGCGGTGCAGGTGGCGGCAAGCGCGGGGGCAGGAAACGCAAGGACCGTGAACGGCCCCGCGAGGGCGGCCCGGCCCGGCCGAAACCCGAAGGGAGCGGTGCCGAGCCCAGAAAGGCCAGCCCTCGTCCGCCGGGCGAAGGCGAGCCGCGCGGGGAGCGCGGTGGACGGCGTGACCGCCGCGGACGCCGTGACCGTGGACCACGCCCCGACAAGCCCGGCGGTCCATCGCCCGCCCAACCACCGCAGGCGTGAACCGCGCCTTCCTCCCGTTGCTCCTCCCGGCGGTCCTGGCCGCCTGTGGCCGGCCCGAGATCTACCAGAGCGACGTGCCGCTGCCGGCCCACGGTTGGCACAACGCCTACGCGCCCACCTTCTGCTTCGGCATCACCGACACGGTGAGCCCTCATGACGTGTTCATCGATGTACGCCACACCGGCGACTATCCCTACAACGACCTCTATCTGTTCGTGGACCTCACGGATCCGGCAGGACGGGTCTGGCGCGACACGGTGGAATGCCAGCTGGCCGATCCCATGGGCCAGTGGTATGGTCGTGGCACCGGGTACATCTTCGCCGACCGCTTCCAGGCCCACATCCTGTATCGCCTGGGCGACCGCTTTCCGCATCCGGGCCGCTACTGCCTGCGCCTGGAGCAGGCGATGCGCCACGACACCCTCCACGGCGTGCTCGATGTGGGCGTCAGCATCAGCCCCTCACAGGCCCGCCGCTAACTTCGTCCGCTGATGAGCGCTCCGCGCAAGCGCCGCCTGTTGCCCCTGCTGCTCTGGGTGCTGCTGGTCGGCCCCGTTCTGGCGGTCGTTCTGGCCCTGCTGGTGGCGGGCGCCAGCGACCTGCCCGGCACCGACGACCTGGAGAACCCCCGCAGCGACCTGGCCACGGCCATCCTCTTCAGCGACGGCACCCTGATGGGCCAGTATTACCGGGAGAACCGCATCCCGGTGAAGTACGACCAGATCAGCCCCCATGTGGTGAACGCCCTGATCGCCACGGAGGATGAGCGCTTCCGCGCGCACAGCGGCATCGACCTGCGCGGCACCGCGCGCGCCGCGGTGTACATGGGCAGCAAGGGCGGGGCCAGCACCATCACCCAGCAGCTGGCCAAGATGCTCTTCACCGAGAAGCCGGCCAGCAGCTTCCGGCGGATCTTCCAGAAGTTCCAGGAGTGGATCATCGCCGTGCGCCTGGAGCGCCAGTACACCAAGGACGAGATCATCGCGATGTACCTCAACCGCTTCGACTGGATCAACCAGGCGGTGGGCATCCGCAGTGCGGCGCATGTGTACTTCAACACCAGCGCGGACAGCCTGCGGATCGAGGAGGCCGCCCTGCTCGTGGGGATGTGCAAGAACCCGGCCCTCTTCAACCCGGTGCGCCGGCCGGACACCACCCTGCACCGGCGCATGGTGGTGCTCTCCCAGATGGAGCGCGCCGGCATGATCGACCGCACTGCCTATGACTCCCTCAAGGCCCTGCCCCTCGGCCTTCGCTTCCAACGGATCGACCACGCCGAAGGCCCCGCCCCCTACTTCCGCGAGGTGCTGCGGGCCAAGCTGCAGGCCCTGCTGGCCTCCACCGATGAACAGGGAAAGCTCCGCTTCGCCAAGGCCGACGGAGAGCCCTATGACCTCTACACCGATGGCCTGAAGGTGTACACCACGCTGGATCCCCGCATGCAGGCGTATGGCGAGTGGGCCCTGGCCGAGCACCTCCGGTCCGAACTGCAACCCGACCTGTTCAAGGACCTGGCGAAGAAGAAGAACCGCCCCTTCGACTTCCGCGTGAGCGAGGAGGAGATCGCCGGAATCCTGGAGACGGCCATGAAGCGGAGCGTGCGCTATCGCAACCTCACCGGCAAGCAGTGCCCCAACTGCGAACGGCCCGCCCGGGTGATCGAACAGGCCGTGCACGAGGGTCGCAGGCACTTCCACTGCCGGCCCGAGCTCGGCGGCTGCGACACCTGGTGGCCCGTGGTGCCCGAGAAGGAGATCCCCGCCCTCTTCGAGAAGCCCGTGCCCATGCGCGTGTTCAGCTGGCGTGGTGAAGTGGACACGCTGATGAGCCCCATGGACTCCATCCGCTACTACAAGAGCTTCCTGCAGAGCGGCCTGTACAGCGTGGACCCCGGCACCGGGTTCATCAAGGCCTGGGTGGGCGGCATCGACTTCAAGCATTTCCAGTACGACCATGTGGAGCAGGCGCGCCGTCAGGTGGGTTCCACCTTCAAGCCCTTCGTGTACGCCACCGCCATCCGCGAGGGGCTCGATCCCTGCAAGGAGCTGCCCAACCAGCTGGTGTGCTTCGACATGCCCGAGGGACAGCCGGACTGGTGCCCCAAGAACAGCGATGCCAAGTACGGTGGCCTCGTCACCCTGAAGTACGCGCTCGCCAACTCCATCAACACCATCACCGCCTGGTTGATGAAGCAGTACAGTCCGGAGGCGGTGACCGTGCTCGCCCGGCACATGGGCGTCAGCAGTCCCCTGGTGCCCGTGCCCAGCCTGTGCCTGGGCGTGGCCGACCTCACCCTCATGGAGATGACCAGCTCCTTCGCCGCGTTCGCCAACAAGGGCGTGTACATCGAGCCCGTGCTCTTCACCCGCATCGAGGACAAGAACGGCAACACCATCTTCGACCTGGTGCCACGCACCGAGGAGGCCCTCGACGAGCAGACCTCCTACATCATGCTCAACCTGTTGAAGGGCGTGGTGGACGGCGCCTACAACCGCGGCACCGGCAAGGTGGTCGGCACCGGCATGCGCATCCGCAGCAGTGGTGGCGCACGCGCCAAGTACGCCAACATCAAGGCGCCCATGGCCGGTAAGACCGGCACCACGCAGAACAACAGCGATGGCTGGTTCATCGGCATCACCCCCGACCTGGTGACCGGCGTGTGGACCGGTGCGGAGGACCGCAGTGTGCGCTTCAGCAGCACCGACAAGGGCCAGGGCGCCAACATGGCCCTGCCGATCTATGGCTACTACATGAACAAGGTGTACGCCGACAGCACCATCGGTCTCTCCACCGCCGACTTCGAGCGACCCGCCGGCTTCGATACCGAGCTGCTCGACTGCCGCGGACGCTTCGAGCAGGGGCCCATCGAGGACGATGGCCCGACCTGGGAGTGAGGCCTGCGGGCCGGCGCGTCCGGCTATCTTCGCCGCATTCCCTGTGCCATGAGCATGAACAAGGTGGTGGCCAATGCCGACGCGGCGCTCGACGGCATCCGTGATGACATGACCCTGATGGTGGGCGGCTTCGGGCTGTGCGGCATCCCGGAGAACTGCATCGCGGCCCTGGTGCGCAGCGGCGTCAAGGGCCTCACCTGCATCAGCAACAACGCCGGGGTGGATGATTTCGGCCTCGGTCTCCTGTTGCAGACGCGCCAGATCAGGAAGATGATCAGCAGCTACGTGGGCGAGAACGACGAGTTCGAGCGCCAGATGCTCAGCGGCGAGCTGGAGGTGGAGCTGATCCCGCAGGGCACCCTGGCCGAACGCTGCCGCGCCGGAGGGGCGGGCATCCCGGCCTTCTTCACCCCGGCGGGCTACGGCACCGAGGTGGCCGAAGGCAAGGAGACGCGCGACTTCGATGGCCGCATGTACGTGATGGAGCGCTGGCTGCGCGCCGACTTCGCTCTGGTGAAGGCCTGGAAGGGCGACCGGCTCGGCAACCTGGTGTACCGCCATACGGCCCGCAACTTCAACCCCATGATGGCCATGGCCGGCACCATCACCGTGGCCGAGGTGGAGGAGCTGGTGGAGCCCGGTGAGCTGGAGCCGGATCACGTGCACACGCCGGGCATCTTCGTGCACCGCATCTTCCAGGGCGAACGGTACGAGAAGCGCATCGAACAGCGCACCGTGCGCAAGCGCGGGTGACCGGCCAACTCCGCCGCATGGCGAACGTTCGGCGCGACGAACGGCTTTATCAGCTCGCAACGCTCGCGCTGTGGGCGATCCTCGTGGCACGCGCCGCCATGGTGCCCTTCGTCCACGATGAATGCGCCTCGCTCTACTGGTATGCGGAGCCCGGGGTCTTTCTGCCACCGCACGCCCATCCCGATGCCAACAACCATGTGCTGAGCTCCGGGCTTGGTGCGTTGTTCGTGCACCTGTTCGGCACCTCCCTGCTCAGCGCCCGGCTGGGAAGCGTGCTGGCTTTTCCGCTGTATGCCTGGGCCATCTGGCGTCTGGCCGGGGACCTGCGCGATCGCATCGTGCGCTGGTGCACCTGGGCCGCGCTGCTCGCCTGTCCCTTCGCGTTCGAGTTCTTTGCGCTCTTTCGCGGCTACGCGTTGGAGCTGGCCTTTCTCGGCGTGGCCCTGGACGGCCTTCTCCGCTGGATGCGCGAGCGCCGGACGATCGCCCTTCTGCAGGTGTTGACGGGCCTGGCATTGGCCAACGCCGCCGTGCTGGCCCTGATCCCGCTGTGGGGCGTGGTGCTGACGGGGATCGCCGTCAGCATGTTCCGGGCCGCACCGCTGCGCCGCGCTCAGGTGGCGCTCTGGGTCGCCCTGGGCATCGGGCCCTTCCTGATCGCGGTCGACCACGCCTTCGACCTGCGGGCGCAGGGCCTGCTCTACCACGGCAGCACGGACGGCTTCGTGGCCGTCACCGTGGCCTCGCTGTGCCGCTGGGTGCTCGGCGCGGACGGGTGGCTCTGGCGGGGTGCGGTGATGCTCGTCGTGCTGGTCGCTGCGGTCGTCGTGGTGCGACAACGCGCCTGGGCGACGCCCTTGGCCGTGTTCGCCGGCCTGCTGCTGGCCGATGCCTTGGTGCGTGTCGCCATGGCGGTGTCCCTGGGCGTCAACCATGCCGAGGACAGGGCCGGGCTTCACCTGGTGCCGCTCTGGCTGCTGATCGCCGGGCATGTGGTCGACACCTGGTCCGCACAGCGGCCCCTGGCGAGGCTTGCGGCACTCCTCCTGCTCGTGTTCCCCCTGCGCACGGTGGCCGGGCTCAACTTCGACCACACGGCGCTGTGGGCCGAGCAGAGCGTGCCCGAACGCTTCCTGGCGCGCATCGCGTCCCTCGAACGGCAGCTCGGACGTCCGCCGGTCGTGGGGGCCTATCACCAGCTCGGCTTCTCCGTGCCGTTGAACGGACGGCCCTTCGGCACGCCGGTGCCGCATGCGTCGGACTTCCCGGCCGGGTGGCACGACGTGCGCATCGCGGACGGCCGGCACCTCGAAGCCGCGATGCAGGGCTTCATCGTGGAGGATGTGCACGGTGGAACGGGCCTGCATCTGATGCGGCGGGTCCGCCCGTTGGCGATCACCCCGGTGGACAGCCTGATGGTCGATCCCCCGCTCCGGCCCCAAGGTTACTTCGACCTGGTGGCCGTGCCGGCGACCCCGGAGCCCCGCGCGGTGGAGGTGTCGTGCATGCTGAACGCCGACGGTCCGCTGCACGACCTGGTGCTGGCCGTGGTGGCGCAGGACAGCACGGGCCGCGAACTGGCGCACGAGGAGGTGCGACCTGCACTGCAGCGACCCCGGTGGCGTGGGGAGCGCTTCATTGCGCTGCGTGTGCTGCAGCCCGTGCCCGGTGCGGTGCGGCATGTGCTCTACTTTTGGAACGCACCGCGAAGGCCCGTTCAGTTCGGCGCCGTGCAGGTGCGCATCCACCGCATCCAGCCCTGACCCCATGGCGCTCACCAAGGAACAGATGGCCCAGCGCATCGCCCGCGAGCTGCGCGACGGCTTCTATGTGAACCTCGGCATCGGCATCCCCACCCTCGTGGCCAACTACATCCCGCCCGGCATCCACGTGGAGCTCCAGAGCGAGAACGGCATCCTGGGCATGGGGCCCTTTCCCTTCGAAGGGGAGGAGGACGCCGACCTGATCAACGCGGGCAAGCAGACGGTGACCCTCAAGCCGGGCGCGGCCATCTTCGACAGCGCCACCAGTTTCGCCATGATCCGCGCGCAGAAGGTGCAGCTCACCGTGCTGGGCGCCATGGAGGTGGCCGACAACGGCGACATCGCCAACTGGAAGATCCCCGGCCGGATGGTGAAGGGCATGGGCGGCGCCATGGACCTGGTGGCCAGCGCGCAGAACATCATCGTGGTGATGCTGCACACCAACAAGGCGGGGGAGAGCAAGCTGCTGAAGCGCTGCACCATGCCGCTCACCGGCGTGGGCTGCGTGCGGAAGGTGGTGACCGACCTGGGCGTGTTCGACATCACCGCCGACGGCTTCGTGCTGCGCGAGCGCGCGCCGGGGGTGACCGTGGAGGAGATCCGCGCCAAGACCGAGGGCCGGTTGGTGGCCGTGGGGAACGAGCCGGAGATGGCGGTGTGATCCGCAGCGTGATGCGGCTCCCGTTCCCGCGCGGTCTGCGGCCCGGTCCGGGATGGGTGCTCACCCTGGGCTTCCTGCTCGCGTTCTCGGTCTATGAGGGTGGACGTGTGCTGCACACGCGCCCCGCCCCCTGCCACCTTTGGCGGCAGACCGACTGCCTGTCCCTGACGGAGAACTATCGGAACGGGCGGCCCTTCCTGGAACCGGAGATCCATGCGCGCATCGCCGATGGCGGAACCACCGGGAACAGTGCCGGTGAGTTCCCGTTGATCTACTGGGCCATCGGTCAGGTGTGGAAGCTCACCGGACCCAGTGAGTTCGTCTACCGCCTCTTCGGCATCCTGCTGCATTTCGCGGCCACCTGGGCCCTGTACCTGGCCCTGCGCCGCGTGCTGGGCGATGCGTTCTGGGCCGTGGCCTCGGCGCTCCTGCTGTTCACCTCGCCGGTCATCGTCTACTACAGCATGGGCTTCCTCACCGATGTGCCCGCCCTCGACCTGGTGCTGATCGGCTGGTACTTCGTGGTGCGGCACGCCCAGGAGCGACGATCGCGGTGGTGGGCCCTGGCGATGGCCTGCTTCGCCCTGGCCACCCTGCTGAAGGTGAGCGCCGGCATCAGCCTGGTGGCCATCCTGACCATCCTGCTGGTGGCCACCCTCATGCCCGCCCGGTTCGGCGGGCACCACCGCCTGCTGCCCGATGTCCGGCCTGCGTGGGCGTGGTCGGCCCTGGCGGTGGTCGCCATCCTCTCTTGGTACGCCTATGCCGAGGCCTACAACGACCGGCACAACGGCCGATACACCTTCAACAGCATCTGGCCCATTTGGGACATGACACCGGAGGAGGTGGACCGGGCCTGGACCTTCGGCAAGCGGATCCTGGTGTTCCAGGTGTTCGACACCACGGTCTGGCTGGTGCTCGCCGTGGCTCTCGTCGCTGCGGCCCTTCATGTGCGCCGCCTGCCCGGCCCCGTGGCCCTGTTGAACATCCTGTTGCTCCTCGGGGTGATCGCCTACACCCTTCTCTGGTTCCACGCCGTGGACGGCCACGACTACTACTTCATCAGCCCCCTGATCCTGCCACTGGTGCTCTGGACCACTTTTCTCTGGTGGCTGCGCCGTGATCACCCCTCCGTGTTCCGGTCCGCCTGGCCCAGGACCGCGTTCGCGTTGTTGCTGGTCTACAACGTGGCCTATGCCGCCAACAACATGCGGATGCGCTACGCGGAGCGAAGCCCCATCGATCCTTCGGAGATCCTGCCCATCCATCACACGCACGAGCTGCCTTACTGGAGCGCCATGGACCACTACGACCTGCGCGGCACCCTGGACCTGGGGCCGACCCTGGATACGCTCGGGATCCCCAAGGACGCCTGGGTGATCTTTCTGGATGACCACACCATCAACGGGTCCTTGTACCTGATGGGCCGCAAGGGCTTCACCCGCTACGCGAACGACTGGAGCGATCCGGGCACCTTCGATCGCCTCATCGATCGCGGGGCACGCTACCTGCTGTTCGCCCAGGACCGATGGTTGGAGGATCCGCTCGTGGCCCCCTACCTGACCCGTCCGCTGGCCCGGCACAACGGCATCCGCATCTACGCGCTGGGCGGATCCGCCGGCGCAATGTCGGGCACGGACCCCGAGGTCGGGCTGTGACCCGAGCCCGGCGCGGCACCGGCGATCCCGAGCGTCCGACCGGCCGAAGCGCATGTGGGGCCGGATCCTACATTTGGTCCGCACCGCAGCACCCCGACCGCTCGGGGCCGTGCGGATGTGAGCGCACCGGCCTGCGCACCGAACCCATGGAGATCAGCGCGCACGGACCGGATCACCGCAGGGTCCCCCGGGTGCGCGTCGATGGTCGCAAGGGCAGGGACCGGAATGAGCGGACCGGCCGGTCGATGTCCATGGGGAACAAGGCCGCGGCAGGGTCATGCTGACCAAGCCGACCTTCCGAGCACGGTGGTGGCCGGCCGTGGCCGTGCTCGTGGTGTTCGTGCTCCTTTGCGCCGCCTATGAGTACGGCCGCGTCCTGCATCTGCCACCCCAACCGCACCATCTCTGGCGCCAGACGAACTGCCTGGCCATCGCCTACACCTACTACGCCTGGGAATGGAACCTCTTCCGACCCGCGGTGATGTCCATGATCAGTGACCACGGCATGTCCGGTCGGTCCGCGGGGGAGTTCCCGATCCTCTATTACCTGGTCGGCCTGTTGTGGAAGGTCACCGGTCCCCAGGAGATCGTGTTCCGCATCCTCATGCTCCTCTTGCATGCCACCGGAACGCTTGCCTTGTTCCGTTCGTCGGCGTTGGTCATCGGCGATCGGTTCTGGGCGGCCTTCATCGGCCTGCTCTTCTTCACCTCGCCGGCCGTCGTGTATTTCACGCTCGCCTTTCTTCCGGACGTGCCCGCCTTGGACCTGAGCTTCATCGCGTGGGCCTTGTTGATCGATGGGGTCCGATGTGGTCGGGAACGCGCGATCCTCGGGTCCGCCGCGCTCTTCGCCCTCGCCGGGGCCATCAAGCTCACGGCCCTGATGAGCCCCCTGGCCATCTGCGCGT
>JADLBK010000108.1 GCA_020847755.1 Flavobacteriales bacterium | reverse complement strand
GGGGTCGTTGAGCTCGCTGTAGGCGTTGGCCAGCTCGAAGCCGTTCACGAACAGCTCGAAGCGCTCGGTGAGGCGCGGGTCCGTGCGGTGCTTCTTGCACAGCGGGCTCATCTCCACCGGGAAGTCGGTGACGAAGGTGGGCTGGATGAGCTCGGGCTGAACCAGCGCGCTGAACAGCTCGTCGATCAGCTTGCCCTTGCCCATCATGGGCGCCACCTCGAGGCCGTGCTGCACGCAGAGCGTGCGCACCTCCTCCTCGTCCATGTTCAGCACATCGGCCCCGGTCTTCTCCCGGATGCTGCCGCACATGGTGATGCGCTTGAACGGCGCGCCGAAGTCGATGGCCCTGCCCTGGAACTGCGCGGTGGGCGCGCCGTTGGCCGCCGTGGCCACCTGCTTGAACACGCCCTCGATGAAGTCCATCATCCAGCGGTAGTCCTTGTAGGCCACGTACAGCTCCATCACCGTGAACTCCGGGTTGTGGGTGCGGTCCATGCCCTCGTTGCGGAAGTTGCGGCTGAACTCGAACACGCCGTCGAAGCCGCCCACGAGGAGGCGCTTGAGGTAGAGCTCGTTGGCGATGCGCAGGAAGAAGGGCACATCGAGCGCGTTGTGGTGCGTGACGAAGGGGCGGGCCGCCGCACCGCCGGGGATGGCCTGCAGCACGGGCGTGTCCACCTCGATGTAGCCGGCCTGCTGGAAGGCGTTGCGCATGGCATCGAACACCCGGGCGCGCTTCAGGAAGGTCTCCTTCACGTGAGGGTTCACCACCAGGTCCACATAGCGCATGCGGTAGCGCTGCTCGGGATCGGTGAACGCGTCGTGCACCTGGCCCTGCTCGTCGGTCTTCACCACGGGCAGCGGGCGCAGGGCCTTGCCCAGCACGGTGAGCTGCTTCACATGCACGGTGATCTCGCCGGTGCGGGTCTTGAAGACGTGGCCCTGCACGCCGATGAAGTCGCCCAGGTGCAGCAGGTGCTTCCACACCTCATCGTACATCGTCTTGTCCTCGCCGGGCGACACCTCGTCGCGGGCCACGTAGATCTGCTGGTCGCCGGTGTGGTCGCGCAGCACGGCGAAGCTGGCCTTGCCCATCACGCGCACGCTCATCAGGCGTCCTGCGATGGTCACCTGGGCGGGCTCGCCGCCCTCCGTGAACAGGCCCTTGACCCGGTCGGCCGTGGCGGTGACGGGGAATTCAGCGGCGGGGAAGGGGTCGATGCCGAGGGCGCGGAGCTTCTGCAGCGCCTCGCGGCGCACGAGCTCCTGGTCGGAGAGGGCGTGGGACATGATCGGAAGGAAGGGGCCGCGAAGTTACCGGGTGCGGCCGGACGGTTCAGAGGAGCTTCAACCCGTTGATCCGCTCGAAGTCCTTCTTGTTCAGGGTCAGCAATGCACACCCATGGGCCAGGGCCGTGGCCGCGATCAGCACATCGCCGAAGCGCCCATGACGCATCAGCTCGTACTGCCCGCTCAACTTCCTGAACATCTGCGACACCTCCACGGTGAAGGGCAGGACATGGAACGCACCATGGAGCTCAGACCACAGTCGCACATGCTCGGCCTTGTTCCGAGCCCCATCCAACACTTCCGCGACCACCATGTCACACAATACCGGGGTGGCACCCTCGATCCGCCCGAAGGCTTCAAAGGCCGCCGCCTGTTTGCGCATGCGACCGATGATCACACCGGTGTCGATCAGGACCGCTTCCATACCCTGCGGCGGATCTCCCGGGCATCCATATCCCGGCCCTCCCAGACGCCATCCAGGTTGGCAAAGGGGTCCTTCCCGGTCCTTTCCTCCTTCTCGATGAACTCCGAGAACACGGCCGATATGCTCGTATTCCGGCGGCGGCTCAGTGCACGCGCTTTTCGCTTGATGCGCTCATCGACAAGGAGCGTGAGCTTGGTCTTCATGGCACGTACGGATGATCAAATGTACGTGCGCGGTGTCCGGGGTACAACCCGAGGACCCCGGGAAGCGTATGAGCGGCCTAATTTCGACCCGTCAACGCCACACCATCCCCGCCGGGCTCCGGCGTTCCGCGCATGCACACCCTCATCGACGCCTTTCCGAAGCAACTGAAGGAAGCCCTGGAGATCGGCCGCAAGGCCCCGTTGAAGCCTCCCGGCGGACCGTACGGCAACGTGGTCGTCACCGGCCTGGGCGGCAGCGGCATCGGCGGCCGCATCGCGGCGCAGCTGGTGCACAAGGAGGCCCGGTGCCCCATCGAGGTGTACAACAACTACTACCTGCCGGGCTACGTCAACCACAAGAGCCTGGTGATCGCCTGCAGCTACAGCGGCAACACCGAGGAGACGCTGGCCGCCATGGAGCAGGCCCTGGGCAAGGGGGCGCGCGTGGTGGTGATCACCAGCGGCGGCACCATGTTGGAGATGGCGAAGGCCCGGGGCCTCGACCACATCGTGATCCCCGGCGGCAACCCGCCCCGCACCATGCTCGCCTACTCGCTGGTGCAACAGTTCTTCGTGCTGCATCACTTCGGCATCATCGGCGACGGCTTCGAGGGCGCGATCCGCACCGCGGCGAACATGCTGGAGGACGAGAAGGAAGCCATCAAGAAGGCGGCATCGACCCTCACCGAGCAGCTCTTCGGCAAGCGGCTGGTGATCTACAGCGAGGCCTCCACCGAGGCGGTGAGCATCCGCTTCCGGCAGCAGGTGAACGAGAACAGCAAGGAGCTCTGCTGGCACCACGCCATCCCGGAGATGAACCACAACGAGCTCGTGGGCTGGGCCGGCGGCACCGACGACATCGCGGTGGTGATCTTCCGGCACAAGGAGGATCACGAGCGGAGCCAGATCCGCATGGAGATCAACAAGGAGGTGTTCCGCAGGCACACCCCGCACATCCACGACGTGTGGAGCCAGGGCGACACGGCCTTCGCGCGGCAGCTGTACCTCATCAACCTGGGCGACTGGGTGAGCTATTACTGGGCGGAGAAGAAGGGCGTCGACCCCACCGAGATCGCGGTGATCAACATGCTGAAGGGGAAGCTGGCTGAAGTGAAGTAAGGGGAGTGGCGAGTAGCGAGTGGCGAGTGAGATCCCCCTTGGGGTATTTCACTCGCCACTCGTCACTCAACACTCGCCACTCCGTCCCGACCTTTGCCCCTGTGAGACACGTCCACTTCCGCGACCTCGGCCTCCTCGACTACGCCGCGGCGTGGGACCTGCAGAAGCGGCTCTTCCAGGAGACGATCGACATCAAGCTGGCCAACCGCACGCTGCCTGCGGAAGCGCAGCGGCCGACCCGGGACCACCTGCTGTTCTGCGAGCATCCGCACGTGTACACCCTGGGCAAGAGCGGGCGGCAGAGCCACCTGCTGCTGAACGAACAGGGCCTGCGGGAGAAGGGCGTGCAGTTCTTCCCCATCGACCGCGGAGGGGACATCACGTATCACGGCCCCGGGCAGTTGGTGGTGTATCCGATCCTCGACCTGGACCATCACTTCACCGACATCCACCGCTTCCTGCGCACGCTGGAGGAGGCGGTGATCGGCACGCTGGAGGCCTATGGCATCCGCGCCGGCCGCATCACGGGGCTCACCGGGGTGTGGCTGGACGCCGAGGAGCCGGTCAAGGCCCGCAAGATCTGCGCGTTCGGCATCCGTGCCAGCCGCTGGGTCACCATGCATGGACTGGCCTTGAACGTGAACACGGACCTGACCTACTTCGGGAACATCGTGCCCTGCGGCATCCGCGACAAGGGCGTCACCAGCATGGCGCACGAGCTGGGCGAGGCCGTGGACATGGAGGCGGTGAAACAGCGGATGAAGCTGGAGCTGGCCGACCTCTTCGATGTGGAGGTGGTTTAGGGTACCCAAAGCAACGCTACCTTCCCGATCACGTTATCCTACCATGGCCCCCCCCGCCTTCCGAACCGTTGTCGCAGTTGTTCTCGTAAGCGCATCTCCGACAGCGACTTCCGCACAAACCTTCCTTATTCCGGACGCTGCCTTCGCCGCACAGCTCGAAAACTACGTGCCCGCAGCGATCACTGGCAACGTGTTGGATACAACGCACCCTGAGGTGCTAGCGCTGACGGACATGGCTGTCAGCAACTTAGGGATAAGCGATCTCGACGGTATCCAGTTCTTCACAGCATTGCAGAACCTCACTTGCAGTAACAACCAGTTGACCGAACTGCCAACTCTCCCAGCAAGCTTGATTCAGCTGTCGTGCCCTTACAACCAATTGACCACTTTGCCTACACTCCCTCCTGATCTCTTTCTGCTCATGTGCGGACACAACCAGATCATGAGCCTGCCGGAACTACCCAATGAGCTCGAATGGTTCCATTGCGAGCACAACCTGCTCACCACGTTACCGAACGTGCCCGACAGCGCGGTTTTCATGCGCTTCGACCATAACCTCATAGACACTCTGCCCTCGATGGCGAACAGCGCCATGCACATCCTAATGTGCTATGACAATCTATTGGAGGAACTCCCCGAACTGCCGCCGACACTGGGTCAGTTCTGGTGCAATAACAACCCGATCGAGTGTCTTCCGCCGCTGCCCAACAGCCTGTACAACCTGAACTGCACCAATACCATGCTCACCTGCTTGCCCAACATTCCCGTGTCGTTCGATACGGCCTCGTTCTGGGCGGATTTCACCGCGCAGGTGTGCGATGTGACCACTTCCGCCTGTGAGATCCGCGAAGAGATCATTTCAGGAAACGTGTTCGAAGACCTCGATGGCGACAGCGATCGGGATCCGGGGGAACCTCCCTTCCTGCTGGCCAACGTGGAAGCACAGCCGGGTGATTTTCTGACAGCGCCGGACCCCGGTGGCAACTACGTACTTCACGTCGATACCGGAACTTATGTGCTGCAAGGCCAGTCCGTTCTGTACCACCTGATCACCACCCCACCGGTGACCACCACTCTTTCGATCTTTGAATCTGATGCGCTGCGCGACATCGGCTACCAGATCATCCCGGGCATGTATGATGTGGTGGCAGATCTGATCGCCGGTCCTGCACGGCCCGGGTTCTTCAACCCTGTCACGCTGGGAGTTCAGAACGTGGGTACTGAAACCACCACCGCCACCATCGTGTTCACGTTCGACCCGATCCAAACGTGGTTCGATGTGGATGACCCCCCTGTGACCCTGGTCGGGAACCAGGCGACCTGGTCCGCACAGCTTGCGCCAGGCGAATTGTGGAGCGCTCGGGTCTATCTGTATACCGACACCACCGTGGCACTCGGGACGATCATTGAACACGTCCTCACGGCGGCCATCCCGGAACCGGATCAGACCCCGCCGAACAACACGGATACGAATCCGGGATCCATTCTGGGTTCGTTGGATCCCAATGACAAGCACGTGCGGCCGGAAGAACTGACGCCGGACGAGGTTCTGGCGGGCGAACGCGTGGAATACACCATCCGCTTTCAGAACACGGGGACCTACGCCGCCGAGCGCATCGTGATCACCGATACATTGAGCACGGACCTCCAGTGGACCACCATGGACTTCCATAGTGCAAGTCATCCATGCACATGGTACATCGCCGGTGGCGTGCTCTACGTGATCTTCGATCCCATATGGCTCCCAGACAGTACGGCGGACGAACCCGGCAGCCATGGATATGTGCACTTCTCCATGCGACCTGATGACCTGCTGGTGTCCGGTGAGATCGTGTCGAACACAGCGAACATCTTCTTCGATTTCAACCCGCCCGTAATCACGGAGCCTGCCATTTTCACCATCACTTTTCCGGTCGGCGTCCTCACGCCCTCCGGATCAACCTTCATGATCTTCCCGAACCCGCTCACCACCATGGCCCATCTGGCATTCCCTTCACCATTGACCGCACAGCAGCGGATTGACGTTGTTGACCTACAGGGCCGCGTGGTGAGAAGCCTCAGCGGCGAAGGTGAGCGGCACATACCCTTTCGGTCCAGCGGGCTTTCCAGTGGGCTCTATTCGCTCCGGTGGATGGACGGTGATGCTCACGTGAGTTCAGTAAGGATCGTGATACAATAGCTTATCCCGCCGAGCGCCGTGGCCACGTGCGCTTCCGCCTGGCTACCTTGGCCGGGTCATGCGCATCCTGAAGAAGCTCTTGATATGGACCGTCCTGATCATCGGGGGTCTTATCGCCTTGGCCTTCCTCACTGGTAACGGGCATATCCCCCGCGGCGTCCGCTACACCTACCTCCTCGGCCGCACCGCACCGGAGATCGACGACCGCGACTTCTTCCCCTACAGCACCATCCCGAACGCCGCGCCACAGCCCTGGCCCACCGGCGCCCGGTACGGCCGGCTCGCCCTGAAGCCTGAACAGGAACAACAGCTCAAGGACCTGTACAGCGTGGGCTTCGCCGTGTTCCAGCACGACAGCCTCATCTTCGAACAGTACTGGAACGGCTGGGACGCCGACAGCGTGAGCAACAGCTTCAGCGTGGCCAAGAGCTATGTGAGCGTGCTCACCGGCATCGCGATCAAGGAAGGCGTGATCAAGAGCGTTCAACAACCGGTGAGCGACTTCCTGCCCGAATTCACCGCGATGGATCCCTGCCACGGGGCGATCACGATCGAGCATGTGCTGACGATGAGCACCGGGCTGGACTGGAGCGAGAGCGGCGCCGACCCCTTCAGCGACAACGCCAAGGGCTACTACGGCACCAACGTGCGGGAACTGAGCCTGGACCAGCCGTGCCGCATCGCACCGGGCCGGGAGTTCGACTACATCAGCGGCGCCACGCAGATCATGGCCGAGGTGCTGGAGGCCGCCTGGAAGCTTCCGCTGGACGAGCTGGTGGCCGAGAAGCTCTGGGGCCCACTGGGCTGCGAGCACCCGGCGTACTGGGGCAAGGACCGCGCGGAGGGCGACTTCAAGGCCTTCTGCTGCCTCTACGCCACGGCGCGCGACTTCGGCCGCATCGGGCAGCTGTACCTGGACAGCGGGATGTGGAAAGGCCGCGAGATCGTGCCGCGCGACTTCTTCCTCGCTTCGGTGACGCCGGCGAAGGTGATGGACAAGGGCAGGCCCAACGCCCGCTACGGCTACTTCTGGTGGCTGGCCGAGCTTGATGGGAAGCCCATCCACTACTGCCGCGGCTTCCACGGCGAGTACGTGGTGGTGATCCCGCATGAGGACCTGGTGCTGGTGCGCACCGGCATGAAGCGCGAGGAGGTCAACGAGGAGGGCCACCCCCAGGACGTGTTCCACTGGATCGCCATCGCCCGTGAACTGGCCGGGCGCAAGGGTTGACGGTCGATGCGCAAGGACATCCACCCCCCCAAGGTGCAAGGCGTGGCCATGGCCGTGGTGCGCGAGCCGGACCCCGAGGGTGGCGAAGGCTGGTACGTGTATCTCGTGAACCGGAACGACTACGCCCTGGAGAACGTGCTCATCAGTTCGCGCGGCTACGGGGAACTGGCGGGCGAGGCACGCCGCACCAGCGAGATGCGGCACTTCCTGGGCAAGCTCGGCCCACGAAGCTGGGCGCGCATCGAACCCATCATGGAGGAGCTCTTCGGCCTCAACAACCAGTACTGGCTGAGCTACTACGCCAACGGACAGCTGCACGACAAGAAGTACATCTTCCTGCCGGAGAGCATCCAGGAGGCCAACTTCACCCCCCTGCCGCTGATGCAGGTGCGCGGGGTGATGATCGAGTGAGCACCGCATCGATGCCACGCCGTCGCCTCCTGCTCCTGTTCGCGCTGCTGCTCGTGGCCGCCGCGGCCGCGCTGGCCCTGCTGCGGCCCGATGCCGTGAAGCGCGAGCTCCGCACCCTGCGCGACACCGTGCAGCGGCCCGCCGGACCTTCCGCTGTGGACCTGTCCGCCGAACGCACCTCCCCCATCACGTCCGATGGTCGCACGCTGACAACGAACGACCCGCCGCCGTTCGACCGGCCGGTGGCCGAGCGCTCCGGACCATCCATCGCCATCGGCGACCGCACGCTGCGGCCCAACCTCCACTTCGACATGGAGTCATCGGCGGACAGCACCCTGTTGGTGAGCGGGGTCGCGCGGAGCGGCCGGCGTTCGATGCTGCTGAAGGCCTCCGAGGAGTACGGCCCCGCGATCCGAAGGCGCGCCGGTGATGTCGGTGCGCCGCTCACGGCGATCGCGGTGGGGCTGTACTGCCGCACCGACGACCCCGGCCTGGTGATCGTCACCACCATCCACCGCGGGGAGGAACAACGCGCCTGGTACGGCAAGGAGCTCCGGGCCCATGAGCACACCCCCGGCACGTGGCAGCGCCTGCAGGGCGAACTGCTGCTGCGCGGTCTGGAGGTGGCGGACGATGATGTGGTCACCATCTACCTCTGGAACAAGCACCGGCACGACACCTGGATCGACGACATGGACGTGGTGTTCCGCAGCGGCGATGTGCTGGGCCGCGACAGCATCCGTGCGCACGACCTGGAGGACAGCGCACGCACCACACGGCCGCTGTCCTTCGCCACCGTGGAATGCCTGGACCTGGTGGATCCCGCACAGGTGGGTGTCCGGATCGGTGAGCCCGCGCCTGCGGCGACCGAGCTCATCGCGCTGCCCGACGGGGCCTATCGGTGGCGCTACGCTCCGGGTGACGGCGTCGCGCGATTGGTCGATGGTGCGGGACGGGCGCGCTACCTCGTGCGTCCATGGTGCGCCACCACCGGCGATCTGCTCGGCTTCGAGCGGGTCCACGTGGCCGCAGAGGCGGGCGCCTTGCGGCTGGTGGGCTATGACGTGGACCCCTCGGCCGACGGCACCCTGAGGATCGCCGCGATCCCCGCGCCACGGGGAGCCCTGATCCGCATCACCGCCCCATGAACCGCGCGCGCTCCCTTCCGCATCGCATCGCCGTGGCCATCGGCGCAGGCCTGCCCTTGCTGTTCGCGGCCTGTGGCGTGCGGCCCGCTCAGGAGCC
Source organism: Flavobacteriales bacterium (assembly GCA_020847755.1). Taxonomy (GTDB): domain Bacteria; phylum Bacteroidota; class Bacteroidia; order Flavobacteriales_F; family PHOS-HE28; genus PHOS-HE28. Next base: position 1,220 of record JADLBK010000108.1, on the reverse strand, counting down.
CGGTGCGCTGCAGGAGTTCACCGCCCTCACCAACTGGCCGGTGAACGACACCGGTGTGGGTGTGATCACGCTCGACTATACCGATGCCCTCGACAGTGGCTTCGTGGTGCCCAGCGCACGCCAGGTGGCCGAAGGGCGCTTCACCTTCCGCTTCACGTTGCGCGACACCACGGGCACGGGCGCGCGGTTCCACTACAAGCTGTACTACCTCAACGACAGTTACAAGTTCGCGCACACCGCGCCGGACGGAAAACAGCATCCGCTGGCGCACGAGAACTTCTACGGCAGCTGGGAGGATGCCGGCGAGGGCTTCCGCCTGAGCCCGCCGGCCACGGCCGACGGCATCACGGTCACCGACGCGTTCCGCATCCGGGGCGATCCGCGAGACCAGCCCGAGCACCGCGATGACCGGGGCCGACCAGCGCGCTGGTCACGCAACCCGCGCGTCGGCGAGTATGTGTTCATGCTCGTGGTGGTGCCCGAGGCCGACTTCGCCCGCACACCGCCGGCCGCCGATGTGCAGGACATCCGCCGCACGGTGGAGGGGCGGCACATGGACCCCTTCTGGTACTGGATCAGCGGCCCGGGCGCACGTCTCAATGGAGCGGAGGTGCGCGTCGCGGCCCAGCGCCTGAAGGTGGAGGCGCGACCACCACTGGGCGCCGGCATCCATGTGCGGCCGGAGCACGCGGGCGACCGCTCGGCCTTCTCGTCGGCCTGCGGCGACGATCCGCAGCTCTCGGCCCAGGCGCCGTTCGAGCAGTTCATCCACTACGTGGACGCCAGCACGCGCTTCGCCAACATCCCGCTGATCGCCGATGTCCTGGGCAACGAGTACACCCCGGCGGACCATGACCGCTACCGGTGCTTCTTCCCCACGGACCAACTGGTGGGCCTGCGTCCGATGGTGGCCCGCACTCCGTGCAGCACGGTTCGTAGCGACCCCGAGCGCAACGTGATCGAGCTGCGCAACCCCGCGAGCACCGACGGCGACTGGCGCAAGGAGAACGTGGGCATCCGGTCGCGGCATGGCCTGGCCTACGGCCGCTACCGGGTGAAGTGCAAGCTCACGCGGCTGCTGAACGACTCGGACATGTGGGTGGGCCTCACCAACGCCATCTGGCTCATCTACGACGGCGCGCCGGGCGGCCTGCGACGACCCTGCCTGAAGGACGGCTACATGGCCAACTACTACGGCGGGGACAACGACCAGCGCGTGC
>JADLBK010000107.1 GCA_020847755.1 Flavobacteriales bacterium | reverse complement strand
TCGCACCCTCGCACCACTCCACCTGCGCGTTCGGCCGAAGGCCTCCAGCCGAATGCCATGAACCACAGATGAACGCCGATGGACACAGATGCGCGCTGACGCTTGTCTGAAGCCTCCAGCCGACCTCGTCCCGACGTTGGCGTCCTTCTTTACTTCTTCCCTCTTCCTCCTTGTTCCTTCTTCCTTCCGAGCACGCCTTCCAGCCTCCAGTTCGCGGGCTGTGGCTCGAGGTGAGCGGCTTGTGGCCTGCGGCCTCACTCCCGCATCTTTGCCCCATGTCCCTCGTTCGCCGCACCATCGAGAGGTACGTGAAGCTCACCGACGCCGAATGGGCCGTGGTCGCACCGCATTGGCAGCCGCGCGACTTCCCCAAGGGCGCCTTCATCACCCGCACCGGCGAGGTGGAGCCCTGGTTCAGCATCGTGGAGCAGGGGGTGCAGCGGCTCTTCGTGGAACACGATGGATCGGAGGTGTGCGTGGGCTTCGCCTACGACGGCAGCTGGAGCGGGGTGTACGACTCCTTCGTCACCCGCACGCCCAGCCGGTTCGCCGTGCAGGCCGTCACCGACAGCCGCCTGTGGTCCATCCGGCGCGAGGCCCTCTACGGCCTGTACGATACCGTGCCCGCGATGGACCGCTGGGGTCGGCTCATCCTGGAAGAGCTGCTGATCGGGCGTGCCACGCGCGAGATCGAACAGCTCACCCTCGATGCCGAGGCCCGATACCGCAACCTGATCAGGCGCAGCCCGCACCTGTTGCAGTTGGTGGCCCAGAAGGACATCGCCAGCTACCTGCGCATGACCCCCGAGACCTTCAGCCGTCTGCGGGCCCGCGTACGTTGAAGGTTCTTGATCCACATCAAGCGCCGGCTCGTGGATCGGGCGGGAGCTTTGCCCCGATGGACGCCCTGAACACACTCGCCCTTATCGACCACCTGCAGGAACGCCTCCGCGATCAGCTCGCGCAGCTGGAGACCCTGCGCACCCTGCCACTGACCACGCTCACCCGCCGCCCCGCACCCAAGCGATGGAGCGTGCTGGAGGTGGTGGAGCACATGAACCTCAGCAGTGGCGTCTACCACCGCCGCCTCGATGCCTGCTATGCCCAAGCGCAGAATGGGCTGCGCTTCGCGCCCACCTTCACACCGGGGCGCTGGGGCCAATTGGCCACCACGGCCATGCAGCCCGGTGCCGACGGCCGCATCGGCTGGCGCATGCGCACCCTCTTCGCCTTCGAGCCGCGTACGGCGCACACCCAAGGGCTTACTGCGATCGATCGCTGTGCCGAAATGCTCCATGGCCTTCACGGGCTGCTCGAGCGCGCCCGCACCCGGGGGATCGAGGGCGAGCGCATCACCAGCACCCTGGGTCCCATCCTCCGTTTCAAGGCCGGCGACGCCTTCCGCTTCCCCATCGCGCACCAGGACCGGCACTTCCTGCAGATCCGGCGCACCCTCGAGGCCGTCCGCTAACGCAGCACCATCACCCGCAGCACCGCACCGGTGGAGGAGCGGAGGAGGTGCTGGCCGTTCTCCCTGAGGCTGAGGTCAAGGTCGGCCGTGCCGATCACCCGTCCGCTCCACAGGAGTCGTCCGGTGGCATCGAGCAGCTCCAGGTCGGTCGGCGCGGAGCAGCGCACCGTCAAGCCGCCGTTGGTGGGGTTGGGGAAGGCAATGAAGGAGATGCCTGCTTCCGTCCCCTGGATCGACGAGGTGAGGTCGTTGTTGGCGGCAAAGGTGGGCGCCTGCTCCACGAAGGGCCCGCTGCCGTTCGGGACCCGCGCGTAGCCCATGTCCGTGGCGATCGCGCCGAAGACCACATGGTCCACCACCGCGCTGTCGGCGTTCACCAGCCACACTTCCTCGCCGCCGGCGCTGAGCTTGAAGTTGGTGTGGCCGTCGCCCTGCACCTGATCCTCGTCCGCCCAGAAGGTGAGGTAGCCCCCGGCGGGGATGATCGAGCCCGGCGGCATCTGCCACTTGAAGAGGTCGGCGCCGTCATCCGTGAGGAAACCACCGCTGAGGTCGATGTCGGCCGCACTGCCGTTGTACAGCTCGATCCAGTCCTCGTACTCGCCGGCGTTGTCGGCCGCCGTGGTCGCATTGCCGCTCATCAGCTCATTGATCACCACGGGCATCACCGCCGTCTCCGCTTGCACGGTGTAGGTGTACACGTCGTGCTCGGCGCCCGGAGGAGCGTAGACCGCTGCACGTGCCGGGTTGTTGGCCACGGCCTCCACGTAGTAGCGCAGCACGGTGTTGGGCGCGTAGGGTGGGAGGGTGGCGGCGTACACGCCATCGCCGGCGGCGCCGTCGTCATGAAGACCGTCATCGAACATCTCCATCCGCGTGAAGGAGCCGTCGATGCCCGTTCCGTGATAGAGCCGCACGGCGTGGATCCCGACGCCACTGGTGACCGTGGCGCGCACCACGGGGCTTTCGGTGGGCAGCGGTGCCTGCCAGGGCGTGCCCGCCACCACATGCTCCACCGAGGTGATCGTGGCCGTGGGTTGCGCCACCTCGCTGTTCGCCGTCAAGATGTTACGCCGGTTGGTGATGTAGCTCTTCAAGGCGTTCACCTCGGTGAGGAAGTTGGCGTAGGTGTACAGCTTCTTGGGGTCGGCCTGCACCTCCGCGTCGATCATCGCCACGTAGTCGTCCACCAGGGCATTGAACGGGGCGCTCTGCATCTTCTCGGCGATCAGGGTGCGCAGGTGCGCCAGGTAGCGCTGGCGCCATTCAGGCACCGCGAGCAGCCGGTTCAGCAGGGGATAGTTCGCGTCGGTCTCATGGTAGAAGGGGCTCCAGTTCACCGCGCTGTTCTTCATCACGCTGTTGCCATCGAACTCGTGTGGCACCATGCGGCCCGTGAGGGGTTCCCAGTAGAGGTAGTAGTCCATCTTGCCCTTGTGCACATAGCCATCGTCGTCGCTGAACGCGATCTCCGTGGCCAGGAACCACAGCGTACGGTCGATGTCCAGGTACTTGGGCAGGCTGTCGAACAGCTGCGCCTGAGGCAGTCCGTCGACCTTCTGGCAGGTCAGCACCAACGCTTCCCACGGGTTGCTCGTGAGGTCCGTGCCTTTCAGGGTGTAGTACTGCTGATAGTCCGCGGTGTCCGGCCCCAGATCGTTCAGCGCGGCCGTGCCATCGCCCCACTGGCCTCCTCCTCCTCCTCCCACCTGTCCGTTCGGCCGGTCGGCGCGCCAGCGATGCCCGTCGTTGCTCTGGAACCACTCGCTGATGAAGTCCTTGTTGAGCTGCTGTACGTTCGGGTAAAGTCCCCAACTGGCACCGTTGATGTTCAGGTGCACGTAGTTGGCCTTCGCCGCCGGCACATGGTCGCGGATCAGGTCCAGGAACACCACCTCACGCAGGAAGGAGGCATCCTGGAAGGCGTTGTTGAGGTTCAGCGTCTCATAGCCCATCAGGTCTTGGCCCGGATCGGCATGGTCCATCGTGATGTTGAAGGACATCTTCTGTGCTCCCGGAGGCAGCATGGTGTAGCTCGTCTGCCCCTTGAAGCGCACGCCCACGCTGTCGTACACCGTGCCATCCACCGTCAGCGTGGCCAGGATGTCCGTCTGGCTCTGGTAGTTCTGCTGCAGCTGCTGCCAGTAGTTGGATTGCGCGAACTGCAGATCCAGCGTTCGGATCACCGCCTTCTCGTACAGACCGGTGCTCGGCAGGCCGCCCAGCAGTAGCTGATGCCCGTCCGGGCTGTAGTACTGCTCCATCGGCAGGTTCTGTGCGCGGCTGACCGTGATCAGCAGGGGGGCGGCGAGGAGCAGGGTGGTGGACCGTTGGAGCATGATCGATGGGGGTACGACCGGCGTTCAGGTGGCCGTAATGTGTTCTTGACGCCGAGTTAACACCAGGGT
>JADLBK010000106.1 GCA_020847755.1 Flavobacteriales bacterium | reverse complement strand
TCGACAATGCGCAGGCGGCCTTCGTGCTGCGCAACGCGTACCCGGCCTTTCCGGCGGGCACCGTGCACCTCATCGGCATCGACCCCGAGGCCGGTCCGCAGACGCCCCACGTGGTGGCGGCGCACGACGGGCACTGGTTCGTGGGGGCGGACAACGGCATCTTCAGCCTGTTGTTCGACGGCCGGCCGCAGGCGGTGTTCACCCTGCGGATGGTGACGGACGCGGCCGACGCCACCTTCCCGCTGCGGGGTGTGCTGGCGCGGGCGGCGTGCCACCTGGCGCAGGGCGGGGTCATCGACGCCATCGCCGACCCGCGCGCGGGGGTGCGGCAGCAGCTCGGCTTCGTGCCGGCGCTGGACCAGGAGAGCATCCGCGGCGTGGTGATCCATGTGGACGCCTACGGCAACGTGGTCACCAACATCCACCGCGACCATTTCGCGGCGATGGTGCAGGACCGCCCCTTCCGCATCACCTTCGGCCGGTCGCAGTACGACATCACGGCGCTGCACCGCACCTACGGCGAGGTGCCGCAGGGCGAGCGGGTGGCCTTCTTCGGGGCCAACGGCCTGCTGGAGATCGCGGTGAACAAGGGCGTGGAGGGCGGTGGCGGCGGCGCGGCGCGCTTGTTCGGGCTGCACGTGCAGGACCCGGTGCGCGTGGAACTGAAGGACGTGGTGCGGCAACGGGCGGCCTCATGATCGTGCGGTTGGTGCGCATGAGCTTCCGCCCCGGGGAGGCCGAGGGATTCCTGGCGCTGTTCGAGGGCTGGCGGCACCGCATCATCGCCATGCCGGGCTGCCTGCACCTGGAGCTGCTGCGCGACGCCGGCGATCCCCGGGTCTTCTTCACCTACAGCCTGTGGCGGTCCGCCGAAGATCTGGAACACTACCGCCGCTCCCCCGTTTTCGCCGAGGTGTGGCCCGTGGTGAAGGCCCTGTTCGACGCCCCCGCGCAGGCCTGGAGCTGCGCCCGCCTTCATCACATGGACGCCAAGCCCGAGCCCGCATGATCCGCATCGCCGCCCTTCCCCTGCTCCTGCTTCCCGCCACGGCCATCGCCCAAGGCGACGCCTTGCTGCGCTCGGCCGAGACGGCATACGCCGGTGGTGAACTGGACAGCGCGCTGGCGCGGGTGGAGCGCGCGATCGCGGCGGACCGGACCTCAGCGCCGGCCTACAAGCTGCGCGGCGACATCCGGCAACGGCGTCAGCAGCTGGAGCTGGCGCTGATCGACTACAAGGAGAGCGAGACGCTGGACCCCAACAACCCGCGGCTGTTCGTGAGCCGATCGGCCGCGCGCATCACCGAGGGCAACATCAAGGGCGCGCTGCGCGACCTGGACCGCGCCATCGAGCTGGACCCGGCGGACGCCGACGCGTGGTACAACCGGGCCTGCGCCCACTATCTGGTGCAGGACAACGCGCAGGCCTTGAAGGACACCGAGAAGGCGTTGAAGCTGCGCGACGACCATGCGGACGCGCTCTTCCTCGGCGGGCTGGTGAAGGGCGAGCTCTTCAAGGAGGCCGCCGGACTGGAGGACATCCGTCGGGCGCTGGCGCTGAAGCCGGAGATCCCCGGCGGGCGGATGAGCGCGGCGATCCTGCTGTATGAGATGGAGCGCTTCGAGGAGGCCATCGCGGGCTTCACCGAGGTGCTGGAGAAGGACACCGCCGCAGCCGACGTGCGCGACGCGCACTACTACCGGGGCGACAGCCATTACAACCTGAAGCGCAAGGAGGAAGCCTGCAGCGACTGGCGGGCCAGCGCCAAGCTGGGCGACAAGGACGCGGTGTTCATCGTGAAGAGCTACTGCGACACCGACGAGGACAAGATCCCCAAGAAGCCGCAGCGGAAGCGCCGCAAGACGGTGGTCTCCTTCTGATCCGCCGTTCCCCCGGTGGTGTGCGCCGGGTCCCGGTGGCACGGCCCGATGGGCCGGACGGTCGCGCTATCTTCGGCCGCCTTTTCCGGCGGACAGCAACAGCATGCGGGCGTTGATCATCAAGGAGGTGCGGGGCTTCGCGGGCTCGCTCATCGGCCACATCACCGTGGTGGTCTTCCTGTTGATCACCGGGCTCTTCCTGTGGGTGTTCCCGGACAACCTGCTCGACCTGGGCTACGCGGACATGGCCCCGTTGTTCCAACTGGCGCCGTGGGTCTTCCTGTTCCTGGTGCCGGCGGTGACGATGCGCAGCTTCAGCGAGGAGCGGCGCACGGGCACCATCGAGCTGTTGCTGACCAAGCCCCTGAGCGAAGGCGCCATCGTGGGGGCCAAGTACATCGCCGCGGTGGTGCTGGTGCTGGCGGCGCTGCTGCCCACGTTGGTGTATGTGTGGAGCGTGATGGAACTGGCGGTGCCGGCGGGCAACATCGACCGGGGGGGCACCTGGGGCTCGTACCTGGGGCTGCTGATGCTGGGCGGCTGTTTCGCCGCGGTGGGCGTGTTCGCCTCGGCGCTCACCGACAGCCAGATCGTGGCCTTCCTGATCGCGGTCTTCCTGTGCTTCTGCCTGTTCATGGGCTTCGACCTGGTGGCCAGTTTCGATGCCTTCGGCGCGTTGGAGGGCCCCATCAAGGCGATGGGCATCCAGGAGCACTACCGCAGCATCAGCCGCGGGGTGGTGGACCTGCGCGACGTGCTCTACTTCGGCGGGGTGGCCGCCATCTTCCTGCTGGCCACGCGCACGGTGCTCCAAAGCCGCAGCTGGTGACATGGCACGCCCCGGCCGCTCCCCCCGCCTGCGCGACCTCACCGAACTGGTGGCCGGCGTGGGCATCGTGCTGCTGCTGCTCTTCATCGCCGGTTTCGTGCGGCTGCGGGCCGACCTCACCAGCGAGGAACGCTACACCCTGAAGGACACCACCCGCGAACTGATCGCCGGGCTGGACGACCGGGTGTACGTGAAGGTGTATCTGGCGGGCGACCTGCCGGCCGACCTGCGACGCCTGAGCGAGGCCACGCGCGAGCTGCTCGACGAGATGCGCGTGCTCGGTCCGGACAAGCTGGACTTCACCTTCATCGACCCCAGCGCCGACCCGGACGCGAAGGTGAGGCAGGAGGTGTACGCCACGCTGGAGAAACAGGGCCTGCAGTACAGCAGCATCCGCATCCGCGAGAAGGACGGCCACAGCGAGAAGATCGTGTTCCCCGGCGCGCTGGTGACCACCAAGGGCCGCACGGTGGCCGTGCAGCTGCTGAAGACCCAGCTGCGCACCCCCGACGCGGACATGGTGAACCGGTCGATCAACAACCTGGAGTTCGAGCTGGGCAGCGCCATCCGGCAGCTGACGCGCAAGGAGCGGCCGCGCATCGCCTTCCTGGAGGGCCACGGCGAGCTGGAGCCCATCCAGGTGCGGGATGTGGCCACGTTGCTGGGCGAGCACTACGATGTGAGCCGGGTGCGGATCGACGGGCAGCTGGGCAGCCTGAGCGACCGCCTGGAGGGCGCGCGCTACCGCACCAACCGCTGGGACCTGCTCATCGTGGCCAAGCCCGACAGCGTGTTCCCCGAAAAGGACCTGTACATCATCGACCAGTTCGTGATGAACGGCGGCAAGGTGCTGTGGCTGCTGGACGCCATGAACGCCAACCTGGACAGCCTGCGTCGCAACCAGTACAGCATGGCCACCGCCATGGAGCTGGGCGTGGACCAGCTGCTGTTCGCCTACGGGGTGCGCATCAACAACGACCTGCTGCTGGACCGCAGCTGCGCGCCCATCGAGATCTTCACCACACCCTACGGCAACCAGCGCAAGCTGGAGCGCTTTCCGTGGTACTTCGAGCCCGTGCTGATCCCGCAGGCCGGCCACCCGATCGTGAACAACATCGACCCGGTGCACACGCGCTTCGTGAGCAGCATGGACACGATCGGCACGGACAGCGTCCGCAAGACCATCCTGCTGACGACGAGCCCTTACAACCGCGTGCTCCGCAACCCGGTGCGCGTCGCCCTGAACATCGTGGAGCTGCAGTTGGGGCTGGACAAAAAGGGCACGCCGGCGCCGGTGGCGGTGCTTTTGGAAGGTCCCTTCACCTCGGCCTTCGCGGGAAGGCTTACGGAGCGCTTCCTGACGGAGGGCGACCCGCAGTACCGGGCGAAGGGGAGGCCCACGAGCCAGCTGGTGATCAGCGACGGCGACGTCATCGAGAACCGGGTGGACCCGGCCAAGGGCATGTACTACATGCTGGGCTACGACCGCTATGCCAACGCCAAGATCTACGGCAACCGCGAGCTGCTGGTGAACGCGGTGAACTACCTGCTGGACGACCGGAGCCTGATCAGCCTGCGGTCGCGGGCGATCACCCTGCGTCAGCTGGACCCCGTGCGCAGCGCGGGGGAGCGGGCGCTCTGGCAGGTGGTGAACCTGGTGGTGCCCAGCCTGGTGGTGATCCTCGCGGGGCTGTTGTTCCACCTGCTGCGCAAGCGGCGCTACACCAAAGCCGCATGAAACGCACCCTTCTCCTCGTCCTGACCGCGCTGATCCTCGCCGCGCTGGCCTGGTGGCTGGCGATGCGCGATACGGGCACGACCCTCAGCGGCCCCCTCACCGATTTCGCCGTGGCTGACACGGCCGCAGTGGACCGCATCTTCATCGCGGAGCCTGATGGGCGGACCGTGGACCTGCGGCGCAGCGAGGAGGGTGGTTGGACGGTGAACGGGCGGCTGGAGGCCAACCCGATCCAGGTGAACCTGTTGCTCAAGACCTTCCTGCGGGTGGAGGTGCGGGCCCCGGTGCCCAAGAGCGCCGAGGCCAACGTGCTGCGGGTGATGGCGGGCACGGCCAAGCGTGTGGAGATCTACACCGGCGGCGACCGTCCCGACCGCATCTGGTTCGTGGGGCACTCCACGAAGGACCACTTCGGCACCTACATGCTGCTGGAGAAGCCCGGCACCGGCCGTTCCGCGGTCCCCTTCGTCATGGGCATGAGCGGCTTCACCGGCTACCTGACGCCGCGCTTCCATGTGGACCTGGACGTCTGGCGCAGCAGCATTCTGCTGCAGGAGCGCGACCTGGCGGCGCTGCGCGAGGTGCGGGTGGAGCGCCCCGCGACGCCGGGCGCCGGCTTCCGGGTGACGCTGGATGAGCGCGGCACCCCCACCCTGCTCGACGAGGCCGGCGCGGTGCTCCCGATGGACACCGCGGCGGTGCGCGACATGCTGCTGCCCCTGGGTGGCCTGAACTTCGAATACGTGGAACGACAGCTGACCCCGGCGGAGCGTGACTCGGTGATGCGCAGCACGCCCCTCCACCGCCTGACGCTGGTGCGGCGGAACGGCGATGAACGCACGATCCCGTTCTGGGCGAAGGGGGCCTACGTGGGGCAGCGCGACGCCATGGGCAACCTGCTGAAGGAGAACGATGTGGACCGGGTATACGCCACCGTGGACGACACGGTGCTCGTGGCGGTGCAGCGTCTGGGGGCCGACAGGCTCCTGGTGCCGCGGGAGGCCCTGCTCCGGCAGGCGCCATGATGTGGAAAAACCCCCGTCCTTGTTGATAAAACAGGGGGTCCCGGGGAGGGTGCCCGGCTATCTTTGCCCACCCCGCCGCATCCTGTGGCGGTACCATCCCGACCACCATGTCCGAAGACACTGCGACCGTGGAGACCACGGCCAAAGCGCAACCCACATCCCGTTCCGGAATGAAGTTCATCGTCTCCAGCAACGCCCTGCTCAAGCAGCTCCAGATGCTGCAAGGGGTCCTGGCCAGCAGCAACACCCTGCCCATCCTCGACAACTTCCTGTTCGAGGTGGACGGCAAGCAGCTCACCCTGACGGCCTCCGACCTGGAGACCACCATGACGGCCACCATGGCGGTGGAGGCCAAGGACAAGGGGAGCGTGGCCATTCCTGCGCGCATCCTGCTGGATACCCTGAAGGCCTTCCCCGAGCAGCCGCTCACCTTCAGCATCGACGGCAAGCACCACGGGGTGGAGATCAGCAGCGATCAGGGCAAGTACAAGATGACCGGCTTCAGCGGGGCGGAGTTCCCCAAGAGCCCCACGCTGGAGGACCCCTCCCGGTTCCTGCTGCCGGCCGGCACCCTGGCCATGGCCATCAACAAGACGCTCTTCGCCACCGGCAACGATGACCTGCGCCCGGTGATGAGCGGCATCTTCTTCGAGCTGGGTGAGGAGGCCGTGCGCTTCGTGGCCACCGACGCGCACAAGCTGGTGCGGTACATGCGCACGGACGTGCGGGCCGACAAGCCCGCAAGCTTCATCGTGCCCAAGAAGCCGCTGAACCTCTTGAAGAACGTGCTGGCGGCCACCAACGCGGAAGTGGCGGTGAGCTACAACGAGAACAACGCCTCCTTCACCTTCGACAACCTGGTGCTGGTATGCCGCCTGATCGACGGCAAGTACCCGAACTACGAGGCGGTGATCCCCAAAAAGAACCCGAACAAGCTCACGATCGACCGCGCGTCGTTCCTGAGCTCGATCCGCCGAGTGAGCATCTTCAGCAACAAGACCACGCACCAGGTGCGGCTGAGCATCGCGGGCAGCCAGCTCGCGGTGAGCGCCGAGGATCTGGACTTCGCCAACGAGGCCAACGAAAAGCTCACCTGCAGCTACGAGGGCGAGGACATGACGATCGGCTTCAACAGCCGCTTCCTCATGGACATGCTGAACAACCTCACCAGCGAGCATGTCGTGCTGGAGATGAGCGCGCCCAACCGGGCCGGCATCATCCTGCCCAGCGAGCCGGGCGAAGTGGGCGAGGACGTCCTGATGCTGGTGATGCCGGTGATGCTGAACAACTGATCGCATGCGGACCTTGGTGTCGCTGGCCGTGGCCCTGACCCTGATGGCCGGAACCTGCAACGAGGGCAAGGACGGCGGCGGGACGCCAGGCAACGCCCTGGCCAAGCTCATCGGCTCCAAGTGGGTGCTTCAAACGCTGAACGGCGCGCCCATCGACCAGAGCCTCGGTGAGCGAACACCTTACCTGCAGCTGGCCGAGGGCGATCAGGTCTCCGGCAAGGGCGGCTGCAACCAGCTCTTCGGTTCGTTCGCCCTGGATGGCTCATCGTTGAAGTTCGCGCAGATGGGCGCCACGAAGATGTATTGCCAGGAGACCATGGAGCTGGAGGGGAAGTTCACCTCCGCGCTGCGCGCCACCGATGGCTACAGCCTGGACGGTGATGTGCTGCGCCTGATGCAGGGCGATCGCGAGTTGGCCGTCCTGCGCGCTCAGTAGGGACCCTCGACCGGCCAGGTGCTGTCGGTCCTTCGGTCGTCCAGTTCGGTGCGCCGGCCCAGTTCGCGTTTCCACCGCAGTTCCTCGTCATCCACCTCATCGCCGGGGTCGGCCTCGTACACGATCCGGATGCGCGGCCCTGCCGGTGCAGCATCGAGCCCGTCGGCGACATCCCTTTCCTCAGGATCATCGAGGGCCTCCGACGTGCGGTCGGGCAGGAAGGCCGGGGGCACCTTGCGGTACACGATGGCCATGGCCAGCCCGGCCAACCCGCCCCAGAGGTGGCTTTCCCAGCTCATGCGGGGTGCGATGGGGAAGACGCCCCAGATGAGGCCGCCGTAGAGGAACACCACGAGCATGGCGATGGCCATGAGGGCCCGCTGGCGGCGCAGCACCCCGCTGGCGAAGAGGAACGCCGCCAGCCCGTACACCACGCCGCTGGCCCCGATATGCCGGTCGGCCCGGGCACTGATCCACACCCACAGGCCGGTGAGCAGCCAGATGCCCAGGGTGACGCGGCCGGCGGCACGCGGATAGAAGTACACCAGGCACCAGCCCAGCACGAACAGGGGGACCGAATTGTTGAAGAGGTGCTCCAGGTCGCCGTGGATGAAGGGGGCGAGCAGGATGCCCGGCAGGCCCTCCGCATGCCTGGGCCAAAGCCCGTACTGGGCCAGGTGCAGGTCGTAGGCCTCGGCGACCAAATGAACCATCCACAGCAGAAGCACGGCCAGTGCGGGCAGGATGGCCGCAGTGAGGATGCGCCTGCGCTGTGGATCGGCGACGGAGTGGTCCGGTGCTTGCATGGGGCGAAGGTCGCCGCCGGGTAACGAACCGGCCGGACCCCTTACTTTGATGCCGCATGAGCAAGATCCGTGACAAGGCGCGTACACCTGCCATCCTGGCGGTGGCGCTGCTCCCTCTCCTCGCCGCGTTCCGCACAGGACCGCGCGTCGAGCAGAAAGGCCTGAAGCCCCCGAGCGAGCTGGCGCTGTTGATGCGCGAGATGACGGCCTTCACCGACAGCACGCGGCTTCGTCTGGAGCGGGGGGACGAGCTGCTCCCCTACCCGGCCGGCTTCACGGCGATGCACACCGCGACACCCACGGACGGCAAGCTCGACATCGACCGGGCCGCGTTCGATGCGTTCGCCGACCACTACCTCGTCCAGTTGAAGGCGCTATACGATGCACCGGCCGCCGATCGCTTGAGCACCTTCAACGCCACGGTGCAGGGCTGCGCGAACTGCCATACCGTGGCCTGCCCCGGTCCGCTGGTGCGGATCAAGAAGCTCTACGTTCCGCTGGCGCCGGACCTGACGAAGTGAACCTTGGGGCCGTTCCGCCGTCCAAGCGTCATGCGCAGCACGATCCTCTTCGCCGGCCTCTCGATGCTCGTCACCGGCCCTGTCGCCGGACAGTCGCTGTACTTCCCGCCGATCGGGCCTGGGACGTGGGACACGCTCAGTCCGGCCAGCCTGGGCTGGTGCCCGGACCGTATTGACAGCCTGATCGACTTCGTGGGCGCGCGGAACACCAAGGCCTTCCTGATCCTGAAGGACGGGAAGATCGTGATCGAGCACTATTACGGCACCTTCACGCAGGACAGCCTGTGGTACTGGGCCAGCGCGGGGAAGACGCTCACGGCCATGCTCACCGGCATCGCACAGGAGGAGGGCTACCTGGACATCGATCAGCCCAGCAGCACCTACCTGGGCACGGGTTGGACCAGCTGCACCCCGCAGCAGGAAGCACTGATCACCGTCCGGGACCAGCTGACCATGACCTCCGGACTGGATGAAGGCGTGGCCGATGTGGACTGCACCGACCCTGCCTGCCTGCACTACCTGGCCGACGCCGGCACCCGCTGGGCCTACCACAACGCGCCATACACCCTGCTGGACGACGTGATCGCCAATGCGACCGGCACCAGTTTCGGCAACTACTTCAACACGCGCCTCCGGAACAGGATCGGCATGGACGGGCTGTGGCTGCCTCTGGGATACAATAACGTCTACTTCAGCAGGGCCCGGGCCATGGCGCGGTACGGCCTTCTGGCACTGAACCGCGGGATCTGGTCCACCGATACGGTATTGCACGACACGGCCTACTTCACAGCGATGACCACGCCCTCACAGGGGCTGAATGAGAGCTACGGCTACCTCTGGTGGCTGAACGGTCAGCCCACCTACATGCTCCCCGGTCTGCAGTTCGCATTCCAGGGGCCGGCCATGCCGGATGCGCCGGTGGACATGGTCTGCGGCCTTGGCAAGAACGACCAGCTGCTGAACGTGGTGCCGAGCCGCAACATGGTGGTGGTGCGCATGGGCAACGAAGCGTATGGTGCCCTCTCCGTGGCCACCATCTTCAACAACGAGATCTGGCAGTTGATCGAGCAGTTGCCATGCGCCACCGGCGTGGTCGCCCATGGAACGAGCGCAGGATGGGAGTTGTATCCCAACCCGGCGAAGGAGGTGGTGCACCTCATCCTTCCGCCGGGCCGCGACCGTTCCGCCGTGGAGCTGAGGGACGCGATGGGTCGTTCGGTGCCCGTGCGCTGGACGGGGGACGGCATCGACGTGTCCGGCTTGGACCGCGGCCTCTACACCGTGCTGGTGCAGGGCGGGAGGTCCGAGGTGCGTCGCTTTCTGAAGGAGTAGTTCAGCGCAGCGCGCCGGCCGGCGTCACCTTTCCACCGGGGCTGCGGTGGCCGCCGGGATGGAAGGCACCGATGCGCACCCGGTGGGTGTGCAGGAACTGGGTGATGTCGAACCAAGGGCGGTCGCCGATCGCGCGCAGCACGAGCTCGGCCGTGGCCTCGGCATCGTTGCCGGCACGGTGGTGCCGCAGGGGGATCCCATGGTGGGCGCACATGGCCGACAGCCCGTAGGAACGATGGCCCGGCCAGACCTTGCGGGCCATGCTGACGCTGCAGAAGTACTCGAACGGCGTGAAGGCGATGTCCGCCGCGCACAAGGTGCTGCGCAGCACGTTCATGTCGAACGCCGCATTGTGGGCCACCACCATGCGGTCCCGCAGGAGGTCGGCCACCTCGGGCCAGATGGCGGTCCAGGTGGGCGCATCGGCGACATGCTCGGGGCGGATGCCATGCACGGCGATGTGGTGCGGGTTGAAGTAGGGCCATTGGGGCGGCTTGATGAGCCAGTTCCGCACCTCCCGCACCACGCCATCCCGCACCACGGCGATGCCCAGTTCACAGGGGCTGTCCGGCTGCGTGGTGGCGGTCTCGAAGTCGAGGGCGAGGAAGTCCATGGCGGTCCCGAAAGGTAGCGGGCGAAGGCCTACCCCTTCCGGACCGAGGCAGGCCGTGAGGTGGACATCGTGCTGGAGGACAACAAGGGCCGTATCGTGGGCATCGAGGTGAAGGCCGCCATGGCCGTGGGCAGCAACGATGTGGCCGGCCTGAAGCACCTGCGGGAAGTGGCCGGGGACAAATGGCTGCGGGGGTTGCTGCTGCACCCAGGGCTGGGCATAACGCCCTTTGCGAAGGACATCCACGCAGTGCCGCTGAGCGCCCTGTGGGAATGGTAGCTGGCTGGAATTTCGCCACGACGTGGCGAAATTCCAGCCAGCTGAGCCTGCTCACAACTTCACGACCTCCGCATCCGCCAGCGCCTGGTAGAGCTTTCTGGCGGTGGCCTCGCTGATGTTCACCAGGGGCAGGCGTACGGTGTCGCCGCAGATGCCGAGCACCTTCAACGCGTGCTTGATGCCTCCGGGGTTGCCTTCGGCGAAGAGCAGGTCGATCACCTCGATGAGGCGCAGGTGCTCGCGGCGGGCGGTCTCCAGATCGCCCTTCAGTGCGGCGTTCACCAGGGTGCTGAACTCACGCGGCAGCGCGTTGCCCACCACACTGATCACACCCGCGCCGCCCAGCGCGATGATGGGCAGGGTGAGCGCATCATCCCCGCTGATGAGCATGAAGTCCTTCGGCTTGTGCTTCAGGATGCGGCCCATCTGGTCCAGGTTGGCGCTGGCCTCCTTGATGGCGATGATGTTCTTGAAGTCCTTCGCCAGCCGCAGCGTGGTGTCGGCGGTCATGTTGCTTCCGGTGCGACCGGGCACGTTATAGAGGATGATGGGCCGCAGAGCCACCTGGGCGATGGCCTTGTAGTGCTGATGAATGCCTTCCTGCGTGGGCTTGTTGTAGTACGGGCTCACGCTCAGGATGGCATCCACCCCGTCCATGTCGAAGGCTTCCAGCGCCTCGATGACCTCGGCCGTGTTGTTGCCGCCCACACCGAGCACGAGCGGCACGCGGTTGCGCACGAAGCCGATGGTCTGCGCCAGCAGCTCCCTCTTCTCCTCCTTGGTGAGGGTGACGCTCTCGCCCGTGGTGCCCATGCTCACCACATAGTCCACACCGCCGGTGATCTGATGCTCGATCAGCCGTTCCAGGCCGGCGTAGTCGATGTTGCCCTTGGGCAGGAACGGGGTCACAAGGGCCACCCCGAGGCCGCGGAATCGGTCGTCCATGCGGATGCGGCGCTGCCGCTAGTTAAGTGAGGGTTGATGGGAGCGATTGATCATCAGCAGGTAGCGGTCCACCTGCGCGATGAACTGCGGCAGGCTGTTGGCGCCGGCCATGTCGATCATCATGTCGAGGAAGTGGCGATTGGCCTCGCCATAACGGCCCACCTTGAAGCGTGCGCGGCTCTTGGCCACGATGTACTGCAGGGGCAGGATGTCCTCGAGAGTGAGGTCGATGAGGACCTCGAACTCCTCGGTGATGAAATTGTTCACCGTGTTGCCGGACGGGATGCGGTACCAGTTGAGCTCCTTCTGGCAGAAGGCGTCGAAGTGGAGTTTGGGGGCCATGTAGTACGGCAGGTCCTTGCCATCCACGAAGCCCAGCGCGCTGATGCGATGGATGCCGAGCTCCTCCTTGATCTTCTTGACGTAGTTGCGCACCTGCTGGTGGGTCTGCTCATCGCGGGCGTGGTAGACGATGCCCACCTTGGCGGCATCGGCCAAGTTGCGGGCCACGGGCCGACGCTCCTGGGCGGTCCCCTGGATGAGCCGGCGCCTGCCGAGCCATTCCTTGATGCGGTCGAACAACTTCATTCCACGATCATGCGGCTGAACTCCTCCTCGTCGATCACCGGCACGCCCAATTCCTCGGCCTTGGCACGTTTGGCGGGCCCCATGTCGGCACCGGCGAGCACAAAGGTCGTCTTCCTGCTGATGGAACCGCTCACCTTTCCGCCGTGGCGCTCGATGGCCTCCTTGATGCCGTCGCGGCTGAAGGTGCGGAACACACCGGACACCACGATGCTCTTGCCGGCCAGCTTGTTGCTGACCGGCCCCACCCCAGCGGAGCTCTTGAACTGAAGTCCGGCCTGGCGCAGCCGCTCGATGACGGCGCGGTTGCCCTCGGCGGCGAAGAAGTCCACGATGCTCTCGGCGATCACCTCCCCCACCTCATCGATGGCGGTGAGCTCCTCCTTGGACATGCCCATCAGGCGGTCGATGTCACCCACCGCACGCGCGATCTTCCTGGCCACCGTCTCGCCCACGTGGCGGATGCCGAGCGCGTACAACACCTGCTCGAAGGGCACCGCCTTGCTGGCCGCCACCCCGTCCACCACCTGGCGGGCGCTCTTTTCGCCCCAGCCTTTGCCCAGGGCCAGCACCTGCTCCATGGTGAGGTCGTAGAGATCGGCCACGTTGCGGATGAGCCCTGCGCGGAACAGCTCCTCCACGGTCTCGCCGCCCAGGCCCTCGATGTCCATGGCCTTGCGCGCCACGAAGTGCTCGATGCGGCGGGTGAGCTGCGGTGGGCACTGGTGCTCGTTGGGGCAGTAGTGCTGGGCCTCGCCCTCCAGGCGGATCAATGGTGTACCGCACTCCGGACAGGCGTGCGGGAAGATGACACGCGCGGCATGCGGGGGGCGGTGCTCCCGCTCCACGCCGACCACCTGGGGGATGATCTCGCCGGCCTTCTCGACCAGGACCCTGTCGCCCAGGTGCAGATCAAGGCGCTCGATCTGGTCGGCGTTGAAGAGGGAGGCGCGCTTCACCGTGGTTCCGGCGAGCAGGACAGGCTCCAGCTCGGCCACCGGGGTCACCGCGCCGGTGCGGCCCACTTGGAAGCTGACCCCGTTGAGGCGGGTGCCGGCCTGTTCCGCCTGGAACTTGTAGGCAATGGCCCAGCGCGGGCTCTTCGCCGTCAGCCCCAGCTCCTCCTGCACATCCAGGTCGTCCACCTTCACCACGATGCCATCGATGATGAACTCGATGCCATGTCGCGCGCTGTCCCAATGGTCGATGAAGGCCATGATGCCGTCCACATCGTCGGCCTGGCCGATGAAGCGGCGTTCGGGGCTCGGGGTCTTGAACCCCCATTCGCGGGCCTTCAGCATGTTGGCAAAGTGGCTGCGCGTGGGAAGCTCCGGGCCCTGCAGGGTGTAGATGAAGTTGTCCAATCCGCGTTCGGCGACCAGCCTGGGGTCCTGGTTCTTCAGGGTGCCGGCAGCGGTGTTCCTGGGGTTGGCGTACAGTTCCTCGCCGGCCTGTTCACGTTCGGCGTTGAGCCTGGCGAAGCGCTCCTTGGTGAAGATGATCTCCCCGCGGGCCTCGAACTCCGCCGGCCAGCCCCGGCCTCGCAGTTTCAGGGGTATCGCGCGCACCGTGCGGACGTTGGCCGTGATCTCCTCCCCTTTCTCGCCATCGCCGCGCGTGACCCCGCGGAGCAGTTCGCCATCGCGGTAGGTCAGGCTGATGGCCACCCCGTCGTACTTCAGTTCCATGGTGTAGCGGGTGCGGCCCACGCTCTTCTCCACCCGGGCCACGAACCCGGCGACCTCCTCCCGACTGTACGAGTTGCTGAGCGACAGCATCGGGAACCGGTGGGCCACCACGGGGAAGTTCTTCGTGATGTCGCCACCGACCCGTTGGGTGGGGCTGTTGCGATCGGCCAGCTCGGGGTGGGCGGCCTCCAGGCGTTCGAGCTCCTTGAGCATCCGGTCGAACTCCGGATCGCTGATGGTGGGCGCGGCCAACACGTAGTAGCGATGGTTGTGAAGCTCCAGTTCTTCACGAAGCTGCTTGATCCGCTCGGCGTCCCCGGTGTGATGCATGCGATGGTCGGTGCGCTAACGTACGGCACGCACGAAACGCGGGGCGCCGCTCAGGTCGTGAAGGAGGGTGGCTTCCTGGTAGCCCATGGTACGCAGCACCGCGGGCACATCGCCGACGGTGCGGTGGTGACCCTCGAACCAGAGCGTGCCGCCGTGGACAAGGGCTTCCATGGCCCGCTGCCCGATGGCCTTGTGGAACCGGATGGGATCCTCGTCATCCACGAAGAGCGCAAGCGCCGGTTCGTGGTCGCGCACGTGCGGATCGAGCGTAGCGGCCTCGGTGCGGGGGATGTAGGGCGGATTGCTCACCACCAGGTCGGAGGCGCCTGGCAGCATGCAGCGCTCGTCCAGCACATCGGTCCGGGTCCAGTGGACCTCCAGCCCGTTGCGGACCGCGTTGCGCCGGGCCACCTCCAAGGCGGCATCGCTCACGTCAAGGCCATGGACCTCGGCTTTGGGGAAGTGCCGTTTGAGCGCCAGGGCGATGCATCCACAGCCGGTGCCCACATCCACGATGCGTGCAGGCGCTTGTACGGACCGCATGATCAGGTCCACGAGCTCCTCGGTCTCCGGCCGCGGGATGAGCACCGCAGGCCCCACCTCGATCGTGAGCCCATGGAAGGTGGTGCTTCCCAGCACGTACTGGAGCGGTTCACCGCACCGCAGCCGCTTCAATGGCAGGTATACGCGTAGCAGCTCGCTCTCGCTGAGCGCGGCATGGCGTTCAGCGAGCAACCGTGTCCTATCCCACGCCAGGTGATGCCGGAACACCGCCTCGGCGATCGCGCGCACCTCCGACGCCGGATGGCGCCCGCCCAGGTCCTGTTGGTACAGATCGAGGACGGCACCGACGGTGTTGGTGGGGATGCGCACGGCACAAAGATCGGCCGCGCCCGTCGCATCTTCGCGCGCCAGGACGACCACGACCGCTGATCGCCCTGCACCATCCCGGCACATGCAACACGCCCCCTTCATGGAGCGATGCCTGCACCTGGCGCGCCTCGGCGCGGGATGGGCTGCACCCAACCCGATGGTGGGCGCAGTGCTGGTCCGGGATGGGATCGTGCTGGCCGAAGGTTGGCATCATGCGGCAGGGCGGCCGCACGCCGAGGTGGAATGCATGAACGCCTACGGTGACGGCCCGATACCTTCGGATGCCGTGCTCTACGTGAACCTCGAGCCCTGTGCGCATCATGGACGCACCCCGCCCTGTGCCGACCTGCTGATCGCCCGAGGGGTGCGCCACGTGGTCGTCGCTCATGCGGACCCCTTCCCGCAGGTCGCGGGACGCGGGGTCGAGCGGCTCCGTGCGGCCGGCGTCCGCGTGGAGGTGGGCGTGTGCGAGGCCGAAGCCCGTTGGATCAACCGCCGTTTCCTCACCAGCCTGGCGCAGCAGCGTCCATACATCGTGCTGAAGTGGGCCCGGTCCATGGACGGTTTCCTGGACAGGCACCCCCGGTCGGAGCGCGGTGTGCAGCGCATCAGTTCACCGGCCACGGACGTGCTCGTGCACCGCTGGCGGACCGAGGAGCAGGCCATTCTGGTGGGCGGGCGTACCGTGGAGAACGACGATCCGGCGCTGACGGTGCGCCATGTGGAAGGCCGTCAGCCGCTGCGCATGGTGCTTGATCGGGCGGAGCGCACGCCCTCCTCCTCGAAGGTGTTCGACGGGTCGGTGCCGACCCTGCTGTTCACCGAGCATCCGCGGGCCGATGTGCGTGCCGAGCAGTTCATCGTTCCCCTGGCCGCCGACCCGCTGGACACCCTCCTCGATGAACTCCGACGGAGGAACATACGCTCCGTGATGGTGGAGGGCGGGTCGATGCTGTTGGGGCACTTCCTCCGGCGGGGCCTGTGGGACGAAGCGCGTGTGATCACCGGTGCGGTGGCGTTCGGCGCCGGCACTGCGGGGCCCGATATGCCCAAGGCTCCTGCGCGGACCCTCCGGATCGGGACCGACCGGATCGACCTTGTGGTCCAAGGAGACAAACCCGCCGACACATGGTGCTGGTGATCCTCGCCGCAGTGTTCGCGGCCCTGCTGTTCCTGATCTTCAAGTCGTTCGAACATCGGCGGGTCGCGCTCCTCCCTGCGATCGTCATCAACTACTTCGTGGCGCTGCTCTGTGGACTGGTGATCTCCAAGCCATGGGCTGCGGGCGACCTGGCACCGTTGTGGACGCCGTCGTTGATCCTGAGCGTCCTGTTCATCACGGTGTTCTACCTCACCGGGTTCTCCGCGCAGCGCGCGGGCATCGCCGCGACCACGGTGGCCAGCAAGATGAGCCTCGTGCTCACGGTGACCTTCAGTGTGGTGGCCCTGGGGGAGGAACAACGGCTGCTGGGCTGGATGGGCATTGCCCTGGCCATCGCAGGCGTGGTGCTCAGTTCATGGAGCAACGATGGCAGGGGGATGCACCGCGCGTGGGCACTGCCCGTGCTGTTGTTCGCGGGCAATGCGGCCATCGACATCGGCCTGGCGTGGACGCAACGGATGCGTACCACGCCGCTCACCGAGGCCGTGCTGCCCACGATGGTGTTCGGGATGGCCGGCGTGCTGGGCCTGATCGGCGTGTTCGTGCGAGGCGAGCAGGGGGCTTTCCCGGAACCGCGCACCTGGGCGGGAGGACTGCTGCTCGGCACGGTCAACTATGGCAGCCTCTACTTCGTGGTGAAGGCGCTGGCGAACAGCGGGCTGCCCAGCAGCAGCGTGTTCCCGTTGATGAACATCGGCGTGATCGTGTTCGGCACCCTGGGCAGCATGACCCTGTTCCGGGAACGGCCGCGGACACTGCAATTGGCCGGCATCGCCACGGCCATGCTCGCGATGGTCCTGATCCTCGCCGCATGAGCACCGATCGATACATGACCCTGGCCGGCGCGGGCGAGGCGACCTATCGGGAGAAGGCCAGTCGCTTTCTGGCCTATGCGTTCCCCATCGCCGATGAGGAGGCGTTCCAGAGCGAGGCCGCACGGCTGGCCAGGCGCCACCACGATGCGCGTCACCACTGCTACGCGTGGGTGCTCGGCGCGGACGGTGCGCGCAAGCGGTCGAACGATGCCGGCGAACCGCAGGGCACCGCGGGACGGCCGATCCTGCGCCGCATCGAAGCGGCGGGGCTGACCCACGCGGCCGTTGTGGTGGTGCGCTACTTCGGCGGAACGCTCCTCGGCAAGGGCGGACTTGTCCGGGCCTATGGGGAGGCGGCACGGCTGGCCCTTCAAGCGGCGCCCGTGGTCGAGCAGGTGGTGAGGATACCGCTCACGATCACGTGCGACCAAGCCCTTGCAGGTGCGTTGCGCGCGGCGGTGCTGCAGGCGGATGGAGAGGTCGTGCTCGCCACGTACGATGAGCGGTGCCGGTTTGACGTGCTGTTGCCGCCCTCGATCATCACCGTCCTCCGGAACAACTGGTCGGTGCATGGAGCCCTGTTCGATGATCAGGCCGGCGGGAAGTGAGGTGAGAGCGCGGCGAGGAGGTCCTCCGGCGCGCGGCGGGGACGTCCGGTGAGCCTGTCCACGAACACGAGCGTGGTGGAGGCTTCGGTAAGGAGCGCCTCGCGTTCATCGCGCACCTCGTAGTCGAAGACGATGCGTGCTGCAGGCCGTTCGCGGATGCGCGTGATCACCGTGAGCAGGTCGTCGTAGTGCGCCGGTGCGTGGTAGCGCACATGCAGGTCGCGGACCGGCAGCAGCACACCTTCATCCTCGATGCGGCGATACGGGAAACCCAGGCTGCGCAGGGCTTCCACGCGGCCCACCTCGAGGTATTCGGCATAGTCGCCGTAGTACAGGTAGCCCATGCGGTCCGTCTCGCCATAGCGGACGCGCACCTGGCAGCGGTGCTCGAACATGCGGTCAAGGTAGGGTGCTTGCGACCGCCCCTCCCGCCCTCGTACCTTTCGGGTGGATGCGGTGGATGATGGCACGACCGGATGACACCTGTGCGCGAAGGGGTCCTTTGGGGTTCGCGACCGGGGTGGTGGAGGCCTTCGGGAGGAGGCGGGGAAGCGGTGACAGCTCCCTGCATGGAGGCCGCGTGGGGCAAGGGACGCACGCGTTCGGAACGCGTCCCGGTAGTGAGGCGATTATTTTCCTTTCCGTCAAGCGCACTTCATGTTTTTTTTTCACTCGTTTCGGTCCATATTTGTCGCCCGCTTCGCTGGAACCCTTCAGCATCAACGGTTGCAGCGGATCGGCGCATCGGACCACACGCATCCTCAACCCTGACGACCGCCCATGAAGAAAGACCACGAGAGGATCTGGGAGCGGTGCCTGGAGGTGATCAAGGACAACGTGAGCCCGCAGAGCTTCAAGACCTGGTTCGAACCGATCCGGGCGCTGAAGCTGCAGGACCACGTCCTGACGATCCAAGTGCCCTCGCAGTTCTTCTACGAATGGCTGGAAGAGCATTACATCGGGCTGCTGAAGAAGATCATCCGCAAGGAGCTGGGCGCTGAGGGACGGCTGGAGTACTCCATCATCATGGAGAACAGCTACCCGAGCGCGAACCCGTACACGGTGAAGGTGCCGACGAGCAACGCGCGTGAGGTGAAGAACCCCGCCGTGAGCCTTCCGATCGATGTGGCGAACAGCCCCATCAAGAACCCGTTCATCATCCCCGGCCTGAAGAAGATCAAGGTCGAGAGCCACCTGAACCCCAACTACTCCTTCGAGAACTTCATCGAGGGGGACTGCAACCGATTGGCGCGCAGTGCAGGCTACGCCGTGGCGCAGAAGCCCGGCGGCACGGCCTTCAATCCGTTGCTCGTGTATGGCGGGGTGGGCCTCGGCAAGACGCACCTGGCCCACGCCATCGGCATCGAGATCAAGCGGCACCATCCGGACAAGACCATCCTGTACGTGCCTGCCGAGAAGTTCACGCAGCAGTTCATCGAGGCCGTCAAGAACCACACGGTGAACGACTTCAGCCAGTTCTATCAGATGATGGACGTGCTGATCATCGACGACGTGCAGTTCCTGGCCGGGAAGGAGAAGACACAGGACGTGTTCTTCCACATCTTCAACCATCTGCACCAATCCGGCAAGCAACTGGTGATCACCAGCGACAAGGCGCCGGTGGAGATGCAGGGCATGGAGCAGCGGCTGCTGTCCCGCTTCAAATGGGGCCTCAGTGCCGACCTGCAGACGCCGGGCCTCGAGACGCGCATCGCCATCCTGCAGAAGAAGATGTACGCCGAAGGCCTCGATCTGCCCAAGGAGGTCGTCGAATACCTGGCGTACAGCATCACCACCAACATCCGCGAGCTGGAAGGGGCCATGATCAGCCTCATCGCCCAGAGCTCGCTGAACAAGAAGGCGGTGACGCTGGACCTGGCCAAGCAGATGATCGACAAGTTCGTGAAGAACACGGCCCGCGAGGTGTCGATCGACTACATCCAGAAAGTGGTGTGCGACTACTTCGACCTGCCGATCGAGCTCCTGAAGAGCAAGACGCGCAAACGCGAGGTCGTGCAGGCGCGCCAGATCGCGATGTACTTCGCCAAGAAGATGACCAAGAGCTCGCTGGCCAGCATCGGGGCCCACTGCGGCGGCAAGGATCACGCAACGGTGCTGCACGCGTGCCGCACGGTGAACAACCTGCAGGAGACGGACAAGCAGTTCCGCAGCTACCTGGAGGACCTGGAGAAGAAGCTGAGCATCCACTAGGGAGCGTTGATACCAAGGAAGCCCCCGCCGAGGCGGGGGCTTTTTCCTGGCCCAACTTCGTGCCGCGTGATCGCTCCGATCGTCTTCCCTGCCCCATGAGGATCCTCACCGTTTGTCTCGGCAACATCTGCCGGAGCCCCATGGCCGAAGGCGTGTTGCGTCATCGCGCTTCGGCCGCAGGGCTCACCATCACCACCGACTCGGCCGGCACGAACCACTTCCACACCGGCGAAGCGCCCGATCGTCGCGCCCAGGCGGCCACGCTCAGACAGGGCATCGACATCAGCGACCTGCGCGCCCGGCAGGTCGTTGCCGAGGACTTCGAGCGGTTCGACCTGCTGTTGGCCATGGACGCGAGCAACCTGCGCGACCTCCATGCGCTGGCCCCTTCGGATGCGCTGCGAGCGAAGGCTGTGCTGATGATGGACTTCGCACCCGGACACGCCTGGCGGGAAGTGCCCGATCCTTACTATGGCGGCGATGATGGCTTCGACGAGGTGTACCATATGCTTGATGAAGCGGTCACCGGACTGATCGCACGCATCCGCCATGGCCGCTGAAGCCATCCTGCACCTGATCCCGGTCTGGCTGGGCGAGGCCGGAGGCACCGACCAGCTGGCGCCGATGAGCCTGCAGGCGGTGCGCGAGGTGCGCACCTATTACGTGGAGCATGAACGCAGTGCCCGTCGCGCACTGCGGCGCATGGACCCGGGGTTCGACCTGGACCGCATCGACCTGCATGTCCTGGACAAGGACACGGACGACGCCACCGTGCGCCGCTACGCGGAGCGTGTGCGCGAGGTGGGACAGGCTGCTGTGCTGAGCGAGTCGGGCATGCCGTGCATCGCCGACCCGGGAGCGCGGCTCGTGGCCCTGGCCCACACGATGAACATCGAGGTGCGCCCGCATCCGGGGCCTTCCTCCCTTCTGCTCGCCCTTGCGGCCTCCGGACTTGACGGACAGCACTTCGTGTTCCACGGATACCTGCCGCGGGAAGCCGATGAGCGTCGGCGCGTATTGCGTGCGATCGCCCAGGACGCGCAACGTACGGGGCGATCGCAGCTCTTCATCGAAACCCCTTACCGAAACGACGCCCTGCTGGCCGATCTGCTGCGCACCGTGGATGGCGGCCTTCGGCTTTCCATCGCGGCCGAGCTGATGCAGCCCGATGCGTTCATCCGCACCCGCACGGTGAATGAGTGGCGGTCGGATACACCGGCTCTGAAGGATCGACGGACGGTCTTCGTCCTGGGCCGCTGATCACGGCATCATGCAGGGCAGTGCCTCGCCGCTGCCCGGCACATGCCGTCGCCCCGTCCTCCGTCGCCCCTTGCAGTAGGGGCTTCGTTGGATGGTGATCCGAACACGCAGGTAGAGGTCCACTGCGTCCACGTCGGGGCGGAACAGGAAGGGCAGCACATGGTCGGACCCCACCACGATGTCGCTGAAGCGGAGCATGAGGCCGACCGAAGGCCGACGCCATCCGTATTCATGGAACACCACGGGTACGGCGGCCTCGAACCAACGGGACTCATACCGGGGTGTGATCGCCAGTGTGTTGGGTCTGCGCAAGCGATCGCCCGCGCGTGCACTGAGCTGCTGCACCCAGGCAAGGCCGACGTACGTCCTGTCCAACAGTCGCTGGTCGTACAGGAGCACGGCGGCCGTGGGGTTGCCGATGCGGAACCATCCGCTGGGCGTATGGTCGCCCGCTGCGGCGAACAGGCTGTCCACACCTTCGGGCCCATCGACCTGCACGTTCCCATGATCGGGAAAGAAGAGCGATCCGGAGCGCACCGAACCGGCAAGGGCGTTGTTGAACCGCATGCCACCCAGGTCGACGACCGACGCCGATATCCGGTATCGATAGGGGATCGCCGCGCATGCGTTGGAGGCGCGATGCGGGAGATAGCCGTCCGCCTCCTCCAGGGTGCGCTCGTAGCTGATGCCGAGGTCGCCCCCCCAGCCGGATCCGGCCGTACCTGCGGGCATGGCCAGCCCATAGGAGCCGCTCACCTCGTGTACTTCCGCACGCATGCTGTCCATCACGGTGTGGTCGAGCACGTCAAGGCGGAGCGCCGCCCCCGCATGCGGCACCTGCCACCTCAGCGAGGCTCCGGCCTTCCAGATATCGAACCCGGAGGCATGGATAATGTGCGCGTAGTTGAGCGACAGCTCGGACCATGCCGCGGCGATGGCCCGGACATGCTCATCGCGATAGCGCTGGCCGTGCTGTGGCCGATGGTCGAGACCATGCACGATGAAGCGGCCCAGGGATGGGCTGACGCCAGTGATGCTCATCACGCTGCGCGTGCGCAGGGCGATACCGAAACCGTGACGTCCTGAAGCGAGACTGAAGGCCGGTCCGGGCAGGGCCGCCACCACGGCGCCTTGTTTGCTGTCGCCGCGCAGCGACTCCCGCAGGACGATCTCCGCCGGAGCTTGTCCGCGAACACCATTGCGCACCTCGCGGAGCAGGCTGTGGTCGTCCCCGTTCAGCGCCACCAGGTCGTTCCAGGCGAAGAGGTCCGCACCGACGAGCCGGATGGACGCGTAGGGCCATTGCCCGGCGCTGCGGGTGGGATCGAGCGCGAGCGCATCCGGGCCCGACCAGTTGCCGTGCACCAGGCCGAACTGCTCCTGGGCCCGCCCCGAGATGGTGACGAACAGCATCAGACCTGAGATGGCGCGGAGCGAACGGTGCATGGAACAAAAGGACCACCCGAACGAAGCGGGGACCAGCGAGGTCGAGCGGATGGCCGCGTTGGGTGAGCCGCCGGCCCTGTTACGGAGACGGCGGGATCAGGTTCCCCGATCGGCGGCGCGTTCCACGGCCACCAGATGAACGCTGTAGAGCACCGGCTCATGGGGACGCAACACCTGCGGTACACCCTTCCCACCGAAGGCCATGGACGACGGCAGCACGAACCGACCGCGCTGCCCGGGCCGGAGCAGGCTCACGGCCACCTCGATGCCGGGGAGCACCTGATCCGGGTCGCCGAAACGGAAGGTGAACGGCTGTCCATGGCGGTCGCTCTCATCGAACGGCTCACCACCATCGAGCCGTGAACCGACATACGCGATCGAGACGCGGTCTCCGGCGCGGACCCTTGCCGTGTCCCCGTGCATGGGTCCGAGGCTGTAGTGCAGATCGCTTGTGCCCCACCGCGTCCACGCCTCGCTGGAAGCGGCGAGAAAAGCGGCCAGTTCGCGACGCTCGGCACCTTCGGGGTCCAGTGCTCGCCGGGCGTCCGCACGCGACCGCTGCTGGGATGCGGTCATCACTTCCATCAACGCCATCTCCACTTGCACCATGAGCGTGTCCGGTGGGTCGACCCGACCTTCGGGCGAGAGCACCTTCCAGGGAAGGCCATCGGCCTGGAGTATGATGCTGACGCTGTCACCGGCGTGGGTGCGATCGAGAGCGGGCGTCCAGGCCCCCTGACGCAGATCGCCGATGGCATACCACCGCTCGGTACTGAACAAGGACCCGGCATCGCCACCGACGGTCGAGGCCCGGAGGCGCAGGAGCACCGAGTCATCCGCGGCCAGGCCGGTATCGGAGCTCCCCAGGCCGAGCAGGCGGAAATGCACACCCGGCGCCACCTCCTTGAAGCCCGGGTACGCTCCACGACCGCATGCAACGAGCATCACGACCAGCGCCCCTGCAAGGTGGGCGGTCTTCATCGCCCGTGGGGTTCGGAGAGCGAGACCACGCCGATGCGATACACGATGGAACTTCGCGGCGGCACCTTGTCCATGTCGCCGACCAGGCCGTGGGCCCGATAGCTGGGAATGAGGATCACGGCGCTGTCTCCCACGGACAGATGCTGAACGGCCTCGTGCAATCCGCTCTCCACGTGGTCCAGTTCCACCTGAAAGGATTCCGGATGGCCGGGTTCAGAGGCGCTGCAGAGCGTGCCGTTGAGCAGTTCCATGCGGTAGTTCATCGCCACCCACTGACCCGGCAGGGCCGTGTCACCAGGCAGGTCACGCAGCAGCAGATGGTGCACACCGGTGCCTGAAACGCGTGTGCGAAGGCCGTGGCGCAAGGCGTAATTGGACAGGTCCCTGGCCTCGATCCGGTTGGCATCCTGGTTCTGCTTCACGAAGGCGGGCGTGCGCGGCGCAGTGGTCGCCCCGGTGCGCGCCGGTGGCGCGTCGCCTCCGGCACAGGCGCAGAACAGGATGACCGGGAGCAGGCGGTTCATGCCGGATACGCCTGGATGTGTGCGGGCAGCAGGTCCATGAAGCGCTGCACGCAGGCGTCGATGGGGCCCTCGCAATGGCCACCGGCGGCATTCACATGCCCGCCACCGTTGAAGTGGTCGGCGAGCAGCCGGTCCACCGGAAGAGTGCCTTTGGAGCGCAGACTGATCTTGACCCTGTCCGGACGTTCGAGGAAGAACGCGGAAAGCCGGATGCCCCGCATCCCAAGCCCCAGGTTGACGAAGCCTTCGGTATCACCGGGCCGGAACCCGAAGCGCTTGAGGTCCTCGGCCCGAAGCACGAGCACCACACAGCCCAGGTCACGAAGCACGGTCATGCGTTCGGCGAGCATGAAGCCCATCAGACGCATGCGTTCCTCGGAGTGGTCCTCCATCACGGCGCCGTGGATGCGATCGGGCACGGCACCCCGCTCCATCAGCAGGGCGGCCACACGCAGCGTGTGCGGGGTGGTGCTGGAGAAGCGGAAGGAACCGCTGTCGGTCATGATGCCGGTGTAGAGGCAGGTGGCCGCGTCCGCATCGATGAGCGGTGTCCGGCCCAGGGCCTCCAGGATGTCCACGACCATCTGGCTGGTGGCGCAGGAGGCCGTGTCGCTGAAGGCCGCCACAGCCTCGATCTCCGGTCGTTGGTGATGATCGATCAGCACGCGCTGACGGGCGGTGCGGACGGCCTCCTCCAACACGCCCACGCGGTCGGGTCGGTTGAAATCAAGACAAAAGACGATCTCGGCATCGGCGATGACCGCGCGGCTCTTCTCCGCAGCGGTGTCCGCGGCGATGCACCCGTCAGCCCCGGGCATCCAGCGGAGGAAGGGCGGCGGGGCGTTGGGCAGCACCACCTGGGCGGAGTGGCCCATGGCCCGCAGGACGTGGGCCAGACCGAGGGACGAACCCATGGCATCCCCATCAGGGTTGTAATGGGTGACGATCGCGCAGCGGCGGGGCCCACCGAGGAGGGCCTGGAGCCGCATCAGCTCAGGGTGTTCGCGGTGCACGAAGGGCATGGGCCAAAGGTAGGCCCGGTCCCGTGGCTCAGAAACCGAGGTTGGGCGTGGGCATGTGTTCGATCAGGATGCCCACACAGCCGATGTCGAGCCCCTTGGCGCGGCCCTTCTGCTCGGCGGCGCCAGGGGCCATCACCTCGACCACAAGGCGCTTCGTGGTGGCGGCGGAGAACTCCACCTCCTGGGCCA
Organism: Flavobacteriales bacterium; assembly: GCA_020847755.1. Lineage (GTDB taxonomy): Bacteria > Bacteroidota > Bacteroidia > Flavobacteriales_F > PHOS-HE28 > PHOS-HE28. The sequence continues at coordinate 11,146 of JADLBK010000106.1, read as the reverse complement.
GCTCGTGCTCGGTGTTGTCCCACAGCACCTTGCGCTCGTCGTCGAACACGGTCTTGCGCACCGTGCGCTTCACGTCCTTGAACTGACCGGTGGGTTGCCCGTTGGCGTCGCGCAGCTCCTCTTTCTCCACCACGTCCACATCCTGTTCCCGCGGTACGCGCACCTTCTCGACAAGGCGCGCCACCACATGGTCGCCGATGATCTTCTCATCGTAGCAGAAGGAGATCCGATAGTCCTGCCCGCCGTAGACGATGATGTTGAGCTCGGTGGGTCTTCCCACCTGGACGCTGGCGCTCTTGCTCTGACCGTTCAGCGAGAAGCGGGCATCGGTCGAACGCTCGCAGTTGAACTTGTGGTAGTCGCCGCAGTTGTACTGGGCGTTCACAACGGTCGCGGCCAACAGGGCCGAGGCGGTCACTAGGTTCTTCAGGCGCAGCATGACCATCACAGATTGGGTTGGGCGGAGACCGTTCCTTCGGGGCTGACGAGATCTGAGCGAAGCGCTTCCACGGCGATCTGGAGCTCGGCATACCGTTCTGCGGTGAGCTGCACGTTGAGGTCATCGCCCAGCACCATCCGGCCGGAGCTGGACTTGCCCGGATGGGTGGTGCGCTGCACCTGGAGGCGGTCGTAGATGTCGCGCAGGGCGATCATCCGTTCACGGATGGGCGCCACATTGGGGTCGGTGCTGTAAGCATCCATCATCTCGATCAGGTGCTCCAGGCTGAACTTCTGTTCGGCCACGCGCTTCACCAAGGGGTCGGCCGGATCGAAGGCATCCACCTGTTTCATGACCAGGTGCAGGCTCTCCACCCATCCGCCGGCCAGGACCAGGGCGAGGGTGGGCCCCATTTCCTCCTCCTGCAGCTTCTCATAGGCCTTGTAGTAGGCTTCGTTGCTGATGATCTCCAGGCTGTCACCCTTGCTGAGGTTCCGTTCCAGGCGCACGAAGTCCTGCTCGCTGAAGGCGGCGCTCAGGCCGAGCTGATCACCCAGCTTCTTCACGGTGAGGTAGTAGCGCACCACCTCGACGTTCAGGTCGAAATAGCTGGCGTAGATGAGGTCGGTGCAGTACACGCCGAAGTTGAACGCCCGGCCACCCAGCGTCGCATAGCGGTCCGCACTGGTGGTGGGGTTCATCATGCGCTTCTGCCCCTCGCCGGCCATCTGCCTCACGATGGCGAAGAGCTCGTTGGGGGTCGGCATCTGGTAGAGCGAGGCCGGAGCGGGCGCCGCGGCGGAGCTGTCGCCGATGACCAGCTTCTCCGGACCGGTGCGCTGCTCATCGCCGGGCCCGCCACAGGCGCACAAGGCCGCAGCGAGCAGGGTAACGGGGAACGTTCGTGTGAACATGGATCGAAGGGATGAGGCGCCGGTGGGGCCCGGAGCGACGGCCGTGATACGTCGCACGAAGGAAGGATGTTCCCGATGGGGCGGGGTTGGGACGGACCGCCTATTTTTGCGCCGCTTTTTCAACACCCCCCATGGCAGGCACCCGCACGTTCACGATGATCAAGCCCGAGGCTGTGGCCGCCGGGCACTCCGGCAAGATCATCGACATGATCATCTCCAACGGCTTCCGGATCGTTGCGCTCAAGTACACGCGCCTTTCCGCCACCGAGGCGGGCACCTTCTATGAGGTGCACAAGGAGCGTCCGTTCTATGGCGAGCTCGTGGATTACATGGCCAGTGGCCCCATCATGGCGGCGATCCTGGAGAAGGACAACGCGGTGGAGGCCTTCCGCAAGCTGATCGGCGCCACGGATCCGGCGCAGGCCGAAGAGGGCACCATCCGCAAGCGCTTCGCGGAGAGCAAGGCGAAGAACGCGGTGCACGGCAGCGACAGCGATGCGAACGCGCTGATCGAGGGGCACTACTTCTTCAGCAGCCGCGAGCAGTACTGAACGCGGTTCAGCCGATGGTGACCGATCGGACCACCACGCGTCCGCTGCGTTCATTGAGCAGTTCGGCGAGCCGGTCCTTCATGTAACCCAGCTCCTGGCGGAGGGGGGCATTGTCCACGCGCACATGCAGGTGACCGCGACGCAGGGTCACCGCGGTCGTATGCCGGGCAATGGGCCCTCCGGCCACCTCGTCCCACCAGCTGGCGATGTCGAGCTCGTCGAGCTTCTCACGCAGGCCGTAGGCATTGATCATGTCTCCGAGGGCGTCACCGAGCTTCCGCTCGTTCGACGGCCTCCATCCGGATGGTCTGCGCATGGTCGAGGTGGAAGAATCGCACATCGTGCGGGAGGCCGTCGAGCGCCTGGTGCAGGCGCCCGGCGTCCGTGTCGGTGATCAGGACCTGCCCAAAGCGCCCACCGCCGAGCAGGCGCAGCAGGTGGCGCATGCGCTGGGGGTCGATCTTGTCGAAGATGTCGTCCAGCATCAGGACCGGCTTGCGGCCTGTCCGCACTGCGGTGAGGTCGAACTGGGCCAGCTTCAGGGCGATCAGGAAGGTCTTCTGCTGGCCTTGTGAGCCGAAACGCCTGAGCGGCTGACCATCGAGGAGGAAGTGCAGGTCGTCCTTGTGCACACCGGTGGTGGTGTACTGGGCACTGCGGTCACGCTCCCAATGGGCGCGCAAAAGCACCTCCATGGGCTCGTCGTCCAGAGGCGACCGGTATTCGAGCCCGACCGTCTCTGGTCCCGAGCTGATGCCCTGATAGTGAGCCAAGGCCAGAGGGGCGAGTTCGGTCAGGAAGGCGCGGCGGCCGCGATGCACGGTGGCCGCATGCATGGCCAGCTGCTCGTCCCAGGGCTCAAGCGCGGCCTGGGCGCCTCCTCCCTGCTCGGCGAACCGTTTGAGCAGCACGTTCCGGTGCTTGAGGGCCCGGTTGTACCGCATGAGGGCGTCGAGGTAGCCGCGATCGAACTGGGCGATGAGCCCATCCACGAAGCGGCGGCGCACCTCGCTGCCCTCCAGGATGAGCTGCCCGTCGTAGGGGGTGATCATCACCGCCGGCCAGCGGCCGATGTGGTCGCTGAGGCGCTCGTATTCCTTGCGGTCGCGCTGGAACACCTTCTTGTGCTCCCGGCGCACGCTGCAGGCCAGTTCCACGTCGCCGTCGGGCTCCTCCAGCACGCCCTTCAGCAGGAACTGGTCCTCGCCATGGCGCACGGCGTGCTGATCGGTGGCGTCGAAGTAGCTCTTGCACAGGGCCAGATAGTGCACGGCATCGAGCAGGTTGGTCTTGCCCGTGCCATTCGGCCCCACGAAGCAGTTGATCTCCGGGCCGAGCTGCAGCTCCGCCTCGGCATGGTTGCGGAACTGGAACACGGCCAGCCGGCGGAAACGGACCTTCATGGGGAGGGCCAAAGGTAGATCGGCCCCGGCGGGACGGTCCCGGGTGAGGCCCGGTGCCCACTTCCGCCGGGAACCTTATCTTCGCGCCGCTTTTGCCCGACCCATCATGTCCACCAAGACCACGAAACCGGAGCAGGAACAGGCCGACATCGACCTGGGCCAGGCTTACTCCCGTGCGGAGCTTTTCCTGGAAAAGAACAAGCAGGCCGTCACCTACGGGGTGGTGGGTTTGCTCGTGGTGGTGGGCGCCCTGCTCGGCTACCGGAAGCTGTATGCCGAACCGCGGGCCAAGGAGGCCAACGACCTGATCTGGAAGGCGCAGTACTACTTCGAGATCGACTCGCTGGACAAGGCCATCAATGGCGACGGCAACTACTTCGGGTTCCAGTACATCGCCGACGAGTACGGCAACACGCCGGCCGGCGACCTGGCGCGGTTCTACCTGGGCACCTGCTACCTGCAGAAGGGCGAGTACGAGACGGCCGTGTCCTACTATGAGGAGGCCGATGTGGAGGACGTGGTGCTGAAGGCGATGGCCGCTGGCGGCATCGGCGATGCCTACGTGGAACTGGGTCGGGACCAGGATGCGATGAAACAGTTCGAGAAAGCCGCGTCCATCACCACGAACGACTTCACCACGCCGATGTACCTGATGAAGGCCGGGATCCTGTACCAGCAGGCCGGTGACTGGAAGAAGGCCGCCAAGGCGTTCCGCCGTGTGGCGAACGACTTCCCCACCAGCCCGGACGCGAACACGGCCAAGAAGTACGCGGCCCGCGCGGAGTCCATGGCCGGCTGAGCATGGCCACCGCGCAGCATCACCTCAGCACCTACGACCCTGCCGGCGTCCCCACGGGCGCCGGTCGTCGTTTCGTGCTGGTGGTGAGCGAGTGGAACCGGGAGATCACCGAGGCCCTGCGGCAGGGAGCACGGCAGACCCTGCTCGTCCACGGCACCGATCCCGCGGAAGTGATCGAGCACTGGGTGCCCGGCAGCTATGAGCTGGCACTCGGGACGCAGCTGGCGATCGAGGCGCACAGCCCGGATGCGGTGATCGCCATCGGCAGCATCGTGCGCGGCGAGACCCCCCATTTCGATTACGTGTGCCAGGCCACCGCGCAGGGCATCATGGACGTGAACCTGCGCACTGGTGTCCCGGTGATCTTCTGCGTGCTGACGGACGACGATCTGCAGCAGGCGCGGGACCGCAGCGGTGGCCGCCACGGCAACAAGGGGGTGGACGGAGCGGTGGCCGCCTTGAAGATGGCCGCGTTCCGCAGCTCGCTTCAGGTCGGTTGACCGCCCGGGACCGGAAGACGGTTAGGCGGGAGCGCTACAGCGTACACCACGCAGGACCATCCGGCCGAACGGCCAAGTGCTACCCGGGATCCCGTGCAGCGGCTCAGCAGGCCTTCAGCGTGTTCAGCAGCAGGCTGGTGATGGTCATGGGCCCCACGCCACCGGGCACTGGGGCGATCCATGAACAGCGGGGCGCCACCGCATTGTAGTCGACATCGCCCACCAAGCGGAAGCCGCTCTTCCGGGAGGCATCGGGGATGCGATGGATGCCGACGTCGACCACGACGGCGCCCTCCTTCACCATGTCGGGGGTGACGAACCCGGGCTTGCCGATGGCGACGATGAGGATGTCGGCCTGTCGGGTGATGGAGGCAAGGTCCTTGGTGCGGCTGTGGGCCAGGGTGACCGTACAGTTGCCGGGGTAGGCGTTGCGGCTCATGAGGATGCTCATGGGCGTACCCACGATATGGCTGCGGCCGATCACCACGCAATGTCGTCCGGCGGTCTCGATGTGATAGTGGCGCAGGAGCTCCACGATGCCGCTGGGCGTGGCCGGCAGAAAGCCGGGCTGACCGAGCACCATGCGGCCGAGGTTCTCCGGGTGGAAGCCGTCGACATCCTTGTCCGGATCGATCGCCAGGGTCACCTTGTCCGCATCGATGTGCGCGGGAAGGGGCAGCTGCACGATGAAGCCATCGAGCTCCTTGTCCTTGTTGAGCTGCTTCACGCGGTGCAGCAGGTCCTCCTCGGTGATGGTCTCGGGCAGGGCGATCAGTGTGCTTCGGAAACCCACCTCCTCGCAGGCCTTCACCTTGCTTTCCACATAGGTGCGGCTGGCGCCATCATGGCCCACCAGCACGGCGGCCAGATGGGGTGAGCGTCCTCGCCGTGCCTTGACGGCCGCGGCTTCTTCAGCGATGCGGGCGCGCAGGGCCTCGCTGCACCTCCGACCGTCGAGCAACTGATGGGCCATCACCTCCGACATGCCACAAGGGTACGAGATCCAGCAGATCGCCGGAACGCCATGGCTGGCCGTCAAGGAGGCTATCGAAGAAGGCGTAGCTGCCCGGGCGGCTTGTCACCGGCCTGGTGTACACGGACCACATAGGCACCCGGCGCCAGCATGGAGACATCGAAGCGCCAGCGGTCATTCCCGTTCGGCATCGGTGCCAGCGGCAGCACGCGACCGCTGCCGTCCACCAGGTCCAGCCCCAGCACGGGAGCGGCACCCGGGGCCAGCACGAGGTCCACCGGACCGTCCGCCGGATTGGGCACCAGCACGGCGATCGCGCTGTGGCGCAGGTCCACCGACACCGTTGCGCTGAGGAGGGAACTGCCGTCCAGGTCGATCTGGCGCAGGCGGTAGTAGAGCAGTGCTGGTGGGGCCTGGTGGTCCATCGCATCGTAGTTGAGCGTGGTCTGCGCATCACCAGCGCCGGTCACGTGGGCCACTGTGGTCCATGTGTGGAGGTCCTTGCTCCGCTCCACGGTGAAGCCGGCGTTGTTGTGCTCGCTGGCGGTGGCCCAGCTGAGGCGGACGCTTGCGGGACCGGCGGGATCCGCGGTGAAGTGGAGCAGTTCAACGGGCAACGGGGTGCTGGACAGGTTGGAGGTGCCCAAGGTGAACCGTCGTCCGTTCTGCAAAGCGCTCACCGCCGCGAAGCGGTACATCCCTCCCCCGTCGTTGACCGCACCGCTGATGGGCGTTTCGTCGGCGAACAGGCCATCATTGTCGGTGTCCACCAGCAGGCGCAAGTGCGAGGCGGTCACTGCGCCCAGATCGCTGAGATCGAAGCTCATGTCCACGTCCCCCACGTTCACACTGCTTCCGCTCGCATTCACCTCGCTCACGCGCCATACACGCTGCCAGCGGCCCTGCACGCCCGAGGGCAGGTCGCCCACGCCCCAGGTGCCCAAGGCGCCGCCATCGTGACCCCACAACAGGAACTCATTGTCCTGCAGGCCACTGTGAGCAGCCTTGCTGACGAGCACATGGCCACTTCCGCGAGCGGCGGTGTGCATATCGCTGCTGCTCGTGCGGCCGATGCCGGCCACGTCATGGTCGTGGTTGCCCGCTCCCGGGTTGTCCTGCGTGTAGAGGTCGCCGGTGCCCAGCGTGAGCCCGTACTTGGCGGCCAGGTAGTTGGCCACCACGAGGCGCTGGGTGGCGTTCAGGGCGGTGTTGAAGAGGATCACCTCGGCGATGTCCCCGTTCCATCCTTCGCTACCGGCCTGCATGCCCACGCAGAGATCCGTCCAGGAGCGCAGGGTTCCGTTCGTGGCCACCGAACCCGCTGCACTGTTGTTGATGTACTGCTGGATCTGGCTGGCGCCGTAGTTGTTGTTGAGGATGTAGAACGTGCCGGCACTGGTGTTGGTGGTCTGGGAGATCTCCAGCATGGTCCCGTCTGAACGAATGCCCCGGCCCCAGGGCCTCGTGTTGGAGGAGCTCACCCACATCCCCAGGTTCTTCAGGGCGGCATCCGCAGCAAGTGCGTTGCCGGAAGCGGCGCCCTGCAACAGGCCGGGATTGGGTGAAGGCAATGAGGTGTACCGGGTCACCACCCAGGCGGAGGCCTGGTCGGCGGTGGTGAGGCCGGTGGAGATGAGCCGGTCATTGTTGGCCGCGGTAAACCGCACCACCGGCCTCCCGTTCAGCACAGCGGTGGCCAGATTGGGCCGGTTGGCCACGTTGGCCTCACCGGCATGACGGGCGTTGCCCGAGCGGTCGTTCCACTGCCGCACGTTGTCGCCGTTCCCGGCAAAGGTCGTCCCTGCATTGTTGTAAACACCCTGGTCCGCGCTCAACCAGATGACATTGGTGGCGCTGCTGCCCACGCCACCCGGGCCGGTCTGGGCGGCAAGGAGTGTCGCGATGAAGAGCACGGGCAGGGTCAGGGCGCGCATGGATGGATGCATTGGAGCGATGGTGCAGTATGGTCAGCGCAGCATGCGTAGCTGTCGGGTCGGTTCATCACCGGCCTGGTGCACGCGCAGGACGTAAGCCCCGGGGGCCAGTGCGGTGGCGTCGAAGCGCCAGCGGTCCGTACCGTTCGGTGTCACCGGCAATGGCAGGACACGGCCGCTCCCGTCCACCAGATCCAGCCCCAGCACGGGCGCGCTGCCCGGGGACAGCACCAGGTCCACCGGGCCGTCCGTCGGGTTCGGCACCAGCACGATGTCCTGCTGACCGCGCAGGTCCACGGGCACCAGCGCGCTCAGGGTGGTGGATCCATCCAGGTCGATCTGACGCAAGCGGTAGTACAGCATGGCTGGCGGCGCTTGGACGTCGAGAGCCTCATAGCTCATCGTTGTTTGCGCATCGTCCGCCCCGGTCACGTGGGCCACCGCGATCCAGTCCTCCAGTTCGGTGCTGCGCTCCACGGTGAATCCGGCGTTGTCCTGCTCCGAGGCGGTGGCCCAGGATAGGCGCACGCTCGTGGGGCCGGTCGGCTCCGCGGTGAAGTGCAGCAGTTCCACCGGCAGCGGCGTACTGATGATGTTCGTGGTGCCCAGCGTGAAGCGCCGGTTGTTCTGCAGGGCGCTCACCCCGGCGAAGCGGTACATCCCGCCCCCATCGCTGATCGCCCCGTTGATGGGTGTTTCATCAGCGAACAGGCCGTCGCCGTCGGTGTCCACCAGGAGTCGAAGGTGCGAGGCGGTCACCGTCCCGAGACCGTTCAGGTCGAAGCTCATGTCCACGTCCCCGACGTTCACACCGCTGCCGCTCCCGTTCACCTCGCTCACGCGCCAGACACGCTGCCAGCGGCCTTGCACCCCCGTGGGCAGGTCGCCCACGCCCCAGGTGCCGAGGGCACCGCCATCATGGCCCCACAACAGGAACTCGTTGTCCTGCAGACCGCTGTGCGCGGCTTTGCTGATGAGCACCACCCCGCTGCCCCGGCCGGCCGTGTGGAGGTCCGTGCTGCTGGTGCGGCCGATGCCGGCCACATCATGATCGAAGTTGCCGGCACCGGCATCATCCTCGTTGTAGATGTCGCCGGTGGTCAGGGTACGGGCGTACTTGGCCGCCAGGTAGTTGTTCACGATCAACCGCTGGGTGGCGTTCAGACGGGCGTTATATGCGATCACCTCGGCGATGTCGCCGTTCACCACGCGGCCGGTGGTGCTGCGTTCGTTTCCGATGAACAACGGGTGGTTGTTCCTTTGCGGCGTCTTGCTCTCGTTATCGGTGATGATGCTGCCTGCGTTCTTGTACACATCGCGTCCCACGGAGGTGTTGTAGCTGTACTCGAAGACATCGAAGCTGGTGGTGGTCACCTGCCCTCCCGTCGAACTGGGGTGTGTTCGGGTGCCATCGGTGTAGTGGGTCGGGGTATGGATGTTGCCGTCCACATAGCTCAGCATCTCGTAGTTCTCTTCGGAATCGTTCCCTTTCGCCATCCAGGCATTATGGTCCTTCAACAGGTCGGCGGTCACCACGATGAAGAAGTGCCACGCCGTGAGGTCGATGCTGCCATGGTCGTTCACCCACAACTGGTCGTCGATGCCGTCGAAGTCCAGCGAAGGGTAGCCGTTCACCGAAGCGGTGACATAGGCGGGCGTGGCGGTGGGAATGGTTCCGGGCAGTGCCGCATGGTTGGCGTTGCCGCTCTGGTCGTTCCACTGGCTCACCGCGCCGCTGCTGTGGGTGACGCCGGCATCGGCCCGGAGCCACAGCACGTTCGTGGCGCTGGAGCCCACCCCTCCGGGGCCGGTCTGTGCGCCCACAGAGAACGTGACGAGGAACAGGGGAAGGCTGAGCACACGCATGGCGGTTCGTTGGCGCGCTTCGTACGGCCGTTCGACCCGCGGGGTTTCCGCATCGACGAACGCCTTGGACACCTGGACGAACGCTCAGCACCGCCACCGACGCAACGCCTGCCCGCCCGGTGCCCTTGGGTGAAAAGGGATCCGTCCAGATCCGGACAAGGGACGTCCGTCGACCACGCGCCACGCGGTGACCACGCACTTCCGGAGATCCTGCTCAGGCCGGTCGGGCCGCTCGTTCCGGGGAACCGGCGATGTGCGCCAGGTGATGGGCGCTGTGCCAGGCATACAGTTCCAACGCTTCCGCCAGGCTGATCTCGCGCTGCTGCTCGGGATGGATGAAGCAACGTTCCCATTCCGCATCGGTCATGGCCCGCAACACCACGGCCCAACGGGCATGTGAACCGCGGATGATGGCCAGCGAGGGCTCAAGGGGCATGGTGCGGGCATCCGCCTGTTCGGCCCAGAGCGCCTGGAGGTACGGCTTGATGGTCGGGCGATCCTCGGTCAAGGCCAGTTTGAACCGGTGCAGGCTCTGGCCGTGGCTGTCGGCCAGGTGGTGCACCAGCTGGCGCACGGTCCATCCACCCGGACGGTAGGGCGTGTCCATATCCGCATCGGACAAGCCCTGCAGCACAGCCTCCAGGTCGACCGGGAACCGCTCGATGCGGGCGATCAGCTCCCGGCGGCGTTCCGGCGTGGAGGCCTTGGTGCCACGCACGAAGCGACCGATGGGGTACTTCAGCTGTTCAAGGGGATCGGTGGTACCGGCCATGGGGCGAAGGTGCGCTACTTCCGCACCACCACGTGCTTCAGCAGAAAGTTCTCCGGGGTCAGGACCTCGGTCCCGGCGAAGGCCCAGTCCCGGCGGTCGTGGGTCACGATGCAGGTGCATCCGTCATCCAGGGCCGAGAAATACTGGAAGCCATCTTCGATATCGGTGATCCGTGCATCGGCCATGGTGCGCTCCACGGCCTTGGGCCCCATGGAGGTGATCCGGAGTCGTTGCGCCACCTTCCGATGGAACTCGATGTTGTCCATGATGCGCCGGAAATTCTCAGTCCAGCTGCCGAACGCGGACTTCTCCTGAAAGTCCGGCCCTTGCGCTTCGTACTTGTAGCTGATCTCGTTGTTCACCTTCCCCCACGCGAAGAACAGCCCGAGGGGAAGGCACAGGATGACCAGTACGGCAACTGCTTGAACCAGAACAGGGGATCTCACCGGACCGACATCGCCGATCATCCACTTCTCACATCATCTGCTCAAACCCAACCATCCAACGGCGGCAGGGCGACGTGAACGTCGCCCCTAGCGCCTCATCCCCTGCATCTGTTGCATCTGCTGCATCATCGCCTTCATCTTGGTCTTGTCGCCCATCATCTTCATCACCTTCCGGGTCTCCTCGAACTGCTTCATCAGTTTGTTGACCTCCTCGATGCCGCGGCCGCTGCCCATGGCCAGGCGCGCACGCCGGCTGCCATTGATGAGGGCGGGGTTGCGGCGCTCCTCCGGCGTCATGCTTTTGATGATGGCCTCGATGCCCTTGAACGCGTCGTCGGGGATGTCGATGTTCTTGAGCGCCTTGCCCACGCCGGGGATCATGCCCATGAGGTCCTTCATGTTCCCCATCTTCTTGATCTGGCCGATCTGTTCCAGGAAATCGTCGAAGCCGAACTGGTCCTTCGCGATCTTCTTGCTGAGCTCGCGGGCCTGCTTCTCGTCGAACTGCTCCTGCGCGCGCTCCACCAGGCTCACCACGTCGCCCATGCC
>JADLBK010000105.1 GCA_020847755.1 Flavobacteriales bacterium | reverse complement strand
GTGACCGGACCGCACCGAACAGCCCCGAAAACGACCCGGATCAACGAACTTCACACTTCAACCGACCATGGGCCATGACCTACTCCGCTCATCCGGCGCTCAAGCAAGGGTTGTTAGAGGTGCCCTTAAGTACTTCTACGGTCGATACTCGATCAACGGGTCCGACCCGGAAATGCCTGACCTCTGGAATGATCCGTACATCTTTCCAATGATCGACTCCGGGCAACAATGAACACATCCTCCAGAACGCCATTTGTCGCCCGCCTGCTGTGGCACCTCTGCGGCGTGCTCGCCAAGTCCTGATCGATGGCCGGCCCCCCGCTGCCGGACCGCCTGCTGCTGTTCGACGGCGTGTGCAACCTGTGCACCGGTGCGGTGCGCTTCGTGGTGCCCCGCGACCGCCGTGGTCGCATCCGCTTCGCCCCCCTGCAAGGCCCCACCGGGCAGCGCATCCTGCGCGAGCAGGGGCTCGGCACCGCGGAGCTCAGCACGCTGATCTACCTGCGCCAGGGCCGGGTGCTCACCCGCAGCACCGCCGCGCTGCACCTCTTCCGCGACCTCGACGGAGCGTGGCCCCTGCTGGCGGTCCTCCTGGGGCTGCCGCGCGTGCTGCGCGATGCCGTGTACGACCGGGTGGCCCGGCGGCGCTACCGCTGGTTCGGCCGCACCGAGGCCTGCCTGGTGCCGGGCCCCGACCTGGCCGCGCGCTTCGTGGACTGAGCCGCGCCGCTCACGGCAACAGCTCCACCAGCACGGACGAGGGCACGGTGCCGCCGATGTTGTTCAGGATGAGGTCGCGGTCGTTGGCCGTGCCCGTGTAGCGAACCACCCCGTCCAGGTTGAGGTCCTCGCGGTGGTAGCCGTTCACGGTGCTGGTGGGCACCAGGCCACCGACCTTTTGCAGGATGGGGTCGCGGTCGTTGTCCGCCCCGCTGTACTTCACGTGGCCGCTCACGTTCGCATCGCCGGCATAGAGGCAGCGTACACCGTTCACCGCCTTGGTGGCGGTGGCCCCTCCATAGAGCGCGGTGGCCGACAGCGTCAGGTCCTTCAGCGTGGCCGTGGCGCTCAGCGCCTGCGGGGTGGCCAGCATCGCGCCCAGGTGGTTGCGGTGCCGCACCGCGATGTGGTAGTTGTCCGCAGGAACGGAGAAGGCCACATCGCTCGTGCCGTCCACATCCACCACATTGCCGTTGCGCAGCAGCAGGGCATGGCGCACCGCCACCACGGACGCACTGTTGTTCTTGTGGCGCAGTTCCACGCGCACCCAGTCCACCACGGAGGCACTGCCGCTGACGGCGAGCACGGCGCCGGTGGTGGTCTCTCCGCCGCTGCCGTTCACCGCGTCGAACCCGAGGGCCGTGTACGGTTCGGCGAGCGGCACCAGACCCGCGCTGCGCAGCGAACCGCGCATCAGCCCGGTGCTGGTCTCGAAGGCCCCCTCGAGCATCACCTTCAGCTTCACGCGCACAGGCTGCGCCGGCGCCGCGTAGGGGTCGTGGCCGTTCAGCACGGTGGTGGTGTTGGCGGGGTCCAGCCAGTCGCGCAGGCGGTTGCTGGCGGCGGTGCCCTCAAAGCTGCTGGTGAGCTTCACCGCACCGCTGGAGGTCGAGCTGTAGTTGCTGCACGTCTGTGCACCGTTCACCACGTGGCCCACCATCCGCTTGTTCTGGTCGTACAGGGGCGAGCCGCTCGATCCGCTCTGCACGATGCCGCTGTCCCAGTACATCCGCCAGAAGTTGGTGCCGTTGCTGCTGTAACTCGTGGGCGCCTGATCGTCGAAGGCGATCTTCTTCACGTCGTAGAGCGGGTGCTCGATGGTGACGGTGCGCGTGGGCGTGGTGCCGCTGCGGTCCCATCCGGCGTAGTAGGGCTGGTAGCTCGCGGGGGGCGCGCTGCTGAGCTGCACCAGGGCGAAGTCGTCGTAGTGGTCGCTGGCCTTCAGGGTGCATCCGGTGATCGTCTGCGCCGTGGACCCGCTGCTGCCGGTGCAGCCGGTCGATTCGTAGTTGAAGTAGAAGACCCAGCCGCTGGTGTTGGGCTGATAGCAGTGGTTGGCCAGCAGGAAGTATGGTGTGCCGTTGTTGGCGGTGTTGTTCACCAGGGTGCCGGTGCAGCCGTTGCCGTCGGGGCGCAGGAACATGGCCGTGGCGCGCTTCACCGTCTGCCAGTCGCTGGCCGCCGGACAGGCCACGTTGGTGTGGCAGGCCGCGCTCTGGTAGCCCGGGTCGTAGTCCTTGGGCGTGCCGGCCTCGGTGCTGCTGAAGGGATCGTGGAACGCGTGGGTGACGCTGCCGACCTCCACGGCGCAGTCCGCGAGGCGCTCGGCGGGCACATGCAGCTCCAGCACCACGGCGTCGCCGGGCAGCAGGGCCGTGGCGAAGGTGCCGTCGGGAAGCTCGTTGGCCTCGCCGAAGCCCCCGATGTAGGAGGTCCGCGCTTGGTCGATCACGAAGAGCAGCGCGCCGTCGGGCAGGTCGAAGCGATCGAACTGCACGGCGAGCATGGCAGCGCCGGGGCTTGCGAGGCGGAGGCGCCCGCGCAGCAGGCCGCCGGGCAGGCTGTCCCACAGGCCCTCGCTCATCAGGTCGGCCTGCAGCCAGCGCTGGGTGCCGTACCGGAAAGCGAGGCCCTCGGAAGCGGCGCGGCGTTCCTCCACCAGCGGGCCGCCGGGCGCGATGGTGGGCAGCGCGACATGGCGCATGCGCCGGCCCCAGTCGTGCGGCGCTCCGCCCTGTGGCACCTGGCCGTGGGCGAAGGCCGTGAGATGGAGCGACAGCAGCAGCAGGGATCGGCGCATGGTGGACATCGTTGGGGCTGCCAAGGTTCAGCACCGCAACGGGTCGCGGCGGCCACGATCCGACCGGAGAGGTCGTGCACCCGTTGAGATGGGAAGATGCTTCGATCGGCGGGACGGGGGAAGCGGTTGCCAGCGCGGGATCCCCCCGCCCGCCCACACGCCGCAAGGCCTACCTTCGCGCGGAAGACCGCGACCGATGGCCCGGAAGACCGACCTGACCGAAGAGCTGACCCTGGAGGAGGTGAAGCAGGAGATCCTGCGCGACTATGAGCTGTGCGTGCTGAGCCGCGAGGCCAGCCTGCTGGGCCGCAAGGAGGTGCTGGGCGGCAAGGCCAAGTTCGGCATCTTCGGCGACGGCAAGGAGCTGGCCCAGGTCTGCATGGCCAAGCAGTTCCGCAACGGCGACTGGCGCAGCGGCTACTACCGCGACATGACCTTCATGTTCGCCATCGGCGAGCTCACTGTGCAGCAGTGGTTCGCGCAGCTGTACGCCCACGCCGACGTGAACGCCGATCCCAGCAGCGCCGGCCGCAGCATGAACGGCCACTTCGCCACGCGCAGCCTCGACGAGCGCGGCGATTGGAAGGACCTGATGGCGCAGCCGAACTCGAGCCCGGACATCAGCCCCACCGCCGGCCAGATGCCGCGGCTGCTCGGCCTGGCCCAGGCCAGCAAGGTGTTCCGCCACGACACCGCCCTGCACGGCCTCACCCACCTCACCGACCAAGGGAACGAGGTGGCCTTCGGCACCATCGGCGACGCCAGCACCAGCGAGGGCCACTTCTGGGAGACCATGAACGCGGCCTGTGTGCTGCAGGTGCCGCTGGCCATGAGCGTGTGGGACGACGGCTGGGGCATCAGCGTCAGCAAGGCGCACCAGACCACCAAGGCCAGCATCAGCAAGGCGCTGGCGGGCTTCGAGAAGGAGGAGGAGGGCAACGGCCTGCGCATCTACCGCACCAAGGGCTGGGACTATGCCCACCTGAACCGGACCTACGAGAAGGCCATCGCGCTGTGCCGCGAAGAGCACGTGCCCTGCCTGATCCACGTGGAGGAGGTGACGCAGCCGCAGGGCCACAGCACCAGCGGCAGCCACGAGCGTTACAAGAGCAGCGTCAGCGACTGGATCCGCGACAAGGACGGCACGCCGCTGCAGGAGGTGCCGCTGCTGGACTGGTACAAGGTGTACGACTGCAACGTGAAGTTCCGCGAGTGGATCCTGGGCTTCCGCCCCGGCGGCGAGGTGCTGGCCACGGCCGAGGAGCTGGACGCCATCGAGGTGCGCGCCAAGGCCGAGGCCCGCGCGGCGCAGAAGGCGGCGTGGACCGCCTTCCAGGCCGAGATCGGCGCCGAGCGCACCGCCGTGCTGCCGCTGATCGAGGCGGTGGACACCGCCCTGGCGCAGGAGCTGCGCAGCGAGTTGGCCCCTGGCCGCAAGGAGGTGCTGAGCGCGGCCCGTCGCGCGCTGATCGTCGGACAGGCCTCCCAGCCTGCCCACGCCGAACTCCGTGCGTGGGTGCAGCGCGCGCTGGCCGACAACGGCGAACGCTACGGCAGCCACCTCTACCAGGAAGGGCCGGGAAGCTGCCTGAACGTGCCGGAGGTACCGGTGGAATACGCCGGCGACGAGCTGGTGGACGGCCGCATCATCATCCGCGACAACTTCGCCGCGCTCTTCGCACGCGAGCCGCGTTTGCTCACCTTCGGGGAGGACACCGGCAAGATCGGCGACGTCAATCAGGGCATGGAGGGCATGCAGGCCCGCTTCGGCGAGCAGCGCGTGGCCGACACCGGCATCCGCGAGGCCACCATCCTGGGCCAGGGCATCGGCATGGCGTTGCGCGGCCTGCGTCCGGTGGCCGAGATCCAGTACCTCGACTACCTGCTCTACTGCCTGCAGGGCATGAGCGACGACCTGGCCACGGTGCATTGGCGCACCAAGGGCGGTCAGAAGTGCCCGCTGATCATCCGCACGCGCGGCCACCGGCTGGAGGGCGTGTGGCACAGCGGCAGCCCCATGGGCATGATCCTGCACAGCGTGCGCGGCATCGTGGTGTGCACCCCGCGCAACATGCAGCAGGCCGCGGGCATGTACAACACCCTGCTGCAGGCCGACGACCCCGCGTTGGTGATCGAATGCCTCAACGGCTACCGCAGCAAGGAGCGCCGGCCCGGCAACCTCGGCGATTTCACCGTGCCCATCGGCATCGCCGAGGTGGTGCGCGAGGGCAGCGACCTCACCCTGGTGAGCTACGGCAGCACCTTCACCCTTTGTGCGAAGGCCTGCGAGCAGCTCGAGGCGCTCGGCATCTCCGTGGAGCTCATCGACGCGCGCACCCTACTCCCCTTCGACCGCACACAGGTGTGCGGGGACAGCCTGCGGAAGACCAACCGCCTGCTGGTGGTGGACGAGGACGTGCCCGGCGGCGCCAGCGCCTACATCCTGC
>JADLBK010000104.1 GCA_020847755.1 Flavobacteriales bacterium | reverse complement strand
GCCAAGACGCCGAAGGAGAACATGCAGTTCCTCACCTTCTTCGTCAACACCATCGCGGCCATCAACACCCACGCCGACGTGCTGCGCGCCAGCATCGCCAGCGCCAGCAATGACCATCGCCTCGGTGCCAACGTGGCGCCGCCGGCCATCATCAGCGTCTTCATCGGCGACCACCTGAGCCGCCTGCTGGACGAACTGGAGCGCAACGTGAAGAGCACCATGAGCCCGGCGCTGAAGACCGAGCTGAAGCTGGACATCGGCCGGATCCCTCCCGTGATGCTGGACAACACGGACCGCAACCGCACCAGCCCCTTCGCCTTCACCGGCAACAAGTTCGAGTTCCGCGCCGTGGGCAGCAGCGCCAACTGCGCCGGGCCCATGACCGTGCTCAACACCATCGTGGCCCAGCAGCTCACCACCTTCCGCAAGCGGGTGGACGCCCTGGTGGCCAAGGGCACCAAGCGCGACGAGGCCATCCTGCGCGAGCTGCGCGACCTCATCGTGGAGAGCAAGCGCATCCGCTTCGAGGGCAACGGCTACAGCGACGAATGGAAGGCCGAAGCGAAGCGGCGCGGCCTGAGCAACCTGCCCGACACGCCGCGTGCGCTGGATGTGTGGGGCCGCAAGGAGACCAAGAAGCTCTTCGCCGACATGGGCGTGCTGAGCGAGGTGGAACTGGATGCCCGCCACGAGCTCGAGCTGCACAGCTACATGCTGAAGGTGCAGATCGAGAGCCGTGCGGTCGGTGATCTGGCGAGGAACCACATGGTGCCACCGGCCATCGCCTACCAGAACCGGCTCATTGAGAACGTCAAGGGGCTTCGGGACGTGCTCGGTCCGGAGAAGGCGGCGAAAGCCACGGCCGCCCCGCTGGCTCTCCTGGAGGAGATCAGCGAGCACATCAGCACGATCATCACCCTGGTGGACGAGATGGTGGAGGCCCGCAAGAAGGCCAACACCATCGAGGATGCCCGCGAGAAGGCCATTTCCTACTGCGATCATGTGCGGCCCTTCCTCGACCGGATCCGCTACCATACGGACAAACTGGAGCTGCTCGTGGACGACGGCATGTGGCCCCTGCCCAAGCTGCGCGAACTGCTCTTCACCCGCTGATCCTCCGGTGTTCCGGGGCCGGCGGTGCGCACCGCCGGCCCCGACCGCAGGCGGTGCCGGTGCCAACATTTGTTTACTTTCGCCCGGAACCAACCGGACTTATCCTGCACGATCCGATGCGTACACGCCTGTTCCTGGCCTGCCTCAGCGCCGGCATGCTGTTCTCCACCGTGGCGATGGGCCAGACCAAGCTCGCCGAGGAAGCGGATGCAGCCTTCAACAAGGGCTACTACTTCAACGCCATCGAGCTCTACAAGAAGGCTTACACCACCGAGAAGAAGGCCAGCGACAAGGCCGCCCTCATCTTCAAGGTGGGTGAGTGCTACCGCGTGCTCGGCGACGCCCAGCAGGCCGCCGTGTGGTACGAAAAGGCCAACAAGGCCCAGTACAGCGACCCCATCACCTACTTCCACCTCGGCGAGGCCTTGAAGGAGCAGGGCAAGTACGCCGAGGCCATCGCCGCCTACAACAAGTACAAGGAGAAGAACCCCGGCGACACCCGCGCCGACGCCGGCATCAATGCCTGCCAGGTGGCCCAGCAGTGGAAGGACAACCCCAGCCGCTACAGCGTGGACCCCGAGGTGCTGCTCAACTCCCAGCAGTACGACTTCACACCCGGCTTCAGCGACAAGAAGAACGAGGACGTGGTGTTCACCAGCACCCGCGCCGCCAGCACCGGTACCAACACCGACCAGATCATCGGCGAGGCCTTCAGCGACCTCTTCGCCAGCAGCCGCGACAAGCTCGGCAAGTGGAGCGAACC
This sequence comes from Flavobacteriales bacterium, assembly GCA_020847755.1. Taxonomy (GTDB): domain Bacteria; phylum Bacteroidota; class Bacteroidia; order Flavobacteriales_F; family PHOS-HE28; genus PHOS-HE28. Next base: position 872 of record JADLBK010000104.1, on the reverse strand, counting down.
CGTGAAGCTGCCCCCCAGCATCAACACCGAAGGCAATGAGGGCGCGCCGACCTTCAACGCCAAGCGCACCATCATGTACTTCACCCGCTGCGCCTTCGAGAAGAACAAGGTGCACGGCTGCGAGATCTGGATGACCAAGAAGGTGGGCAGCAACTACAGCGAGCCCGAGCTCCTCGCCCTGCGTCCCGCCAACGCCGGCAAGGAGAGCAAGCTGGACACCCCCGTGGTCACCCTCGGCCACCCGGCCCTGTCCCCCGACGACCAGACCCTCTTCTTCAGCAGCAACATGAAGGGTGGCAAGGGCGGCAAGGACATCTGGATGGTGAAGCTGGACAAGGACGGCAAGCCGGTGGGCGCCCCCACCAACCTGGGCGGCGAGATCAACACGAAGAAGGACGAGATGTTCCCCTTCAACCGCCAGGACGGCAGCCTCTACTTCAGCAGCGACGGCCACCCCGGCATGGGCGGCATGGACATCTACCGCGCCGAGAAGACCGGCGACAACACCTGGGGTCAGGTGGAGAACGTGAAGTATCCCATCAACAGCCCCTCGGACGACTTCGGGATCATCTTCGACGGCGAGGAGGAGCGGGGCTACTTCACCAGCAACCGCCCGGGCGGCAAAGGCCAGGACGACATCTGGCGCTTCTACATGCCCGACCTCGTCTTCGCCCTCCAGGGCACCGTGTACGACAAGGAGACCAGCACCCCGCTGCCCGGCGCCAAGATCGAGGTGGTGGGCACCGACGGCACCAGCTACAACGCCCTGGCCGACGACAACGGCGGCTTCAGCTTCGCCGAGAACGGCCGCGACCGCTTCATCAAGGAGAACACCACCTACACCATCCGCGTCAGCAAGGACGAATACCTGG
>JADLBK010000103.1 GCA_020847755.1 Flavobacteriales bacterium | reverse complement strand
GCTGCCGGAGGACTATGACATCAAAGCCCTGCGCGAGCTGTTGGAGGAGGTGGAGGTGTTGCTGTTCCCCAACAACCGGCACGAGCGCCCGGTGATCAGTTACGAGGTGCAGCCCGGCTCGGTGCGCAACATCTTCCGCACTGGGGTTGAAGCAGTGGCCAAGACGGGGGCCGTGCTCGGCCTGGTGGCCAGCACTGGTACGGTGGATGTGCTTGAGCCGCGCACGGCCCGCGCCATGGAGCGGATGCAACGGTGGGCGCAGGAAAGCGACCTGGCCTTCACCCTGCGCACCTCGCTCCCGGGTTCGGCCGAAGTGCGCATTGACCGCACCACGCATTACCTGCGCACCGAAGCCACCTCCGTGGAGACCGAGGTGTACCTCTATGGGCGGGTGGTGGATGCCGGAGGCAAGGACAAGCCGAACATCCACCTGCAAGTGAGCGGCCAGGGCACCTACCTGGTGTATGCGACCGAGGCGCAGCTGACCGGCCGCACGGACAACTACCTGTACAAGACCATGGGCGTGCGTGCCATCGGCCGGCAGGACCTGCAGACCGGCGAGATCGAGAAGGGCTCATTGAAACTGATCGAGCTGATCGACTACGACGAGCAATATGAGGAGGCCTACCTGAAGCGCCTGCAGACGAAAGCCTACCAGTGGCTCAAGGACATCGATCCGGACCAATACCTCAACGATGTCAGGGGCGACTACGGGGCTTGAGTCCGTGCACGGCGTGCTGGTGGACACCAGCTTCCTGATCCGCCTGATGAAGGCCGATGAGTCCCTCCATGCGAACGCCAACGCATGGTTCAAGGAGCTGCTGGCCCGCAAAGTGCCCATGTACCTGAGCACCATCGTAGTGGCCGAATGGTGCGTGAAGGGTGCGTTCGATGAACTGCCCGTGCGGAACCTGCGGATGCTGCCCTTCAACGTGGACCACGCCCGGCGCGCAGGGCCATTGACCGTTGTACTGTTGCGCGTCCGCGACAAGGGCGAACCCGACGAGCGGAACATCGTGTTGAACGATATGAAGCTGCTGGCGCAGGCCGAAGCCACTGCGGGCATCAGCCACATCCTGACCAAGGATGGTGGTTATGCGAAGCGCATCGCCCGCCTGCGTGCTGAAGGGCAGGTGGTGGCCACGCAGGTGCTAGACCTCAACGTCCCCATGGCCCATGTGCTCGGCCGGTTGGATTTTCCGGTGGAGTGAGTTCGACTTCGGTAGGGGTTCAGATCGTCGCTCGGCAGTGCAGAGTGGCAACGTTCACTGTCGTGATCAATCTTGGTTTATCGAACCGCCAGAGGCGGATGTGGACAAGGCACTCGCGACACGCGAGCGCCGGTCGGGGCACCTAAGTGGCGTATTAATTCAAGCTCCATCAAGCCAACGTAAGGTCAGTATATTTAAGCCAAACTGATCCAATGAAAACGCTTGTTGCCTCAATGCTCGCATCCGCCTTCTTGCTGAGCTGTGCCGCCGAGCACAGTGACGAGTACTACAAGAAAGTCCAAGAAATGGTTAATGATCAATACTTGCGGCATCCAGAATTGTCTTCTTTTGAGCCATTTGAGGATATCACCGTTACAACTAACGATTTCAATCAACCGTTGCTTATTTTCTGGGTTGATGAGTACGAAAGGCAGGGTGATGTCAATAGACAACTCTATTCTGTAGGATTTGATAGGGATAGTGGAGATATTGCCTTCATATACAGGCCTTCTGATGATTTTCTATATATGAGTGAAAAGCAAAGGGCCGAATTCAATCCATTATACGAAGAGGCGCTTTCTAACGGTTCGGTATTTAAATTATTGGCTCGTTACATTGAAAGCAAGAAGTGACAAATAAGTTCGTACTTGCCGAAGGTGAATTGGAGTATCAAGAAAGGGGAATGGCGGAACGGCCCATTCCGGTGACCTCATTGGGTACCTGCTTGGGGGCTCCCAGGTCCCATTCGAAGCTCCGAGGGCCGCGTCGATGAGTGTGCAGGCGTATGCTTCAGCCGTGCCGGTGCGCGAAAAGGGCGCGCGCCCACCCCTCGCGCGAGTGTTCTCGCCCCTGATTTGGCGCAAGAGTTAGGCGAGGCTCCGCGAGCCGTCCTCTTGTGCCCCCACGATCAACCTTCCCAGCGCACGGGAGGTCGGCCGGACCAGCCACCGCACGTCGATCTCCCGCGCGAAGGGGGCAACGTGGTGATCAGGTGGAAGGCACGGATCGCCGATCCGCGCCAGCAGCATTGTTCAAAGACCCCGACCATTGCCCAGGTCTGCTGGCGCGGATCGGCGATCCGTGCCATGCCCTGTTCTCGCGCAAGCCCGCTCTGTCGCAAGCGTCAGGCGCGGCCCTGCGAGCCGTCCCCGTGTGCCCCCACGATCAACCTTTCCCTGCGCACGGGAGGACGCCCACCACCACCACCACCCGCCCACGTCGATCTCCCGCGCCAGAGGTGTGCACGTCGTGGACGCCGCAGCTTTTCGCCACAACGAACGCCCCGGCCGTTCCGCAGAACGCCGGGGCGCCGTCCTGGTCCGTTCCCACGCAGGAACGGACCCATCGCTCACCTCAGAATCGGAACGCCGCGCCGAGGTTGATGATGCTGACACCGTAGCCCAGTTCGGCATAGGCGCCCACATTGCGCGTGAAGAAGTAGCGCGCCCCCACGAAGGTGCTCCAGTCGCCATAGCCGCGGCGCGGACGGCTGTTGGAACTGTACGTCGTGGTCTCGCCGTTCACCGTGCGCGTGCTCTCGTTGCGGTAGCCCACGATGGCGTAGCCCAGCATGACACCAGCGTACAGGTCCAGCTTGTGCGCGGGCACATGTTCGCTGAGGTGCCAGGCCACGCGCGCGCCGATGGTGGTGCGGGTCCAGCGCTCGTCGTAGGTGTACGTGACGCTGCCGTAGCTGTCCTCCTCCAGGCGGCGCGTCCAGCGGTGCGACAGGAAGCCGCCCACGCCGATGACGCCGGGCCCGGCCTTGACCACGCCCCCCTCGGCGCTGAGGCAGAAGGTGGGGCTGTTGCTGTAGTGGTCGTTGTAGGTGCCGTAGTAGCCGGGGCGCACGCCGCCCAGGCCGATGCCGGCGTTGAGGGCCACGTTGCCCTTGCCGAAGGCCGGGGCGGGATCGGCGTCCTGCGCCCGCGCCAGGTGGGGTGTGACCCCGCACAGCGTGCTGGTGAGGAGAAGAAGGCGGAAGGTGGCTTGCGTGTTCATGGTGACCAGGGTGTTTGTGTGGTTCGTCGGTTTCGACGGGTCAAAACTCCCTGGGTGGGCTGCGCATTCCTTGTGCGGCAGAGGATCCGGCGGTGGGGATCGAGGATCCGGTGGGAACGGAAGCGGCGCCCGGTGGGCGCCGCCTCTTGCCTGCGATCCCGCGCCGGTCAATGCGTGAAGTACCACCGCGCACCGAGCAGCACGGTGTGGTAATGGTCGCGGAAGGTGACGTCGAAGTGCGTGCCCAGGTTGGCGGAGCGGCCGCTGGGGTCGGTGGCGTAGGTGCGCTTGCCCATGCCGTTGAAGCAGTACTCCACGTGCGCGGTGAGCTGCTTCCAGATGTGGCGTTCCAGGCCCAGGCCCAGGTTCCATCCCACGGCCACGCGGCCTTCGTCCACCTCGTGGTAGTCGCTGCTGCCGGGCGAGTCCATGTCGTAGCGGTAGCGCACCGTGCCGAAGGAGAGGCCCAGCCCGCCGAAGGCGAGCCACTGGTCCTTGAGCACCACACCGGCGCGGGCGCGCAGCAGGCCCAGGAAGGTGAGGCGCTGGTCGCGCTCCTCCGTCACGCCGGACCAGATGCTGGTGCTGCCCAGGCCGTGGTCCTCCTCGACCTTGGCGCTGGAGCGCATCAGGGCCAGCGAACCGCCCACGACGAAGTTGCCCATGCGCCGGTCGTAACCGCCCTGCACACCGAAGACCGGACCGGTCATCAGCCGGGTGTATCTGGTGCGCAGGCGTTCGTTCTCGAACGCGGGGTTCCAGAAGGCCTGCGAACGGTCGTCGGTGCCGTTGGCCACCGTGGTGTTGCCACTGCCCAGTGCGGGGCCCAGCAGCACCCCGGCATGGAAGCCGCCCCATGGGCCTCCGGTGGTCTCCTGGGCGCGGGCGCTCCACGGAGCGGCGATCACCAGGGCAAGGAGCGGAAGTGTGCGGAGGATCATGGGGTCATTGTTTGAGGATGGTGGTGGTGGCGGTTGAGCCGTTGGTGGTGAAGGCCCTGATCACATGGAGCCCGGGCGAAAGGTCGCGGATATCCAGTGAACCGTTCGCTCCGGTACGCCTGCCGGGGATCACCCGGCCATCCGCCGCGATCAGGTCCACGGC
>JADLBK010000102.1 GCA_020847755.1 Flavobacteriales bacterium | reverse complement strand
TGCGACCGACTTGCTCTTGTATTGCGCCTTTTCGCGCCCCTTGCGGATGAGCTGCTGGATGGTAGGCATCGGCTCGTTTTCTCTTGTCTTTCAGTCGTTTCCGCCCAGTTTGGACGCGAAAAACGGGCTGCAAAGGTAGATAACACGGCCTTTCAACCAACTCCTGTTGAAGGAATTTTCCGGCCGGGGCCGGTCGACATGCGTCTGGCGAACTTTCCGTCGTTCGGTCGCTTTGGTTTCAAGTCGTTGAATATCAGAATAATGAATGGTCCGCTGGGTCAGCGCCCGCACATGGACCAGGGCACCGTCCACACCCCGGCCCACCGCTCGCCCGGGGAGGCTGCCCTACCTTTGCATGGCATCATATGATATTATCATGATCTCGTCGGCATATACGTTCTACACCTTCCACAGCCGGATGCTGAACCTGCTGACGACCATCCATCACCGGCTGGGCGAGGTGCAGGCCAGGCATCTGCACACACCGCTCCCGGAGCTGTCCAAGGCCTACCGGGTGAGCGCGGTGCATGCGATGCTGGCTTTGGAGGGCGGCGCCCTGGACCCTCTTCCCGTGGCGGAGCAGGTGAGCCGCCCGCTGGCCGGGCCGGATCAGGCCGCGCTGGAGGTGGTGAACACGCACCGTGCGCTGGAGCTGCTGCCCGGCCTGGATCCGCATGCGATCGGCGACCTCCGACAGGCGCACGGGGTGCTGATGCATGGGCTTGCGTTGGATGCGGGGCATTTCCGTACAGGTCCCATGGATGTCCTGGACGGTGACCCGCCGCCCCTTCGGCGCGCGCCGGCCGACGACCTGCCGGTGCAAGTGGCCGAGCTGCTCCACATCGTGGAGAACGACGACACGCCGCCCGTGATCGTGAGCTGCATGCTGCACTTCGCGCTGGTGTACCTCCGGCCCTTCAGTGCCGGGAACGGTCGCCTGGCGCGGCTGTGGCAGCGACGGGTGCTGATGCGGCACTGGCCGGTCTTCGCCTACCTGCCGGTGGAGGCCTTCATCCACCGCACACGGCCGGCCTACCATGCGGCCTTGGAGTATGCGGACCGCCAAGGGGACTGTGGGGGCTTCATCACCTACATGCTGGAACGGATCGATGAGGCCCTGGCCGAGCTGCTGGCCATGCCCGATCCGGTGCGTAGTGGTGCCGAGCGTGTGACCGGTTTCCTGCAACTGGCGCCCCGGCGCTGGTTCCACCGGAAGGACTACCGCGCGCGATACCCCGAGCTCAGCACGGCGACGGCCAGCCGCGACCTCCGCGATGCAGTGGCGCAGGGACGCCTGGTGCGGGAAGGCGGGGGCAGGAACGCGCGGTACATGCCGACAGGCTGACCGGCCTCAGCGCATGATCGTACAACGACCGACCCCACGCTCCGGTCCATCGGGCCACACGGCTGTGACATGAACGGTCTGCGCCGGCAGGTCGTCCACCGGAACGCGGGTGAGCGGCTGTACCAAGGCCACCTCCCGGAGCAGGCGTCCGGCCTGGTCGCGCAGGCGCACCACGGTGCCGGTCGGTGGATCGGTCGGCCAGGCCACCATCAGGTGGTCGGTGGCGGGATCGGGCCAGGAGCGCACGCCTGGGAGCGCCAGGCTCGGCGGCAGGCCCACGGCGCTGGTCCGACGCGCCAAAGCATAGTCGCCGGGCTGAAGGCCATCGGCCTCGATGCGCCCGGTGCGGTCCGTCGGGCTGTTCAGGATGGTGCGGGTCTGCTGGGGCCACAGGCTCCAAGGGAAGTGGGCGTTCGGCCGGTGGAGCAGCACCAGGCTGTCCTCGTGGAAGGGCAGGCCGGGCAGGTCCTCCATCAGGCCCACATCCAGACCGCCCGCGCTGTTGGCCCGGCCATCATAGCCGAAGCGGGCGCGGATCTGCGTACCGGGCGCGAAGCTGCCATGCACCCGCCACCAGCGGTCCGGGGAGATCATGTACAGGAACGGCTGGTCCGTCCAGGCATCGGCCGCTGTCCAGTACTCCTCCACGCGCACCGGGGTCGGTGCAGGAACGATCTGGGCGATGAGCATCATGTCGGCCTGCTGCACGTTCACGGTACCGGGTCCGGTCAGCGTGTCCTCCACGGCGGTGACGGCCTGGCTGATGCGGTCGTCCGCGTTGAGCAGCACATCCACCGCAGCGAAGGGGACGTCCACGGTGAACGTCGTCAGGGCACCACCCAAGGGCACGGGGTCGTTCGGGCTCCAGCGATCGCCTGTGGCGCTCACGAAGGTCACCGACATGGGCACATCGGTGTAGAGGTGCTGCGCGGCCCGGAGCTTCTGCTCGGCATGCACGGTGGTGGCGAACAGTCCGCCCTGCGGCGCCACGGTGAAGGAGTCCACCTCGAAACCGGCCCAACCGGGTTGCAGGATCCAATCGTCGAAGAAGGCCGTGAGGTCCTGGCCGGTGGCGGCGGAGAGGTGGTCCCGCAGTTGTGCGGTGGTCACCGGCTGGAAGGCGTGGACGTCCAGAAAACCGGTGAGCCCGCTGCAGAAGGCCGCTTCGCCCAGGTAGCTCCGGAGGGTGTGCAGAACGTCCGCCCCCTTGTTGTAGCTGTGCTCCCCGTAGGTGTGGTCCTGGGGCACCTCGGCCAGCGCGTAGTGCTCGCCACCGTCCTCCCAGTGGCAGCGGCGCAGCATGGCATAATGGTTCGCGCGCACGGTGTTGCGGTAGCGGCCCGGGCCATGGACCGCTTCCAGGAAGAGGTAGCTCAGGTATTCGGCGAACCCTTCGTTGATGTACATCTCCTCGGCGCGGGCGCAGGTGACCAGGTCGCCGAACCATTGGTGGGCGAGTTCGTGGGCCATGGTGGCCTCGTACTGGGTGGAGCCGTCGGCGATGAAATCGGGATAGGTGATGTTGGTGCTGTGCTCCATGGCGCCGCGGCTGGCCAGGTGATAGCCGACCCTGTTCCAGCGGTAGGCGCCGAAGCACGACTCGAAGCGGTCGAAGGCATCCTGCAGGTGAATGAACGAGGCGCGGAGCTGGGCCGTGTCGCCGGGCAGGGCCACGAGGTCGACGGGAATGGTGTCGCCGTCGATGCTCGTGAACCGAAGGTGAACGTTGCGGTAGTTGGCGGCGGCCACCGAGGCCAGGTAGCTGGGGATGGTCTCCTGGATCTCCCATTCGGTGAGCAGGGTATCACCGCCCAGTGTGGTGGTGCCCAGAAGGCTTCCGTTGCACCACACACTGCGCCCGCCGCTGGTGGTGACATGGAAGCTGAAGGCGGACCGCTCCACGAAGTTGTCGAAGCAGGGGAACCAGCTTCGGCCGTAGCTGTGGGGCTGGCTGGTGAAGGCCACGCCCAGGTTGTAGAGGTACTGGCTCTCCAGGTAGAAGCCGCCGAAGTTGCTGGGGTCCGTGGCAGGTTCGCCATGGTAGTTGACGGTGATCTCCACTTCGTCGCCGGGCCCATAGGGCTGGCCGAGATCGACGAGCAGGGTGCCCGAGGTATGGGTGAACGGGAGATCCAGGCCGTTGGCGTCGAGCACCGAGTCCACGGTGAGGTCGATGAGGTCGAGCCGGATGGCCTCCACGGCGGGCACCAGCGGGGCGAAGCGCAGCACCGCGCGGGCCGTGATCCGATCGTTCGACCAAGCGGTGAGGTCGAGGTGGATGGCGGTATGCAGGATGTCGATGCTGTCGCTGCGCTGGTCCTGCAGGCCGCTGCGCTGAAGCGGACCTGCATCGGTCCGCTTGGACTCCAGGCAGGTGGTCTGAGCGAAGGTGGTGGTCAGGCCGAAGGCGGCGACGAGCAGGAGCAGGGGGCGCATGGAGGAGGGGTGCGAACGAAGGCCGGGGTCGGGCTGTTCCATCCGCGGTCCCGGGTCGTTCGTCACCGCCCAAAGCTAACCGGGCGAAAGCGGACGATCGCATGACCATTGAAGGCTGACAGGATCCCTACATTTGAGAACATGCCTTGTGATCCCAAGGAGGAATGAAGCCCAGCACCGAACTGCACGACCTGGTCCGCTCCCTCACCAAGAGCGAGAAGCGCTTCTTCAAGCTGCACAGCACCCTCCAGTCGGGCGACAAGAACTACCTGCGGATCTTCGATGCGGTGGACAAGCAGCGCACCTACGATGAGGAGGCGCTCAAGCGGCAGTTCGCCAAGGAGACCTTCATCCGGCACTTCCCCTCGGAGAAGAACCACCTGTACAAGCTGATCCTGAAGGCGCTGCGGGCCTACCATGCGGAGAGCTCCATCAGCGGCATCCTCAAGCAGGAGATCAAGAACATCGAGATCCTGTACGACAAGGCCCTGTACAAGGAGTGCAACAAGCTGCTGCACCGGGCCAAGCGCATCGCGCGGGAGAACGAGAAGTTCTACTACCTCTTCGAGCTGCTCAACTGGGAGAAGATGCTTCTGGAGGAGGCGTACGAGAGCGGGGAGTTCACCAAGGACCTGGACGCGCTGATCGCCGAGGAGAGCGAGGTGTTGGAGAAGCTGCGGAACCTGGCGGCGTACCACATCCTGTACAGCAAGATCAACTACGTGTTCCGCAGCGGCGGATACGTGCGGAGCGAGGAGGAGCATGCCATGGTGGAGGAGATCGCCCAGCATCCGCTGATCGTGGGCAAGAACACGGCGCTGAGCCACCGCGCGGCCACGATCTGCTATTACACGCAGGGGTTCTGTGCCTGGGCCAAGCGCGATTGGCGGACCGGCCTCACCAAGTTCATGCGGGTGAAGGAGATCCTGGACAAGGAGAAGGCCCTGCGCGCCGACCTGGCCAAGCGCTACATCCGGACGCTGCATTACATCATCAGCGCACAGATCGAGCTGGGCGAGTTCAAGGGTGCGCGGGATCACATCAAGCTCATGCGGGCCATGACGGACGAGCCGGCCTTCGGTGGCATCCAGATCGCCGTTCAGGTCTTCAATGCGAGCTATCTCAGCGAGCTCCGGTTGCTCGACCGCATGGGTGAGCATGCCAAGGCGCTGGAGCTCGTTCCGGCCGTACTGACCGGCCTGGAGGAGGAGGGTCCGCGCCTGCACAAGGAACACGAGCTTGAGTTCTGGTGGGCATTGAGCTGCGCCTATTTCGGTGCCGGTGAGATGAACAAGGCCCTCTTCTGGCTCAACAAGCTGCTCAACGACACCGAGCCCACGCTGCGCCAGGACCTCTTCACTTACGCACGCCTCTTCAACCTGGTGGTGCACTACGAACTGGGCAACTTCGACCTGCTGGAATACATTGTGCGCAGCACCCATCGCTTTCTCAGCAAGCGCCATCGTGCCAACGAGACCGAAACGGTGCTGATCGACCACGTGAAGCGCCTGGCGCGCGCCACGCAACCCGCGGTGCGTCGCGACCTGCATCGCAGCCTGCACGAGCGGTTGAGCGAACTGATGGAGGACCCGCAGGAGCGCCTTGCCCTGAAGTACTTCGACTTCATGGCCTGGAGCCTGTCGAAGGTGGAGGGCATCACCTACAGTGAAGCCGTGCAGCGCGGCGCGCGGAGCGGTGATCAGGTCCGAACCTGATGCCCGAAGCCCTGACCCAAGCCTGTCAGGTCGCGGTGAGCAGTGGCATCTCCACCTCCACCCGCGTGCCGATGGCTGTGTCCACGTAACGGAAGCCTGCCTTTCCGCCATGCTGCTTCTGGACGAGGTCCAGTCGGCTGCGGGTGATGGCCGTGCCCAGGCTGGTCTTCTTGATGGGATGACCCTGCGGGGTCGGGGGGGCGGCCTTGCGGCCCACGCCATCATCCTCCACGATGTAGGTGAGCTGCCCGCCCCTGCGTTCCACCCGCAGGGTGATGTGGCCTTTGTCCTGCTTGCCGGCCATGCCATGCCAGATGGCGTTCTCCACGAAGGGCTGCACCACCAGGGGCGGCACCATCACCTCATCGGGGTCGACCTCGGGGGCCACTTCGATGCTGTAGTCGAAGGCTCCGCTGCGCTGGCGCTCCAGGTCCATGTAAGCCCTCAGCGTGTCCAGGTCGTCGCGCAGGGGCACTTCGGCATGGCGGCTGTTCTCCAGCACGCTGCGCATGACGCGGGCGAATTTGGTGACGAAGCTGCCGGCGCGGTCAGGGTCCTGCTGCTGGATGTAGGCGTGGATGGAGTTCAGCGCGTTGAAGATGAAGTGGGGGTTCATCTGGCTTCGGAGGGCCTGCGTCTCCAGCTGAGCGGCTTCGCGCTCAAAGCGCTCCCTGCGGCGTCGGCGGTCGGTGCGGAACCAGAGGCCGGCACCCGTCAGCACAAGGAAGGCTCCGCCGGCGGTCATCACCGCCCTGCGTTGTGCACGTTCGGCGCTCAACGTGCGGATGCGCGACTCCTGCTCAAGCTGCTGGATGAGGTATTCCTTCCGCTGGGCATCATAGTGCTCCTGGTATTGCACCACGAGGCTCCGTGCATGCCTGCCGAGGAGACGTCGTTCCAAGGCGTAGGCCGTGTCACGCAGCTCCAGGGCCTGTCTGTGCGAACCGAGTTCGGCCAGAGCTGCCGAGATCGAGACCGCCAGGGTCATCCGGGATTCATCCTCCTCAAGGGTGCCGTAGGCGTGCAGTGCCGATCGAAGGTGGCCGAGCGCGGCCGATCGATCGCCTGAACGGGCCTCACAGAAGGCCATGGCCGCGTGGACCATGGCCAGGTCATAGGGTCCATGCCCGCCCTGTGCCTGCTCAGCGGAGGCTTCGACCAGTGCGGTCCGGGCGATCGCCATGGCACTGTCGCAACGATCTTGTTGGACGAATGCCCGGATGAGCTTCGACCTGTATTCAAGCTGTCCGTGTGCGACCTTCATCCGGGCCAGGTCGTTCAGCAGTTCCCTGCCCATTCGGATGGTCAGTGCGTGATCGTTCATCGCTTCGGCCACGTCCATCAGTTTTCCTCGAAGGCCGAAGAGGAACAGGCCGTGCGCTGTGCTCAGCTCGAGCGCTTGTTCAAGCTCGTGGCGTGCTTCGGCGATGCGACCAAGCTGAAGATAGGACCAGCCGAGGGTTTCATGGATGTAGGACCGGGAGCGCGCCAGGTTCCGTTGCAGGCGGGGCTCCGCCGCTTCCCACTGTGCGACCACCGAAGGCGTGAGCAAGCGGCGCGCCTCGGAGCCCCATTCCACAGCAAGTGGGATGCTGTGATCCAAGGCGAACAACCCGACTTGGGAGAGGGTGGTCACGAGCCCGATGGTGTCCTTGACCGCGGTGTGTGCGGCGATGGAATGGTCCACGGCGACCCGGGCCGAGTCCCACCAACGTTCATCGGGGGCAAAGGCCCCTTTCCTCACATGCAACTCCGCGATCGCGCGCCACGTGTTGCCCTCCAGGTGGAGCGATCCTGCCCGGAGCGAGACCGTGAGCGCCTTCTGTAGGAAATACATGCTTGAGTCCGGGTCGTGCTGTCTGAAGGCTTGGGACAGGCCGACCAACGCTCTCCATTCCGAAGGGCTGTCCTTGGCTGTTCGGAGAGCGCTGCGCAGGCTGTCAAGGGAGGCACCGGGTCGGGCGGCGAGTGAGGGACCGTGCAGCACCAGGACCATTGCGATGGTGCCTATGCGGATGCATGACGGGCCGGAAAGGAAGCGATGGTACATCGTGCATCGGTGATGAAGAACCAAGATAGTGGACACGGCCCGGGCTGAAAGGCTGGGGCGCAGAAAAAGGGAGCGCGATCGGGCGGCTACCGGCCGGACCTGGATGTGGTTCGCCGCAGCTCCTCCCAATACCGGTGGTGGATGCGACGGGCCAGGTCCAGGAGATCGTCCTGCGTGATCCGCTCCCCATGCAGCTGGATGGGCCGCTTCTCCTCGAACACCCTCCCTGCCTCATCCACGGTGTACACCCCGGCATAAGGGGGCAGGGCGATGGGCTGCGGCTTGCGGAACACATCACAGGGCATGGCGAAGCAGAAGAAGTTGGGCCGCCGACAGGTGGCCTCACCGCGCGCACGCCGCTCCTCTTCACGGGCTTCGGCTGGCGTGGGCTGGACGTCCCCGGGTTTTCGCAGGAATGAACCGTTCAGCAGCATGCCCTGGCTGTGCTTGGGCTTCAACAGGTCGTTGCGCAGGTCGTTGCGGCTCACCTTGATCTCCACCTCACAGACCTGCCCGTCCGGGGTCACGGTCAGCAGGTCGCTCTCCCAGGAGTAGTAGAGCACGTTGGGCGTGATCCACTGGTGGCCAAGGCCTTGGGCGAAGAGGCGCATCCGCCAGGCGATGTCGGCTGCGGTCATCACGGGCCACAAGGCTACGAACACAAGCGGGTCCATGCACGAGCCCTACCTTTTCGCCATGCCCGGCAAGCAGATCCTCGTGGCCGTCCTCCTGGTGTGGGCCCAGGGCAGCCTGCGCGCCCAGCCCGTGGATGTGGTCGTGAATGAGGTGGACACCCTGAAGAGGGGCGTCGAGGTGGTATCGCTCCGTGAGCTGCGGGAGCACATGACCGTGGTGCCCGGTGTGGGCCATGAGGTGCCCGGCATGGACCTGATGGCGGAATGCGGCCCCGTGCATTCAGCGCTGGATGCCCCGATCCACGCGGGCCGCGAGCTCGTGGACAGCAGCTGGGCCAAGGTGGTCGGAGCGGACCGGGACAGCCTGCGCTCCGCGGACGGCGTTCACTGGGTGCGGCTCCACCTCATCGCGGGTCCGGAACTGAAGGATGCGCCGCTCCTGTTGAGGGTGGTCAGCGGGGTGCCGTTCGAGGTGTTCATGAACGGCGTGCGCACCGGCGGGATCGACGGCGCGCCCCATTGGGTCGGCAACACGCTGTTGCCCCGCTCCGATTCGCTGCCGGTGGTCGAGGTCCCCGTGCGTTTCGCTGCCGATGGCCAGGTGGAGGTGATCGCACTGCGGCTCTTGGGAGCGCCAGGGAGCAGTCTCCGGCGTTCGGGGCTGCGCGCCACGCTGCATGCGGCCGACCGGGCGTATGCGGTGCAGCGGACCACGTTCCACTACGGCATCTTCATCGGCATCAACGCGATCATTCTCGTCCTGTCCCTGCTGATCTGGATGGACGACAAGCGGGACCGGGGCTGGGGCCTGCTGGCCCTGTTGTCGCTGGCGTCGGTGCTGGCCACCGTGGCCGAGATCGGCGGAGAGCAGCGTCTGCTGGGTCTCCAGGACGGTACGGCCGCTGTGTTCGATGCGTTTGCCACCGTACTGATCCCGTGGCCGTTGTTCCTGCTGATCATGGTGCTCCGACACCTGCGTGGCGACCTCACCGCACAACGTGCGCGCCGCTTCACATGGACGGTGGTGGCGATGACCTTGACCTTGCTGGCCTTCGTGGTCGCCACGCGGGCCGGCCTGGCCAGCGCGCAGGACGGCCTCACCTTCACCGATACCAGCATACCGCTGGTGGTCGGTGCGCTGTTGGGCGGCCTGGTCCTGTCGATCGGCATGGGCTGGTTCACGATCGAGGTGGTGCGGTCGGGCATCCGGCTGCTTCGGTCCGGCGGAACCGAGCGCTGGGTGGGCGCCGGAGCGGTGGCCTCCCTGCTGCTCACCTTGCTGCTGCAGGTGGTCAGCGAGTTCAGCGGCATGGCGGTGAGCGGCTGGCTGTCCACGCTGGCGGACTACTGTGCGTATGTGGCCGTTCCCGTGAGCGTGGCGGTGTACCTCGGCATACGATCGGCGCACCACAACCGGCTGGTGGCCCGCCAGCGCGACGAACTGGACGCGGAGGTCAAGGAGCGCACCGCCGAACTGCGCGCGGAGAAGGAGCGCTCGGACGAGCTGCTGCTCAACATCCTTCCGGCGGAGGTGGCCGAGGAGTTGAAGTCCAAGGGCGCTGCCGATGCCAAGCACTTCGACGAGGCCACCGTGCTCTTCACCGACTTCCGCGGCTTCACGCAGTTGAGCGAGCAGGTGGGTCCGGCCGAGCTGGTGCAGGAGCTCAACGCCTGCTTCATGGCCTTCGATGCCATCATGGGCAAGTACCGCATCGAGAAGATCAAGACCATCGGCGATGCTTACATGGCGGCGGGCGGCCTGCCCGACCCCACGCACGGCGGACCGGCCGAGGTTGTGCACGCCGCGCTGGAGATGCAGGACTTCATGCGGCAGCACAAGGCCGAACGCATCGCCGCCGGCAAGCCCTATTTCGAGATGCGCGTGGGCATCCACAGCGGTCCGGTCGTCGCCGGCATCGTGGGCGTGAAGAAGTTCCAGTACGACATCTGGGGGGACACGGTGAACACCGCGAGCCGGATGGAATCCTCCGGCGAGGTGGGGAAGGTGAACATCAGCGAGGCGACCTATGCCCTGGTGAAGGACACACAGAAGGTGAATGGCGATTGGTCGATAGCGAATGGTGGACCTGCTCATTCAACAACTCCCATTCACCATTCACCGGCATTCACGTTCACCCCGCGCGGCAAGGTGCAGGCGAAGGGCAAGGGGGAGATGGCGATGTGGTTCGTGGAGCGGGCGGCGTGACCCACGGCCGGTCCGACGCTCATACCAACCCCTCCCGCACGGCCTTGCTCACGGCACCGGCCACGCTCTTCACCTGCAGCTTCTGGTAGATGTGGCTCACGTGCGTGTTCACCGTGGCGTAGCTCACACCGCACTTCTCCGCGATCATCTTGTAGCTGTAGCCGTCCACCAGGTAGCGCAGGATCTCCACTTCGCGGTCGGTGAGGCTGAAGTCAGCGGTGGTGGCCGGACCGCTTCCGCGCTGCGCGAAGAGCTTGAGCACCTTGGCCGCCACCACCGGTGTCATGGGTGCGCCGCCCTGGGCCACTTCGAGGATGCAATCGATGAGCTTGGTGGGTGCGGTCTGCTTCAGCAGGTAGCCGTTGGCGCCGGCGAGGATGGCGTCGAAGATCTTCTCGTTGTCCTCGAACACGGTTTGCATCAGGATCTTCACGTCCTTGAACTGCTTGCGGATGAGGGCCACGCCTGCGATGCCGTCCACGTGCGGCATGTCGATGTCCATGAGCACCACATCCGGCGTGGTCTCCGCGACGTGGCGCACCACATCCCGGCAATCGGGCCAGCTGCCCACGTGGGTCATGTGCTCGGTGCTGTCGATGAGCAGCTGCAGCCCTTCGCGCCGCTTGGCGTTGTCGTCGAAGATGGCCACCCGCAGGTCCATGCGTTGCACGCCGCAGCGGAACGATCGTCCGGCGCAGGCGTGGCGCAAAGCTATCGAGACCTCTCTCCGCCCGATGTCATTGGTTCCAATGACCTTCACTTCGCACCCGGCACGAACCGCAGCTCCACCGCCGTGCCCTGGCCGGGCGCGCTGGTGACCGTGAGCACGCCCGGGATCTCCGCTGCGCGCTTGTGCATGTTGCCGAGGCCGTTGCCGCCGCCCACCGCACCGTTGATCGCGTTCGTGTCGAACCCCTTCCCATCATCCACCACGCGCAGCACCACGGCCGACCGGTCGCGCAGCAGCTCGATGCGCAGGTTCGCACAGTCGGCATACTTCATCGCGTTGTTCACGGCCTCCTTGAAGATGAGGTAGAGGTTCTTGCGCTGCGTCATCTCCAACCGCCGCTCCTTCAGCTCCTCGTCGGCGTGCAGGTGCAGCTTGCATCCGCGCGCTTCGGTCACGCTCACCGCGAAGGCGTGCATGCGCTTGATCACGCTGGCCAGGTCGTCGTTGTCGGCGTTCACGGCCCACACGATGTCGTTCATGGCCTCCAGCACCTGCGTGGTGCTGTCGGTGATGCGGCCCAGCAGTTCGCTGGCCTCGGGTGCCCTTCCCTCCGCCTTCTTCTGCGCCACGCTGCTGAAGAGCGATACGCTGCTGAGCGTGCTGCCGATCTCGTCGTGCAGGTCTCGGGCGATGCGTTCGCGCACGCGCACCACCTTCACGGCCTGTGCCAGCCGGTAGCGATAGAAGGCGTAGAGCGCGCCGAAGAACATGGCCAAGGCCGCGATGCGGAACCACCAGGTGCCCCACCAGGGCGGGGTGATGATGAGCTGCATCACCGCCCCGCGCTCATCCCACACGCCGGCGCTGTTGCGGCCCTGTACCCGGAAGGTGTAGGTGCCCGGGTCCAGGTTGGTGAACGTGGCCTCGTGCTGGGTGCCCACCTCCACCCA
The DNA here is from genome assembly GCA_020847755.1 of Flavobacteriales bacterium. GTDB lineage: Bacteria > Bacteroidota > Bacteroidia > Flavobacteriales_F > PHOS-HE28 > PHOS-HE28. The sequence goes on along the minus strand of JADLBK010000102.1, from coordinate 3,747 downwards.
CTTGGTACTGAAGCCCTCCAGGATGTACCGGAAGGTGTTCTTCAGCGGCGCGGTGTGGTCCATGCAGGCGAAGGAGAAGGTGATCATGCGCTCGCTGTACGGAAGCGTGATGGAGCGCACGAACTCGATGGGCGCGGGCAGTTCGAACACCTCCCCCGGCGCCTTGAACGCACCGGCCACCGCCACAGCCTTGCCCACGAGCCGCATCCCCGTGATCACCGTGGGCGACGCGGCATAGCGGGTGTAGAAGTCCTCGGGGTCGAAGTGGAAGGCACCGCCCATGCCCTCGAACCACAGCCGGCCATCGCTGGTGCGGGCGCAGGAATACCGGTTGAACTCGTTGCTCGGCAGGCCGTCCTCCGTGGTGTAGGTGACCACCGCTCCGGTGCGTGGGTCGAACCGGCAGAGCCCCTGGTTGGTGCTGACCCACAGGTTGCCGCGCTTGTCACTGAGGATGCCGTACACCACATTGTTCGGCAGGCCCTCGCGCGTGGTGTACGAGGTGAAGGTGCCGGTGCGCAGGTCCAAACGCGACAACCCATCTCCGCTGGTGCCCAACCAAAGCACGTGTTGCGGCTCGGCCGGGTCGGCACAGGTGGCGAACACCATGTCGTTGGGCAGGGATCGCGGATCGTCGGGGTCGTGCTGGAAGACCTTCCATACACCGGTCTCAGGGTCCAGGCCGAGCAGGCCGCTCACCGTGCCCATCCACACCGTGCCGTCGGGCAAATGGGTCATGGACGCTACCGCCAGGTAATCCAACGAACCAAAGGCGAAGGGCGGCGGGTAGCGCCGGATGATCGCGCCGGTCTCCGCATCCACGTGGGTGATCCACCTCACTGTACCGTTCGATCCGGTGGAGACCATCCACACGGTGTTGTCCTGCCCGGGGAACACGCCGTCGTCCACGGTATCCCCAGCCATGGAGGCCACCAGCGTGACGCGATCGCCATCCAGCACGCAGGCCTGCTGTTGTAGTCCGATCCCTGGCTTCACGGTCCATATCCGACCGCGCCTGTCAACGGTACCGCGGTTCCCGAACCCTTCGGGCACCACCGCGATCGTCGTCCCCGGCGACCGATGGACCGGACGCAGGTGATGCGGCGCGGTCGTATGCTGCGACCGCCTCATGATCACCCTTCCAGCCAAGTCCGCAGGGAAGATCCCCAGCACCTCCTTGTCCTTGAACTCCGTGAAGCGTTCGCGGCGCATGTTCCATCGGAAGGCGCCGAAGCCGGGGGAGCTGAACCAGATGGTGCCCGTGGCATCCTGCATGAAGGCCTGAAGCTGGACTCCACCCCGAACCAAGTCGGCGGCCTCCCCAACGGGCATCACGAACTCCTCCGGTCCGTTCGGCAACATGGCCCGGAAGGAGCCCTCAGGGGAGAGGAACCAGAGCCTTCGCCGATCGTCGATCAGATCGAGCGAGTAGATCGGCCGCCGCGTACACCAGAGCGTGTCCACCGATCCGGGATCCCCGGCGGCCATGCTGGTGATCCAGCCCGACTCAGCGCACAGCACCCGCCCCGCAACAGCATCGTTGAGGAGCCAGTTACCGACAAGGTCCGTGAGGTTCCTGATGCTGCGGTACGGGCGGTCCATTGTGTGAACGACATCCCCCGCGGCCGAACGCACGCTCCGGATGGTGTCCATGTTGCTGAACCAGGGCTCACCGTCGGGGCCCGTGATCACCAGCGAGCCTTGCAGGGGTGTGATGGGTGGCTTTAAGGTGCGCGGATCCACCAGCACCGGCCGGCCAGGCCACCGGGGCTCCACCACCCCCACCTGCCCCGTGTTCGTTCGTGTCCAGATGCGCCCGTGCCGGTCCTGCGCAAGGCCCATGGCGCCTTTCGCTTGATCTTCCGAAACGATGCCCTCCACGCGCACATGGGTGAAGCGCCCCGTGCGCGGATCGTAGCGGTCCAGGCCGAAGGGCAACAGGCCCACCCACAACCGGCCTTCGCGGTCCACCAGCAGGCTCGTGATGTGGTCGCTGGCGATGCTGTTGGTGTCCTCGTCCAGGTGCCGGAACACCGTGAACCCATAGCCATCGTAGCGCGCCAGGCCGTCCTTGGTACCGAACCACAGGTAGCCCGTGCTGTCCTGCACGATGGACGAGACCAGGCCCTGTGGCAGCCCGTCGGCCACGGTGATGCCGTCCATGGACAGCCGCACGGTATCGGGTTGCGCCAGGGCCGGTGCGCCGCGCGCCACGGCCGCAAGCAGCAGCAGCCGCAGGGCCGGCCGCAGGCCAGGACGGAACGGGGCAACGAGCGGGCACATGCGCAGGGAAACTTACGCTGCACGATCCGGAAGGCGGGCGTTCCTCATTGGAACCAATGAGCACTGCGCGACGGGGTCATTGGAATGAACGATTGTTCGTCGGGGCGGATCGCAGGTGCTTTGCCAGCACGAAACCGATCGCCATGCGCGCTTCTTCCCCTTCCCCGGTCCGTTCCTTCCTGTTCGCCTGCGCCGTTCTGCTCGGCCTGCACGCCTCCGCCCAGAACTTCTCCGGCTTCAGCTACCAGGCCGTGGTGCGCGACAACCTGGGCGACCCCGTGGCCAACCAGCCGGTGGGCGTGCAGGTCACCATCCAGGTGGGCGCCACGGGCAGCTACGTGGAAACGCACAGCGCCACCACCGACGCCTTCGGCCTCATCGCCCTCACCATCGGGCAGGGCACCCCGGTGGGCGGCTCGGCCATCCCCAGCTTCGCCGCGGTGCCCTGGGACAGCGGCCTGCCCATCGCCTACAGCGTGGCCGTGGACGTGACCGGCGGCACCAACTACACCTTCCTCGGCGGTGGGCCCTTCAATGCGGTGCCCTTCGCCATGCACGCGCTCACCAGCGACAGCACCGCTGCCAGCGCCCCGCAAACGCTCGCCCTCAGCAACGACACGCTCTACATCAGCAACGGCAACAGCGTTGACCTGAGCGGCCTGGCCGATCAACCCGGCTGGGTGCTGAGCGGCGATACGTTGCACAACGACGGCAAGCGTGTTGGCATCGGCACCACCACGCCGGACACCACCCTGCACGTGGTGGGCGGCATCCAATACCAGGACGGCGGCCAGGCCACCGGTAAACTCCTCACCAGCGATGCCCAGGGCAACGCCAGCTGGCAGGCCCTGAGCCCCGAAAGCATCTTCGGCAGCGGCAATGTGCCCGGTGGTAGTGCCATTTGCTTGAACAGCCTCGCCACCATCGCCACCGGATCCCAGCCCGTTTCCGTGGCCGTTTCCGGCAGCCATGCCTATGTGGTGGACCAGAACAGCAACACCATGCGGGTGTTCAACATCAGCGACCCGGCGGCGCCCACCCTCACTGCCACCATTGGTACAGGCTCGGCTCCCGGGTCCGTGGCCATATCCGGCAGCCATGCCTATGTGGTGAACTTCGCTAGTGCCACCATGCAGGTGTTCAACATCAGCGACCCGGCGGCGCCCACCCTCAGTGCCACCATCGCCACCGGATTGTGGCCCTTTTCCGTGGCCGTTTCCGGTAGCCATGCCTATGTGGTGAACAATGGCAGCTACAACATGATGGTCTTCAACATCAGCGACCCGGCGGCGCCCACCCTCAGTGCCACCATCGCCACCGGATTGTGGCCCGTTTCCGTGGCCGTTTCCGGCAGCCATGCCTATGTGGTGAACTCTAGCAGCTACAACATGATGGTCTTCAACATCAGCGACCCGGCGGCGCCCACCCTCAGTGCCACCATCGCCACCGGATTGTGGCCCGTTT
>JADLBK010000101.1 GCA_020847755.1 Flavobacteriales bacterium | reverse complement strand
TCCATCAGGGCGGCGCTGCCCAAAAGGCTCAGCCGGCCGCAGAGGTCCACGCCCCGGCCGCTGGCGGCGATGATGCGTTGGGCCAGGGCGCCATCCCCCGGCGCCCCGAGCAGGAAGACCGCGTGGTCGGGCAGCAGGGCCTTCACCAGCTCGACCCACTTGTGCTCCGGCCATTGCTTGGTGAACCACACGGAGGCGGGGAAGAGGCAGATGTAGGGCATGTGCCCAGGTGACCATGTGGTCATGTGCTCATGTGGCCGTGTGGGCATGTGCTCATGCGACCATGTGGTCAGGTGGGCATGGGCCTCCGCGCGAGCCTTCGGTGTGGGGTGGAGGCGGGGCAGGGGACGCGTGCCGTCCGTGAGGTGTTCGACCAGCGCGTTGAGCCGGTCCAACTCGTGGCGGCCGTCGCCGATGACGTGCTTCACCGTGCGCGTGAACAGGGCGCTCAGCGGGTTCTTGTCGTAGCCCACCTTTTCCTTCCCGCGTGCCAGCACCGTCATCAAGCCCGTGCTGAAGAAGCGCTGGGCGTTGAGGATGTGGTCGTACTCGGTGCGGCGCAGGTCGCCGATCAGCCGGAAGAGGGCGCGGGTCTTGCCCCGGCGCTTGTCCCACACGAACAGCCGGTGCAGGAAGGGATGCCCATCGAAGAGGCCTTCGTTGCCCTGGCGCACCACTAGGTCGATGGCGGCGTCGGGGAAGTGGGCGTGGAGCTTCTCCAGCAGGCCGGTGGCCAGCACGGCGTCGCCCAGGAAGGCGGTCTGGATCACCAGGAAGCGCTTCACCGGGCCTTCGGGATGATGAGCACCTTGTCGATGCGGTTGCCGTCCATGTCCACCACCTCGCCGGTGAAGTCGTCGGCCTCGATGCGGTCGCCCGCAGTGGGGATGCGCTCCAGGCGGCCCAGGAAGAAGCCGGCGACGGTGGCGTAGCTGGTCTCCTCCTCGTCCATCAGCGTGCGGCCCACGCGCTGGTTGAGGTCGCCGATCAGCACCTGCCCGTCCACCAGCCAGCTGCCGTCGGCGCGCTGCACGATGTGGCCGGGGTCCTCCTCGTCCTCGTCGGGCAGGTCGCCCACGATGGCCTCGGTGAGGTCGTGCAGCGTCACCACGCCCTCGAACTGGCCGTGCTCGTCCACCACCAGGGCGATGTACTGCTTGCTCTTCTTGAAGCGCTTGAGGATGTCGAAGGCCTCGGCGTTCTCGGGCACGATGATGGGGGGCACCACCACCTGGCGCAGGGTGAAGCCGGGGCTGTCCTCCTGCTCCAGCAGGTCGCGGGCGCTGAGGGTGCCCTCGATCTCGTCCACCGTGCCGCGGCACACGGGGAACTTGGAGCGCAGGCTGGTGCGCACCTGGGCCACGATCTCGGGCAGGGGCCGCGTGCTGTCGATCCACTCCACCTGCCCACGGTGGGTCATGAGGGTGCGGGCGCGGTGGGCGCTGAAGCGGAACAGGTTCTGGTGGGCCTCGCTCTCGGCCTGGTCCAGCACGCCCTGCACGTTGGCCGTGCGGATGATGGCGCGCAGCTCCTCCTCGCTCAGCTGGTCCGACCGGTCCTCGCGCACGGGCACCAGCTTCATCAGCAGGTTGGTGCTTCCGGCCAGCAGCTTCACGATGGGGTAGGTGGCCAGGGTGAAGACACGGATGATGGGCGCGGCGAAGAGGGCGATGGGCTCGGGCGCGCCGAGGGCGATGGACTTGGGCACCAGCTCGCCGACCACGATGGTGAAGTAGGTGATGCCGCCGATGACCACCGCGAAGGCGGTGTTGTGCGCATAAGGCGCCAGGGCCGGCCAGCCCTGCAGCACGCTCTCCAGGTCGTCGGTGAGCGCCGCGCCGCCGTAGGCGCCCGAGATGATGCCGATGAGGGTGATGCCCACCTGCACGGAGCTGAGGAAGCCCTCGGGGTCGGCCAGCAGCCGCTGGATGGTGCGCGCACGCCGGTCGCCCTGGTCCACCATCGCCTGGATGCGGGCGGGCTTCACGCTCACCAGCGCGATCTCGCTCAGCGAGAAGAAACCGTTGAGCAGGGTGAGGAGGAGGATGACCAGGAGCTCCATGGGCTACACGGCCACGCTGTGCTCGCGAAGGGCGTCGTTGAGGCTGGTCTTCTTGTCGGTGCTCTCCTTGCGCCGGCCGATGATGAGGGCGCAGGGCACGCCGTACTCGCCGGCGGCGAAGCGTTTGGGCACCGTGCCGGGGATCACCACGGAACGGGGGGGCACGACCCCGCGCATCTCCTGCGGCTCGGGTCCGGTGACGTCGATGATGCGGGTGCTTGCGGTGAGGACGACGTTGGCGCCGAGCACAGCCTCGCGCCCCACGCGCACGCCCTCCACCACGATGGCGCGCGAGCCGATGAAGCAGCCGTCCTCGATGATCACGGGCGCGGCCTGCACGGGCTCCAGCACGCCGCCGATGCCCACGCCGCCGCTGAGGTGCACCCCTTTTCCGATCTGCGCGCAGCTGCCCACGGTGGCCCAGGTGTCCACCATGGTGTCGCTGTCCACGTAGGCGCCGATGTTGACGTAGCTGGGCATCAGGATGACGCCGCGGGCCAGGAAGGCGCCGTACCGGGCGATGGCATGGGGCACCACCCGCACCCCAAGCTGGGCGTAGCCGTGCTTGAGCTTCATCTTGTCGTGGAACTCCAGGGGCCCCACCTCGTAGGTGTGCATCTGTCGGATGGGGAAGTACATGATCACGGCCTTCTTCACCCAGTCGTTCACCCCCCACTCTCCGTCCGGGGATGGGGGCGGGGTGGCCACGCGGAGCTCGCCGCGGTCCAGCTTCTCCACCACGGTCTCGATGTGGTTCACGACGTCGGCATCGCGCAGCAGGTCACGGTCCTTCCAGGCCAGTTCGATCATTTCGTGCATGGGACAAAGATGGCGAGAGTGGCTGCCCGCGAACTCAGGTCTACGCGCACAGTGCCCACGCGCGAACCCAGCCAACGCGCACAGTGCCCACGCGCGAACCCAGCCGACGCACGACAGTGCCCTCGCGCGAACTCAGCCCTCGCTCGACAGTGCCCGCCCGGGAACCCAGGCCCACGCGCACAGTGCCTGCGCACCAACCCAGCCATCGCGCACAGTGCCCGCGCACCAACCCAGCCCACGTGCACAGTGCCCGCGCACCAACCCAGCCATCGCACACAGTGCCCGCCCGCGAACTCAGCCCTCGCTCGACAGTGCCTGCGCGCGAACCCAGCCCACGCGCACAGTGCCCGCGCACCAACCCAGCCCTCGCACACAGTGCCCTCGCGCGAACTCAGCCCTCGCTCGACAGTGCTTGCCCGCGAACTCAGCCGACGCGCACAGTGCCCGCGCACCAACCCAGCCCACGCGCACAGTGCCCACGCGCGAACCCAGCCAACGCACACAGTGCCCACACGCGAACTCAGCCGACGCACACAGTGCCCGCCCGCGAACTCGGCCCTCGCTCGACAGTGCCCGCCCGCGAACTCAGCCGACGCACACAGTGCCCGCGCACCAACCCAGCCCACGCGCACAGTGCCCACGCGCGAACCCAGCCAACGCGCACAGTGCCCACGCGCGAACTCAGCCCTCGCTCGACAGTGCCTGCCCGCGAACTCGGGTCTGCGCACGACAGTGCACCCGATCTTCTCTCTGCCGAATACGCGGTGCAAGGGATCTGAGACACCGAACGAAGCGCTATGTTTCGGGAACAAGCACATGAACATGACAGCGACGTTCGAGGAATCGAAGGCTTGGCAGCGTGCCGGAGAGCTGTTGGCGCTGCTGGAGACCCATTTCGGCGACAGCAAGCGGTTCTGGTTCAAGGACCAGTTGCTTCGAGCCTCATTGTCCATCATGAACAACATCGCCGAAGGCCATGGGCGGCCCACGAAAGCGGATCGCAACAGATATCTGGTCATCGCGAAGGGTTCATGCAATGAGGTGCGGTCGATGCTCCACCATGCCCGTCGGATGGAGTACATGACCAAGGCCGATGTGGAAAGGGCCTTCGGGCTGTGTCAGGAGATCGGCCGGTTGTTGTTCTCGTACATGAGCCCGACCACTCGTCGGTTCGGGCACCTCCCCGGATTTGGTGGGCTCCTGGTCGTCGCCAGTTGGATCGAGGTGATGCTCACGCCCTCTTCTTTCGCTGGTTGAAGGTTCACCGCAAGTGGGCTGAGCCTGCGGGGAGGACTGTCCACTGGTGCGGGGAGCTGAGCTTGCGCGAGCGCCACTGTCCACTGTCGCGGGGTGCTGGGCTAGCGGGGAGGACTTTCCACTGGTGCGGGGAGCTGAGCTTGCGTGAGCGCCACTGTCCACTGTCGCGGGGTGCTGGGCTAGCGGGGAGGACTTTCCCCTGTCACGAGGTGGTGGTATCTGGGGGGAGTCTCCTCGCATTTCCGAGCTTCGCCCCGTGGGACGTGTGATGGCCATCGACCCGGGAGCCCGGCGCTGCGGCCTGGCCGTCACCGACCCCCTGCGGATCATCGCCAGCGCGCTGGACACCGTGGACACGGCCGACCTGCCCGATTTCCTGCAACGCTACCTGGCCAAGGAGCCGGTGGACGGGTTCGTGGTCGGTGTGCCCCGCGGGCTCGACGGCAACGCCACGGATGGCACCGCCCCCGCGATGGCCGTGGTGGAGGCGCTGCGCACGGCCTACCCCCAGTGCTTCGTGGAGGAGGTGGACGAACGGTTCACCAGTGTGCTGGCCGAGCGCACCCTGCTGGCCAGTGGCAAGGGCCGACAGGCCCGGCGCGACAAGGGCCAGTTGGACCGCATCAGCGCCACCATCCTCCTGCAGGACTGGCTGGCGCGCCATTCCCGGTAGCGGCCTCGGAGCCAGGCATACCATCCGCTCTTCATCGGACCAGGGTGGCCCATGACGGCGGACCACGCCTGAACACGGGTGCATACATTCACTTCAAGTGCTCGCTGGTCGCGCCGTTGATCTCATCCGTGTTCTTCCGTGTCCATCCGCGGTTGAAAGGAAGGGGGCGGATCGGCTGCGGTGGCGACAGTACGGCGGCGGTCGGTCCTTGGGTTATTTTTGCGCGCTTTGTCCGCCGGCCGGCGGACAGGTCTCGACCGCATGATCCTTCCCATCCGCGCCTACGGCGACCCTGTTCTGAAGAAGGTGGCCCAGGACATCGAGCCCGGGCATCCCGGCCTTGAGCAGCTGGTCGCGGACATGTTCGAGACCATGTACGCCGCGAACGGTGTGGGCCTGGCCGCTCCGCAGGTGGGCCATAGCGTCCGCCTGTTCATCGTGGACGCGTCGCCCTTTGCGGAGGATGAGGACGGCAAGCCCGAACCCGAACACGCGCACCTGATCGGCTTCAAGAAGGTCTTCATCAACCCCTACATCGTGGAGGAGGAAGGGGAGGAGTGGCCCTTCGAGGAAGGCTGCCTCAGCATCCCCGGCATCCGCGAGGAGGTCTCGCGCCAGCCGCGGATCGTCCTGCAATACCAGGACGAGGCCTTCAAGGAGCACGAAGAGACCTTCGAGGGCTTCGCTGCGCGCGTGATCCAGCATGAGCATGACCACCTGGACGGCATCCTGTTCACCGACCACCTGGCCCCGTTGCGGCGCAAGCTGCTGCAGGGAAAGCTGCGCGACATCTCGCGCGGGCGCACCGATGCCAAGTACAAGATGCGCTTCCCCCCGTTGAAGACCACACGATGAGGACCCTGTTGCTCCCCGGCCTGCTGGCCCTGCTGATCACCGCCTGCGGTGGCGGCGCTTCCGAAGCACCCACCACCGGCGACCCTGCAAAGCTGCCCGCCCCCGAGATGGGCGCGCGCATCCGCAGCATGGAGGACACGCTGTTCGCCAAGACGGTGTTCGACCGCCGCGGTGCGCAGGCCCTGCTGGATGTGTACAAGGCCTTCGCGAAGGCCTATGCCACCGACAGCATGGCCCCCGAGTATCTGTTCCGCGCCGCAGGCATGAGCAAGGGCCTGGGCCAGCCGCAGGACGCCGTGCAGCTGTACGACCGCATCATCAAGGAGTATCCGAAGTGGAGCCGGCTGGCGGACACCTACTACCTGCGCGCCTTCACCATCGATGCCGATCTGAAGGAGAAGGGGCGCGCCAAGACCGCCTACGAGGAGGTGATCGCGCGCTTCCCGGAGCACCGTTTCGCGCAGGATGCGAAGGCGATGATCCAGAACCTGCACTACACCGACGAGGAGCTGATCGAGCGGTTCCGCCGCATGAACGACAGCATCGACGCGGCGAAGGGCAGAACCTCCTAGACCGAGGTCTCCTGTAGCGCGGGGCTCCACTGGTGACGTCCGCCCCGCACGATGCCCAGCGGCCGGCCCGTGAGCTGCTGGCCGAAGAAGGGTGAGTTGTCCGCCCGGCTCACCGCAGCGGCCTTCTCATAGGTCCAGCTTTCTTCCGGATCGAAGAGGGTGAGCTCGGCCGCCGAACCTTCCGCGATGTGCTGCACCGGCAGCCCGAGCGCCTTCCGCGGGCCATGGGTGAAGCGTTCGATGATGCGCCGCAGGCTCATGTGGCCCTTCAGCGCGGTGTTCGCCACGGCGAAGGCGGTCTCGATGCCGCTCATGCCGAAGGCGGCCTGTCCGAACTCCACCTTCTTGTGCTCGATGTCCTCCGGCCGGTGATCGCTGACGATGGTGTCGATGGTGCCGTCCTTCACACCATCCCGCAAGGCCTCGATGGTGGCCGCATCGCGCAGGGGCGGCATCACCTTGTACACGGTGTCGAAGCCGCGCAGGCAGCCGTCGTCCAGCAGCAGGTGGTGCGCTGCCACCGAGGCGGTGACCGCCAACCCCTTGGACTTGGCCGCACGCACGAGCGCCACCCCTTCGGCTGTGCTGATGGTGGCGGCGTGCAGGCGCGAAGCGGTGTACTCCAGCAGGGCGATGTCGCGGCCCAGTCGCACCTGCTCGGCCAGCGGCGCCACGCCCCGCATGCCCAGCCGCGCGCTGAGCGGGCCTTCGTGCATCTGCCCCCGGCCCAGCAGGTCGGGGTCCTGCGGAAAGGTGATCACCGTTCCCCCGAAGACGCCGGCGTACTGCAGGGCGAGCAGCAGCAGCCGCGGATTGCGCAGCGGCTCCTGGTCGTCCGTGAAGGCCACCGCGCCGGCCCGGTGCATGTCGTAGAGCTCGGCCAGCTGTTGCCCCTGCAGGCCTTTGCTCAGCGCACCCAGGGGCAGCAGTCGCACGAGGTGGCCCTCGGATCTGCGAAGCAGGTGCTCCACCCGGCTGCTGTCATCGATGACCGGATGGGTGCTGGGCAGCACCGCCACGGATGTGAAGCCTCCGGCGGCGGCGGCGTCCAACCCGTTGGTCAGCCCTTCCTTGGTCTCTTCGCCCGGCTCGCGGAAGTGGGCGCGCAGGTCGACCCAACCGGGGGAGGCGTGGAGCCCTGTTCGCCGGATCTCGAACGCTTCACCCTTCGGCAACCGCTGCCCGATCCGCGTCACGCGACCGTCCTCCACCAGCACGTCCACATCCTGGCCGTGGACGGGGCCTCCGGGGTCGATCACGTGCACCTGGCGAAGCAGCAGTCGGCTCATGGGCTTGTGCGGATCAGGATGGTCTCGATGGCTAGGAAGAGCAGGGCGAGCAGGATGAACCATGGCCACAGCTTCGTGCCGCCGTCCACCTCGTTCAAACTTAGCACGGCGCCGGCTTGTGGAGCGTCCAGCACACGGTAGGCGGTGAGCCCGCGCTGGGCGAGCTGCTCGCGGAGCTCCTCCACGGTCATCAGGTCCCGCGAGGCTTCGGCCCGGTCGTTCACCAGGGCGATCATGGCCACGGTGTCGGTGCCCTGCTTCACCGCGTAGGGTCCGGCCTGCAGGTCATCGCCGCCGAGCATCAGTTCGGTGCCTCCGGCACCCCGACGCGTCTCGGCCACCCAGGTGCGGCCTTCTGGTCCCGAGAGGGTGAACCCGGCCTCTCCGGCGGGCGGTACACCGGGCAGCGGCAACTGCCGTTCGGCGCCCAGCACCTGGTACAGCGGGCCCGAGCTGCGGCTGGTCTCCGCCATGCGCAGGAGGGTGGTGACGAACAGGGCGTGGCGGATGAGCCCGCCGCCGGCATCGGTGAGCGGGGAGGCGCCCACCAGCACGCGGCCGTCGCCGGAAGCCGAGAGGGCCAGGTAGGGCTGCCCGTCCACCGTGCGCAGCAGGGCCGTGGCCCCGGCGGCGGTGCGCAGGGCGTACCGGAGCCGCACGGCGGGCAGGTCCACGTTGCGTGGCAGGTGGGTGAACACCTCGCGGTAGAAGGGCAGGTCGAGGTCGATCCGGTCCACGACGAGGGAAGCCGTATCCCGCGCGCCGAACTGCCCCGCACCCAGGGCGGCCAGCAGGGCGTTGTGATCGGCCACCGGCGGTTCCTTCGGGGGGAACAGGGCCACGGAGGCCCCGGCGGCCACCCGGTCGCGCAGTTGCTGGGCCAGCCCACCGGGAACGGCGGTGCCGTTCACCACCACCAGGTCGGCCCCCTCCACCTGCGCCGGTTCCACGGCGCGCAGGTCGACGGCGGTGACCACGTAGCTGCTGTCGCTGCGGAACACGGCCTGCAGCGCCTTGTCGCCGTCGGGAAGCGCGCCGCCGATGAGCAGCACCCGGATCCGGTCCACCACGGAATACGCGATGGGCAGCACGTCATCGAACACGATGGGCGGGTCCTGGATGCCGAGCTCGCCCCAGTGCGGTCCGGCGCCCAGTTGTGTGAAGCGGAGCACCGTGTCCACGGCGGAGGTCGCCCGGACGGCGAAGGTGCCCAGGGCCCGCACGCTGCCATCCACCGAAAGGCGCACCGGGATGTCGGTGAGGTCGGCCGTGCCGTGGTTGGTGATGCGGACGTGCAGCGCTTCGGGCCGGCCTGCGCGGCGCACGGGGCCCTCGAACCAGGCGGAATCGATGCTGAGGTCGGCCGCTTCGCCGGGTTGGAAGGGCACGATGAGCACCGGCATCAGCGTGTCGTTCGCCCACGCGTCGAGGTCCACCGCGTGGCGCTGCAGGTCGGTGAGCAGGATCCTCCGGCGCCCCTGCTCGTCGCTCCGCACCAGGGCCTCGCGCTGGCGGGCCAGCACTTGGGACAGCGGGCGGGCGAAGGGTCCGGTCTCCACGCGCGACACGGACTCCAAGGCGTCATCGCGGCCCACGAGCACCTGCTGCCGCGCCTCGTACGTGTTGGTGAGCACCTGGAAGCGGTCGGTGGCGGCCTGGGCGGCGATGAGCTCACCCGCGGCCTTGCGGGCCTGGTCGAGCAGTCGACCGCCGGCGTTCTGTCCGTCCATGCTGTAGCTGTCGTCCACGAACAGGCTCACGGCCTGGCGGCCCGCCACGGCGCCCGCGCCCGAACCGCGGAGGACGGGCTGGGCGAAGGCCAGCACCAGCGCGGCCAGCGCGGCGCAGCGCGCCACCAGCACGGCCCAGTGCCGCACCTTCCGCATGCTGCGCGTGCGGCGGGTCACCTCCTCCAGCAGGCGCACGTGCGTGAAGTCGATCCGCTTGAAGCGGCGCAGCTGGAAGAGGTGGATGAGGACCGGGATGGCCAGGGCGCTGAGCGCCCACAGGAAGGAAGGGTTCAGGAAGGTCATCCGGTGCGCAAAGATGCGGCGGATGACCCGCCCGACCGTCCACGGACCGCACGACCGGTCCTTTCACGCGTGCCGCTGCTGTCAAGCCTTCCGGTCCGATCCGGTGGGTCTTCGGTCGAAGCTCCGGCGTAACTCATCGAAGGGAGCCTGCGTAACAGCCGCGCAAAGTGCCTCGCTCATGAACGCCTCCCGGTCCCTCCTTCTCGTGTCCATCGCCGCCTGCATCCCCGCCGTTGCGCAGTTCGGGGGCGGTCACGAGTTCACCGTGGAAGGTCCGCAGAGCCTCGAGCTCGTGGACCTCACCAACGATGGTGCGCGCGACCTGCTGATCGGCAGCCGCAACGGCCTCGTGGTGCACGTGAACCTGGGGCAGTCCTTCGGTCCGGCGCAGAGCTGGAACACCACCGACGTGGTGGGCCACGCCACCGATGTGGACGGCGACGGCTGGATCGACATCGTGGGTTGCAACGAACAAGGCAACAGCATCACCTGGTACCGCAACGTGGGCACCTTCGGCCTGGGCCCCGCCGAGGTGGTGGGCAACGGCCCCACCGCGCTGGCCATCGCGTCCGGTGACCTCGATGGCGATGGCGATACCGACCTGCTGATCACCACGACCAACGGTCAGCTGCGCTGGATGGAGAACACCAACGGCCTCGGCCAGTTCAACCTGGGCGGCATCGTGGCCGGCCCGGTCTCCGCCGAGCGAGCCGAGGCCTTCGACCGCGATGCGGACGGCGACCTGGACGTGGTGTGGAACGACCCGCTGACCCACGAGCTCCGCTGGTGCGAGAACCTCGGCGGCGCTTCCTTCGCCCCGCCCGCCGTGCTCGGCGCCGTGGGCATCGGAGCCCCGCGCGACCTGGACAACGACGGCATCGTGGACCTGGTGATGGCCAGCGCCCCCGACCAGCAGCTGCAGTGGCAGCGTGGCCTCCCCAACGGCTTCGCCCCGCCCCAGCCCCTCAGTGCCGCCTCGGCGGTGAGCGACCGCGTACTGGTGCAGGACCTCGACCTGGACGGTGATCTCGATGTGGCCGTGGCCTCCCACACGCTCGACGAGATGGCCTGGTACGAGCACCTCGATGGCCAGGGCTCCTTCGGCCCGCGCCAGGTGATCGCCACCGGCATCGTGGACCCGCACCTGCTGGTGGCCGGTGACGTGGACGGCGACGGCGATGCCGAGCTGTTCACCGCCTCGGTGACCCAGTACCGCGTGGTGTACTTCGACAACCTGGCCATCGCAGGCAACAGCATCGTGGGCCGTGTCTTCAACGATGTGAACGCCGACGGCGTGTTCAACGGCAACGACCATGGCCTGTACAATATCCGCGTGGAGGCCACCGACGTGCCGGCCACCTTCACCAACCACAGCGGCATGTACAGCTTCAACGCGGTCCCCGGCCCCTACGCCGTGTGGCTGCCGCCCGTCACCGGCTGGACGAACACCACGCCCGACCTGTACAATGTGACGGTGACCGCCCAGAACAACACGGCCCTGGAGCGCGACTTCGGCCTTCACGCGGATCAGGACGTGGTGGCCCTGGGCCCCGTGCTGACGCCGGGCGACATCCGCTGCAACGAGGTGGTGCCATACTGGATCACCGTGTCGAACACCGGCACGATGACCGCCGATGTCACCGCCGCCCTGCACCTCGACCCGCTGAGCACCTTCGCCGGGGCCATTCCCGCGGCCGACGCCGTGGTGAACGGTGTGCCGCAGTGGACCTTCGTGAACGTGCCCGCCACCCACGCGCGCCAGATCCAGGTGCTGGTGGTGATGCCGGATGAGAACCACGTGGGCGAGCAGCTCGATGACTCGCTGGCCGTGGTGGCCCTGGTGAACGGTGTGGCCCATCCATCCTCCGCCACGGTGGACAGCGAGGTGGGATGCGCGGTGGACCCCAACGACAAGCAGGTGCTGCCGCGCGGTACCGGTCCGGAGCACCTCACCGACATGGGCAGCACGCTGGTGTACACCATCCGCTTCCAGAACACCGGCAACATGCCGGCCGGGCAGGTGGTGCTGGTGGACACGCTTGATCAGGACCTCGACCTCTCCTCGCTGCGCATCCTGGGCTCCAGCCACGTGCACACCGTGTCGCTGAGCGATGACGGCCTCCTCGTGGTGACCTACCCCGACATCCAGCTTCCGGACAGCGCAAGCGACCCCATCGGCAGCCAGGGCTATTTCACCTTCAGCATCGCACACCACGCCGGGCTGGCCGAAGGTGCCACCGTGCACAACAGCGCCGCCATCCACTTCGACCAGAACGCACCCATCCTCACCAACACGGTGCTGAACACGCTCACCTTCGGTACTGTGGGGGTGGAGGAGCATGACGCTGCTGCGCCGCCCGCCATCACCGTGGTGCCCAACCCGGTGAGCAGCACGGCCACCATCCTGCTCGATCAGGCCTTCCAGGGCCGCTTGGAGCTGGTGCTCGTGGATGCCTCTGGCCGCGAGGTGCGCCGCCTGCAGCGCCGATCGACGACCGTGGTGCTGGACCGCAGCGGACTGGGCGGCGGGTTGTACATGCTGCACGCCCGCGACGAGGCCGGCCACGCCGCCACCGCCACCGTGCTCATCGAGCGCTGAGCGCCCCGTTGACGCCGAGCCCGAACAGCGCCAGGTCGTACTTCACCGGATCCACAGGGTCGAGCTGGCGGAGGTTCTCCGTGAGCTCGACCACGCTTTTCCAGTCGTCCTGAGCGCGCGTGAGCAGCCCCAGCTCGCGCGCCACCCGCCCCGTGTGCACATCCAGCGGAACCATCAGGTCCGCCGGGCGGATCCGGGTCCACAGCCCGAGGTCGACCCCCTCGGTGGGCGTGCGCACCATCCACCGCAGGAACATGTTGATCCGCTTGGCGTTGCTGCCGCGCGAGGGATCCGCCACATGCTTGCGCGTGCGGGCCGGGTGCCGTGGCTCGAAAAAGCGCGCCTTGAACCGCGCGATGGCCGTTCCCATGTCGCCCACGGTCCCGTCCAGCAGGAAGGACTCCTCCATGCCGCCGTGCGCGCGGCGAAGGTGCCGCAGGCCGAGCACGAACTGCCGCAGGTCCGTTCCGTTGAAGGTGCGATGCACGAAGGAGGCCAGCTGCGCCAGCTCGCGGGCGGAGGCCGAATCCACGAAGGCGCCGGGCTCTCCCTCCATCAGTCGGACCAACCGCCAGGCGTTCGCGATGGTGGTGCGCCGTTGCCCCCAGGCGATCGTGGCCGTCAGGAAGCCGATGACCTCCGCATCGCTCCGCGTGGCGAACGAGCGCGGCACCTGCAGCGGGTCGTGCTCCACGAAGGCCGACGTGGCGTAGCGGCGGTAAGCCCCGTCCAGCAGGCGGCGGATATGGGCGTCGGGGACCTCGTTCGGCACGGCGCAAGATGGCGACCATCGGCTACCTTGGGTGCATCTTTCCGTCCGCGATGCGAACCCTCATCCTTTCCACCGTCCTGCTGGCCCTCGCAGCCCCTGTCGACGCACAAAGGCTGTGCAGTGCCCAGGGCAACGTGATCCTCTACTCCAACTACGACGGTGGACCGCTCGTGATCAATGTGGATGAGAACATCCCCGACCTGCGTGTGGGCATCGTGAGCTACGAGTTCGTGAAGATCGTCTTCACCGGCCCCTTCGCCGGCAACGTCACCCAGGTGATCTACGCGGGCTACAACGGCAGCAACGATCACTGCGGCATCGGCTCCGGCACGAGCGTCACCATCAACGGGGCCCCGAACGCGGTGACCGATGTGCGCTTCGCGCCCGCCTCCACCTTCGCCAACAGCAACGGGAACAACAGCATGATCTGTGCCTACTCCTGCGACATCAACTCCAACCAGGGTGGCTGCAACACGGCCGATCAGGTGGCCCACTATTTCCTCACCGAGTTCGGCGGGATCCTGCGGTATCACCTCACGCAGTACGGATGCTGGACGGGCACCCAGGCCGTATCCACCGGAGGCAACTGCTGCGAGGATCCGCTGGCCACCTCCCTGCCGGACCACACAGAGCCCCTGCGGATGCAGCGCAAGGACGACCGCTACGAGCTGTGGGATGTGGCCGGGGTGCGGGTGCTGGACGCTGCCGGCCGTGTGGTGCTGGATCGCACCGCCTCGGGCGGCCGGGTGGTGTTCGACGTCTCCGGTTGGAGCCCGGGCAGCTACATCGTGATGGAGGCGGCCGGTGAGCGCGCCGTGCGGTTCGCGGTGATGCCCTGACGTGGAATGCCCCGCATCTTCCTTCAAGGACGGTCCACCTTCATGAACCGGGCCCGCAAGGGCGGCCCGTCCGTAGCGCGGTAACGTGCGCTGTACGCTCCTGCCGGCAGGTCTTCGATCCACAACCCCGACCCGCCCTGAACCACCCGCCGCAAGGTCCTTCCCAACGCGTCGGTCAGTTCGACATCGAACGACACGCCGGACCCGGCTCCCGGGAGGTGCACCATGTCGGTGGCCGGGGAAGGGTAGGCGTGCACGGTCCGCTCCGGGGATGCGTCCACACGTCCGGTGCTTCCGCATTCCGGGGCGGTGGTCACGGTCCTTGGAACGAGCGTCAGTGCCTGCGAGGCGGACTGGATGCCGGGGGCCGCAGTGAGGGTCGGACCTGGAATGGTCTGCACGGCCAAGGTCCCCTGGACGATCGGTGCGATCAGCATGCTGTCACATGCCGGACCAGCGGACAGGTCGAACCGTTCGCGGGCATGCGGCGCGCTCGTCCAGCTGGTGTCCGGCAGGACCCGTGAGACCAGATGAGCGCCATCGCTCCCCAAGCCGAAGCCGAAGACACTTCGCGTGAGGCCGTCGCTGAGCTTGAACGCGCTCAACAGGTCGGCATTGGGGTCGAGATGAATGAACGCATGGTCGGGTCCCATTCCCGCGAACATCCAGAAGGTGCCGTCCGGAGCGCGTTGCACATCGCGCAGGTGGATGTTGCCCGGCGCGGTGAAGGAACGTCCTGCCGTAGCCTGGCCCTGCGCATCGATCAGGATCGCGAACATCCCACCGGGTCCGTTGGGATCGAGGCCCTTGCCGAACAGCCATGTGCCGTTCGGGTCCGGGAGGAGCGCACAGGGATCCCCGCCCACTTGGAAGACATCGTGCTCGATGCCGGTGGCGAAGTAGCGCACCCACTGAACGCTCCCGGAAGCGTTCACGCTCAGCACCCCCAGGAGGTCGGTGTACCCGAAGCAGAGCCACAGGTCTCCGTTGGGCTGTTCCAGCACGTTGTAGGTGATCTTGTCGAGGGAGTTGAACCCGGTGAGGTTGCCCGGCTCGGGGTACCGTTTCGTCCAGAGCACGCTGCCGCTCAGGTCCAGCTTCGTCAGGTGCAGGTCGAAGTCGCTCCCGGGCATGAGCACGCTGCGCCATCCAACGGCCACACAGTTCCCGTCCGCGGTGAGGATGACGTCGGACACGGGCATCCCCAGGTCCCTGCTCCACACGAGGGCACCAAGGGTGTCCACCAGCGCCACGGCCCCCTTCGACGGGTACCAGCCCTGCACGGCGCAAAGCAGGGTGCCATCGCCGAGGTCGTGCACCGCGCCGATGCCCGATTCCCCGATCCCGCCGAACTCCACGCGTCGCTCCCAGGCCAGCATACCTTGCGGATCAAGCATGCCCACTGAGCCGAAGATGGGCGCGGAGGCCCCGGCGCCGAAAAAGACCGTGGACCCGCTCGGAAGGGACAGGAACTGCTCGCTCACCGCCGGGTACTGCGCATGCACGTACCGGTTGTGGAACAAGGACTGGCCAAGGACGAGTTGGTACGAAAGGCTGATCAGCGCAAGCACGCCGAACAAGGGACGGGATGCGGTCATGGTCAGTGGACGTTCGATCAGGGGTCGGGTGGCCTCGTCGCGGAGGGGAAGGCCCGTCTTCCCTTAGCGGCCTCGTTCACTGTGGCCTGGATGCGTCGGGCCCGGGTCTCCTCGGTGCGTGCGGCCCCGATCCAGGTGAGCAGCATCATGCAGGCACTGGGGGACATGCTGTCGAAGAAGGTCCGTGATCGCGCTCGCCGGTCGAGCGCCCGGGCCAGGTCCGCAGGCATCTCCAACGCCTCCGCGTTGTCGAGCGTGTTCCACGACCCGTCGGCCTTCGCCGCATCGACCTTGGCCCGGCCCGCCGCGGTCATGCGGCCTTCGGCCTCCAGCCGAACGATGTGTGCCTTGTTCAGTCTGTTCCACACGCTGCGGGGCTTCCGCGGCGAGAGGTACAGCATGGTGCGCTCCGCATCGAGCTTGCGCGGCAGGCTGTCGATCCAGCCGGAACAGAGCGCCTCGTCCACCACCTGCGCGTAGGACACGTGCTTCCCCGGCGTGGCCACCTTCCACCGCACCAGCCAGATGCCCTCGGTGCGCCGGTGGTGCTTGTGCAGTCAGGCCCTCCACTGCGCGCGGCTCGTCACCTCCACGCGCTCCAGCCCATCGAGCTTGGTGATCCGCTTCATCGGCCCAAGCCCGGCAGTTCCATCACCTGATAGCCGTCCAGGCTGAAGACGCCCGCATCCACGGTGCCGATGACCACATCGTGCAACGTGCAGACCATGCGGTCGGTGCCGTTGGCGTCCACCCACTCGAACTCCAGCGGGAAGCCCTGCACATCGGCCATGCGCCGGGTGAGCTCCGGGTCGCCCGCGCCCACCACACGCTGAAGGTCCGCGAAGGGCGACGGCAGGTCGTGGGCCACCCAGCCGGTCCAGACCCCGTCCGCGCCGCGGGCGATCACCTTCACGCAGCGGTGCCCGGCGATGTCCCGGGTCTCGCTGGTCACCTCCACGCGGGGCTGCTCCGTGCGGCCGGGATCGGCCATCACCACCTTCTTCTTGCGCATCTTCATGGCCATGCGGGCGCCCTGTCCTTCGGGCATCAGCATGTACTGCCACCTGCCCTTCAGGTCCACCAGGCTGCGCATGGCCGGGTTGCCGGCCGCAACCGCCTCGGTGAGCACCTGATCGGCGCTGCTCCAATACCGCAGGGTGGTGGGGCTGGTGCGCTGTTCCTCCGTGCCCCGGTAGATGCGCGTCTCCATGCGGAACGAACCGATGAACCGGTTGGGGGTGAACGGGTCGTTGTCGTCCACCAGGTTGACCCCTTCGCCCAGGGGAAAGGAACCCGGGAGTCCGGATGGGACCTGGGCGGTGGAGCAGTGCGCAACAGACAGGGCGGCGCAGAACAGGAGCAAACGCATGGCTGAAGGGATCAGGGTGTGCGTGCGTACCGCGAAAGTACCGGAGCCAGAAGGCCGGCCCAGCGGTCATAACCTTCCGCATTGAGATGAACACCGTCGTAGGTGAGGACGGGGTCGATCATGTCCCCTTGGGCGAACGCGGCATACAGCGGCAGCAGCTCCGCACCGGTGCGCTTGGCCTGGTGCTGGATCGCGTCGTTGCAGCGGCGTACGGCAGGGTCCATGCCGCGGTCCGCGGTGGGCAGCAGCTCGTCCAGCAGGATGGGGGCAGCCGGGTGGGCCGACCGCAGCGTGTCCAACAACGCGGCCAGGTCCGCCTCGACGCGTTCGACGGGCCGCTCCTTGAAGAGGTCGTTGATGCCCACATGAACCACGATCAGCGCCGGTGCAGGCCCGCAGCTGAAGCGCACGCGCCGGGTCACGTCCTCGATGGTGCTCGCGCTCACGCCCCGGTTCACCACGGGCAGCTGCGGGAACAGCTCGGCGACCGGAAAATGCTCCAGGTGGCTGTCGCCCAGGAAGACGATGGCTCCGCTGTCCGGGATCAGGCGTTGGAACAGGTCGTTGCGGGCTTGCTGCCGGTCGCCCGTGTACCGATGCATCCCTTCGGGGCCGCGCCAGGCCTTCATCGCCAGGTAACCCGCGTTGGCAGCGGCCAGGGCGATGAGCAGGCCGAGCACGAGGCGGAAGCTCCGCCGTGAGGGACCGGGCCTGGGGTCGGTCATGGGTCCAAGGTAACAGGACCGGATCCCCGTTGGGCATGTTCCGCTTGCGCTCGGCCAAGCAGGCCTGCTCCCCGTTCAGCGTCAGGAGGACCTCCCGCCATCAGGACGGGTCGTGCGGAGGTGTCACCGCTCCGATGCACGTGGGACCATCGCGTTCGAGTCCACACTCTGCTGGACCATCGCCGGACCGGTCCGTGGTCCAACGGCATGGATCTCCTCCAGGATGCGTCGGCCCACTGATGGCCTGAAGTGCGAGCTTTCGAAATAGTTGTGCACGTCCGAAGTGTACTCGTTGACCCCGGAATGGTCGAACACGTGCTCCGCGCCGAAGATCGCGCGTAGAACAGCCAGGTCCTTGGCATCGATGCGCTTCTGGTCGTAAAGTGGGCTGATGACGATCGCGTATCGCGTTCCGTCCCGATCGAAAGCACCGCGCACCTCCCTTAGCGCATGGACGTGCTCCGGAGCGATCATGGCGGGGTAGCTCTGCACCGCCGTGGCGGCCCGCTCCGGGAAGAGATCGGCATTCTCTCTGTAGTAGCGTTCGGGGTCGGCCTCGATGATGGTCTCCACAGGGATCCCGCGCTCCATGCTGATGGGGTCGAAGGAATGGCTGTTCGTGAAGGTGAGGACGTCCAACATATAGGGCCGCTTCCGTCCGGTGAGCCTGTGATCCAGATACTTCACGAAGAAGAGGTTCGAGAAATACGCCGATAACATGGTCTTATGGAAGGCATACCTGCTTTCACCGGAGACCCGGGGATCCTTGATGTACAGCGCATCACTGCTGTTCTTCATGGGGGCGAACGTGTGCAGCGGACAGATCAGCAGAAGGGCATGAGCGATCCGCCCCCCTGTGCTCCTGATCAGCCGGACCTTGCCACGGATGCCGAACAGGCTCTCCTTGTTCGCGTCGAATGCGAATGGAACGGCCTCGGCCGGGAGGTATGTGCGCCAATCGGTGAATCTGAACGCCATGGTCCGGGAACTGCCGAACAGGAAGGCATCATAGTGCATGCTGTCCTTCAGGGTCAGGTAGGCCGTGGTTCCGATGTGGTCCTTGTTCAGACTGACCACGCAGTTCTTCGTGGGATCCCGGTAGGTCCGCAACACCCTGAACGGGTCAGTGATGAAGTAGGACGCGACGATCGACAGCACAGGGACCGCGATGGGCAGCGAGCGGAGCAGCAGGCGCTTCATGTTGCGCAACAGGTCAGAACTGGAAGTAGATGAACTGCTGCTCCTGTCCAGCCATGGTGAGGAGCAACGCCATGATCAGATAGTAGAGTCCCCAGCGGAAGGGTCCGCGCCATCGAGTTCCCAGGCCGGCCAGTGCATGGTCCTGAACCCGACCGGACCATTCCACAAGAACGAGCAGTCCGATCATCGCGAACAGCAACGGCACGTTCCCGCTGAGGGCATAGCCGGCCGCAGGACGATACGAACCCGGCGTGACAAGACCTCTCAGCATGGATCCGAGATACGCGAACGCATGTTCCAGGCTGGCGGCGCGGAAGAACACCCATGCGATCAACGTCAGGAAGAAGGTCCCGCTCATCTGGGTCAGCTCACGCCAGGTGGGCAGTGATCGACCCTCGGCCACGGTGTCCAGATGCCTGCGGTTCCGGCCCCGGAGCAGGAGGGGGGTGAAGTAGATCGCGTTCAGTGCACCCCAGGCGATGAAGGTCCAATTCGCACCATGCCAGAAACCGCTCACGATGAAGATGATGAACGTGTTCCGCAGACTTGACCAACGCCCCGATCGACTGCCACCCAAGGGTACGTACAGGTAATCGCGGAACCAGGAGGACAGGGAGATGTGCCAGCGGCGCCAGAACTCCCCGATGTCGCGGCTGAAGTACGGGTAAGCGAAGTTCTTCAGGAGTTCGATCCCCATGAGCCTGGCCGATCCGAGGGCGATGTCCGAGTACCCCGAGAAATCCCCGTAGATCTGAATGGCGAAGAAGAAGGCGCCCAATAGGAGCGTTACCCCGGAGAACTTGTCGTGTTGGTCGAAGATCGCATTGGCATGGACCGCGCAGTTGTCGGCGATGACGATCTTCTTGAACAGGCCCCAGAGGATCTGTCGCAGGCCGTCCACCGCCATTTGTGCATCGAATCTCCGGGGGCGTTCCAGTTGCGGCAGCAGGTGGGTCGCCCGCTCGATCGGTCCTGCGACCAGCAGGGGGAAGAAACTCACGAACAGCGCGTAGTTGACGAAGTTGGTCCGCGGTTCGCTGCGACCACGGTAGATGTCGAACACGTAGGAAAGTCCGTGGAACGTGTAAAAGCTGATGCCCACTGGCAATGCCACCTCCAAAAGCGATGGTTCGCATGGCAGACCCATGTGGGCCAATAATTCGCCCATCGAACTTGCGAAGAAATTGTAATACTTGAACGTTCCTAGAAAACCAAGATTGATGATAACACTCGCATACAGCCATTTGCGGCGGGTATTCTGGCTCTTGGCCTTATGTATCCGAAGTCCTGTGAAATAGTCAAGATAGGTGGAGAAACCGAGCAGAAGGAGAAAGCGAGGATCCCATGCTCCATAGAACATGTAGCTGGCCCCCAGCAACATCAGGTTCTGGGCCTTGAGCGACTTGGATGTCAGACCCCAGTAGATCGCCAGGACCAACGGTAGGAAAAGTGCGTAATCGAACGAATTGAAAAGCATGATCTTGCGTTCGTTCCCTTCAGATCACACCGTCCCGTATCACCAGCTTCCGGTCGGCCATATCGGCCAGTTCCTCGTTGTGCGTCACGATCACGAAGGTCTGCCCGAGCTCCTTGCGCAGCTCGAAGAAGAGCTGGTGCAGCTCGCGGGCATGGGCGCTGTCGAGGTTGCCGCTGGGCTCGTCGGCCAGCACCACGCCGGGACTGTTGAAGAGCGCCCGGGCCACGGCCACGCGCTGCTGCTCGCCACCGCTGAGCTGCGAGGGCTTGTGCCGGGCACGGGCGCCGATGTTCAGGCGGTCCAGCAGCTCCTTGGCGCGCGGCTCACAGTCGGCCATGCCGCGCCCGGCGATCAGCCCCGGCATCAGCACGTTCTCCAGCGCGGTGAACTCCGGCAGCAGGTGGTGGAACTGGAACACGAAGCCGATGTGCCGGTTGCGGAAGGCGCTGAGGGCCCTGCTGCCCAGCTTGGTCACCTCCTCACCACCGATCGTCAGCGTGCCGCTGTCGGGCCGCTCCAGGGTGCCCAGGATCTGCAGCAGGGTGGTCTTGCCCGCGCCGCTGGCGCCCACGATGCTTACCACCTCGCCCCGGGCCACGTGCAGGTCCACCCCCTTCAGCACCTCCAGGGGGCCGAAGCGTTTGCGGATGGAGCGGGCGTCGATCATCGCCCCAAAGGAAGCATTCCGGAGCGGGGTTTACTTTCGCCCCGCCAACGCCCGCACCATGAACCTCCACGAGTACCAAGGCAAGCAGATCCTCCAGCAATACGGCGTCACAGTCCAGCGCGGCATCGTGGCCTATAATGCCGACGAGGCGGTGGAGGCGGCCAAGCGCCTCAGCCAGGAGACCGGAACGAAGTTCTGGGTGGTGAAGGCCCAGATCCATGCGGGCGGCCGAGGCAAGGGCGGTGGCGTGAAGCTGGCCAAGAGCACCGACGAGGTACGCGAGAAGGCCGAGGCCCTCATCGGCATGATGCTGAAGACGCCCCAGACCCCCCCCCAGGGCCCGAAGGTGCACAAGGTGCTCCTCGCCGAGGACAGGTACGGCCCAGGCCCCAGCCCCATCAAGGAGTTCTACATGAGCGTGCTGCTCGACCGCGCCAGCGGCCGCAACATCATCATGTACAGCACCGAGGGTGGCATGGACATCGAGGAGGTGGCCGAGCACACCCCCGACAAGATCTTCAAGGAGAGCGTGGATCCCCGGGTCGGCCTGCGCCCCTTCCAGTGCAACAAGATCGCCACCAACCTGGGCCTCACCGGCACGGCGAAGAAGGAGATGGTGAAGTTCGTGGCCGCACTGTACAAGGCCTACGAGGGCTGCGACGCCGCCATGTTCGAGATCAACCCGGTGCTGAAGATGAGCGATGACCGCATCGCCGCGGTGGACGCCAAGGTGCGCCTGGACGGCAACGGCCTGTACCGCCACCCGGAGTACGCCGACATGCGCGACAAGACCGAGGAGGACCCCATCGAGGTGGAGGCCGGTGAAGCAGGGCTCAACTACGTGCGGCTCGACGGCAACGTGGGCTGCATGGTGAACGGCGCCGGCCTGGCCATGGCCACCATGGACATCATCAAGCTCAGCGGTGGCGAGCCCGCCAACTTCCTTGACGTCGGCGGCACCGCCGACGCGGCGCGCGTGGAGAAGGCCTTCCGCATCATCCTGAAGGACGAGCGCGTGAAGGCGATCCTGGTGAACATCTTCGGCGGCATCGTGCGCTGCGACCGTGTGGCGCAGGGCGTGGTGGACGCCTACAGGAACATCGGCGACATCAAGGTGCCGATCATCGTGCGCCTGCAAGGCACCAACGCCGAGGAGGCCAAGAAGCTGATCGACGCCAGCGGCTTGAAGGTGCTGAGCGCCGTGGCCCTGCAGGAAGCTGCGGACCGCGTGAAGGAGGTGCTGGCCTGAGCCGGCTCTCCGGCATCCGGCCGATCGCATGGACCCATGCGCACGACCTGTCCCGCCCCAGCGGGATATCCATGTGGGCGGCTGGTCCTTATTCCCGTAAGGCCTTGCCGTTGTGCATGAAGGCGCGCAGCCTGTCCGCATCGCCCGCCAGCCAGAGCAGGTCGTCCTGCTGCAGCACCATGGCCCCGTCGGGATTGGGGATGCGCTGCGCGTCGCGTTCCAGGCCGGTGACCAAGGCACTGCCTTCCTCGCGGATGCCACTGCTGCGGATGGTGCGGCCGATCAGTGGTGAGCGCGGCAGCACCCTGTACTTCATGAGCTTCATCTCGCACCGCTCCGGCGTGGGGGCGCCGCTCTCGGGCGGGCTCTCGTTCAGCGTGGCACTGGCCGCGGCCAACTGCTCGTCGGTGCCGATGAGCACCAGGTTGTCGCCTGGCATCAACCGTTCCTCCCGCCCGGGCACCTGGATGGTCCGTTCCCCACGCTCGATCAGGGCGATGTTCACGCCATGCCGCTCACGCAGTGAGAGCTCGTGGAGGGTGCGGCCCACCGCTGCCGCGGTGAGGGGGACCTGCACTTCGGCCAGGTGGAGGTCCCAAGGCGCCAATTCGGGGCGTTCGCGGCGCCGTTCGCGTTGTTGGAAGTTGAACAGGAAGTGCCTTTCGAGGCGCTGGTAGAAGGCCTGCATGCCGCGCCGGAAGAGCACCACCGCCAGGGCCAGCAGCAACACGGCCGCCAAAAGGCCCGGGCCGGCACCGAAGAACCGGTTCACCAGCAGGGACAACAGCACCACCGCCGCCACGATGCGCCCCGCTTCGATCATGACGAGAGGACCCCGCAACGCACGCCGGTTGAGCCACAGGTGCCGGTAGGCCGCGCGCTGGATCCGCCGGAAGGTCATGGCCCACACCACGGGGAGCAGCACCGCCAGGGTGAGCAGGCCGGCCACGAGCGCACCGGTCCGGGCGCCCATCCGGGCCGTGGACCAGGGCAGCAGCTGGCGCTCGCCGATCAGGATCACCGACACGCCCAGCACGGCGAGCACGCCCACGTTGAGCCCATAGGCCTGCAGCAGTTTGCGCCAGTCGCTCGTCACCCGCACCTGGTCGGTCTGTTGGCTGTACCGATCCAGTGCCGCCACCCACTGCGGGGGAAGAGTCCTCGTGAGCCACACCGCCATGCCCTCGGAGCCACGGATCATGTATGGTGTCACGAAGGTGGTGAGCACGGAGACGGCCACGGCGATGGGGTACAGCTTGGGGCTGGTGACGCCCAGGGTGAGCCCGAGCGTGGCGATGATGAAGGAGAACTCGCCGATCTGCGACAGGCTCATGCCCGCCTGCACGGCGCGCTTCAATGGCTGGCCGGCGAGCAGGGCGCCCGCACCGCTGCTAAGAGGCTGCCCCAGTACCGTCACCAGGCTGATCAGCAACACCGGGCCCCATTCTTCGCGCAGCACCTGCGGGTCCAGCAGCATGCCCACCGAGACGAAGAAGATGGCCCCGAACAGGTCCTTCACGGGCCGGGTGAGGTGTTCGATGCGCTCGGCGAGCAGGGTCTCGGCCAACACCGAACCCATGATGAAGGCACCGAGCGCAGCCCCGAAGCCTGCCATCACCGCCAGGCTCGCCATCGCCAGGCAGAGCGCGATGGTCACCACCAGAAGGGTCTCGTCGTTCATCAGGCGGCGTGTGCGGGCGAAGAAGGTGGGAATGAGGAAGATGCCGCCACCGGACCAAAGGGCCAGGAAAAGCGCCAGTTTGCTCATCTCAAGGACCAATGCGGTGCCCTCGAACTGGCGTCCCACGGCCACGGTGCTGAGGAGCACCAGAAGCACGATCGCCACCAGGTCCTCGATGACCAGCGCCCCCACCACGAGCCTGGCGAAGCCCCGTGTCTTCAACCCCAGTTCGTCGAAGGCCCGCACGATGATCGTGGTGGAGCTGATCGAGAGGATGCCGCCGAGGAACACGCTGTCCATGCCGCTCCAGCCCAGCAGCTGCCCGGTGGCATAGCCGGCACCCAGCATGAACAGCACGGTGGTGATGGCAGTGACCGCGGCTGCACCGCCCACTTGCACGAGCTTCTTGAAACTGAACTCCAGCCCCAGCCCGAAGAGCAGGAAAATGACGCCGATCTCCGACCAGGTCCGGATGTTCACCTCGTCCGTCACCGTGGGCATGAACTTCACATGGGGGCTGACCAGAAAGCCCGCCACGATGTAGCCCAGCACCAAGGGCTGGCGGATGCGCTTGAACACCAAGGTGGTCACCGCCGCCACGGACAGTATAAGGCCCAGGTCCTGGATCAGCGGTGGCATCTGGCTCACGGGCTCAAGATATCCAGCTCACACCACGGGCCGATGCCTCATCTTCGCGCCGCCCATGAACATCCTCCTGCTGCACGGTGCGCTCGGTACCAAGCGCCAGCTCGCTTTCCTGGCCGATGGCCTGGATCATGCCCATTGCCGCAGCCTCACCTTCACCGGTCATGGAGAGGATGAGCTGCCCGAGGACGGGCTCTCCTTCGATCGGTTCCTGCACGATATCGACACCGCCCTGGAGAAGGTGGATAGCGCTGTGCACATCTTCGGCTACAGCATGGGGGGCTACGCGGCGCTCCTCTGGGCGGCCCGCAACCCCGGCCGCGTGGCCTCCGTCACCACCCTCGGCACCAAGCTGGTGTGGACGCCCGAAGGCCTGCAGAAGGAGCTGAAGAAGCTCGACCCCGCGGTGATGGAGGAAAAGGTGCCCGAGTTCGCCATGGGGCTGGCGGCGGCGCACGGCCCCGAGCGCTGGAAGGAGCTCGTGAAGCGCACTGCCGACCTCATGACCGGCCTGGCCGCGCAGCCCCTGCTCACCGACGAGGTGCTGGCCGCCATCGAATGCCCGGTGCTGCTGATCGTGGGCGACCGCGACACCACGGCCGTTCCAGAGGATACGCTGCTCACCGCCCGCAAGCTGAAGGATGCCGGGGTGATGGTGCTGCCCCGCACCCGCCATCCCTTCGAGGAGGTGGACCTCGACCTGCTGATCACCCAGCTCTCCCGGTTCTGGGAGGGGATGGACGGCGAGTGAGCCTACCGTTCGCGACGGGGTGGTCGCCAGCCGGACAGCACCATGTAGTAGCGACGGTGCTCCGGGCTCACCTGGGCCTCGTTCGTGCGCAGTTCGCCTGATGCCGCGGGACGCTTGCGGTTCCGCACCACCCGCATGGCCTCCAAGGCAAGGTGGTTCTCCGGTCCTTCGAAGGTCTCACCGATGGTGTAGGTGCCGAGGCGCACCGTGTCGCCAGGTGCCAGGGTATGCTCGGCGGGGCCCAGCGTCGGGGAAGGGTTCGTGACGCGCACCCGCACCCTGGCCGCGTGCCGCGTGGCGTTCACCACGAACACTTCGTTCACGAACAGCTTCTGGCAGGGCGCCACCTCGGGCTCGCGGACGGGCACCGGCGTGGGGTTGACGGGCTCCTCCGGTTGCGTGAAGGTGGTGCCCGGGTGAGGGATCACGTGCCGATCATCGTGCCCCTGTTCGCTGAAGCCCGTTCGGTTCCCCTGGTCGTCGAAGGTGGTCGTGCTCCGGTACCACTGGATCCCCGCATCGGGTGCATCGCTGAACTCGGACCGGCTCACCGCGCCGTTGGGGTGGTAGCTGAAATGCACCGAGGCGTGCCCGGCGATCCGGCGGGTGTGGTGGTCCACGATCACGGTGCCGTCGCGCTTGAAGGCCCGGCTGCGGCCGAAGCGGCCGTCCTTGTCCGTCCACTCCACGGTGCTCAGCTGGCCGGTGGTGAAGTAGTGCTGCACGACCCGCCCGCTGTCGGTCTCGATGGTGCGCACGCGGCCTTGGGCATGCAGGCCGTGGGCGAGCGCGACGATCAGGATCGGAAGGAGCAGGTTGCGCACGGCCCGAAGGTGCCAAACATCAGGCCAAGCCTTCGCATCTTCGCCGTCTCCGATCCAGGGGCAACGAACATGGCCAAGAAGAAGATCAAGAAGCTGCTCGTCGCCAACCGGGGCGAGATCGCCCTCCGCGTGATGCGCAGCGCCCGTGAAATGGGTATTTCCACCGTGGCCGTGTACTCCGAAGCCGACCGCCACGCGCCCTTCGTGCGCTTCGCCGACGAGGCCGTGTGCATCGGCCCGGCACCCAGCAAGGAGAGCTACCTGGTGATCGACAAGCTGGTGCAGGTCTGCATGGACCTCCAGGTCGACGCCGTGCACCCCGGCTACGGCTTCCTCAGCGAGAACGGGGCCTTCGCCCAGGCGCTGGAGAAGGCGGGCGTGATCTTCGTGGGACCCACGCCCCACGCCATGAAGGTGATGGGCGACAAGCTCGCCGCCAAGGAGGCCGTGAAGGCCTTCGGCGTGCCGTTGGTGCCCGGTACCGAGGGCGCCGTGAGCGGGCTGGAGGAGGCCATGAAGGTGGCCAGGACCATCACCTTCCCGATCCTGATCAAGGCGGCGGCCGGTGGGGGCGGCAAGGGCATGCGCGTGGTGAACGCCGAGCCCGAGCTCAAGGAGAGCCTGGAGCGCGCCATCAGCGAGGCGCAGAACGCCTTCGGCGATGGCAGTGTGTTCATCGAGAAGTACGTGGCCGGCCCGCGCCACATCGAGGTGCAGGTGATGGCCGACACCCACGGCAACGTGTGCTACCTGTTCGAGCGCGAATGCAGCGTGCAGCGCCGCCACCAGAAGGTGGTGGAGGAGGCCCCCAGCGCCGTGCTCACCCCCGAGCTGCGCAAGCGCATGGGCGAGGCCGCGGTGGCCGTGGCGAAGAGCGTGGATTACGTGGGCGCCGGCACCGTGGAGTTCCTGCTCGACGAGCAGCGCAACTTCTACTTCATGGAGATGAACACCCGCCTCCAGGTGGAGCATCCCGTCACCGAGATGATCACCGGCCTCGACCTGGTGAAGCTGCAGATCCGCGTGGCCGAAGGGGAGAAGCTGCCCTTCGCGCAGAGCGACCTCGCCATCAACGGCCACGCGATCGAGATCCGGGTGTACGCCGAGGACCCGGCCAACAACTTCCTGCCCGACATCGGCACGCTCACCACCTACCGCCCGCCCCAGGGACCCGGGGTGCGCGTGGACGACGGCTTCGAGGAGGGGATGACCATCCCCATCCACTACGACCCCATGATCGCCAAGCTCATCACCCACGGGGCCACGCGCGAGGAGGCCATCGCCCGCATGGAGCGCGCCATCGACGACTATGCCATCGGCGGGGTGGAGACCACGCTGCCGTTCTGCCGCTTCACCATGGGGCACGAGGCCTTTCGCAAGGGGGCCTATGACACGCACTTCGTGCGCGACCATTTCCGGCCCGAGGTGCTGGATGGCTCCGATCCGGTGGAGGAACAGGCCGCTGCGGCCATTGCCGCTGGGATCCTGGAAGGCCGCTCCGGGCCCGCCATGGCGGCACCAGCCGTCGCCCAAGGGCCGTCCCTGTGGAAACTTCGCAGGCGCTAAGCGGGTACAACGGGCAAGAACGGCCCCACCTTTGCGTTGTTCCGTCGTCCCCATCGGGGGTCCCATGGCCCGATCCATCGCGTTCGCCCTTTTCCTGTTGACCGGGTGGTCGGACCTGGCCGCTCAGGAGGGCTCCCCGTTCCCGTTCATCACCCTTCGGGTGGAGGACGGGGATACCGTGCCCACCATCCTGCTGCCCGAGAAACGTGTTGAAGGGTTCACCAGCGCGAAAGCGCGACGACAGGCCGCGCGCTACGACCGGTTGGTGCGCAACGTGGTGAAGGTCTATCCTTACGCACGCGTCAGCGCCCAACTGCTGGAGCAGTATGGCTACGAGGCATCTTCGCTGAAGAGCGACCGGGACCGTGATCTGTACATGAAACTGGCCGAGGCCGAGCTGCGGGCGGAGTTCGAGGCGGAGATCACCGACCTCACCATCACGCAAGGGGGCATTCTCATCAAGCTCATCGACAGAGAGACCGGCAGCACGGGCTACGATCTGGTGAGGCAGTTGCGGGGGAGCTTTCAGGCCTTCATCTGGCAGGGGGTGGCGAAGCTCTTCGGCAACGACCTGAAGGACGATTATGACCCGCTCGGTGAGGACGCCCTGATCGAACAGGTGGTGCATCGCATCCAGGCCGGTGAGCTGGTCGTGGCCGCGCGTGAGGCACGCACCCCGAAGGCCACCGCACGGCTGGAGAAACGAAAGGCCCGGCTGTTCAAGCGGTACGGCCTGACGGCCTCTGACCTGGTGCACTGACCGGTCGTCCCGTACCGGGGCTCATCACGGACCGGACCGGCGCACCATCACGTGGTCGTCCATCACGAAGCCGCCGCCGATGTCCAGCACCTCGTCACGTTCAATGGTGAAGCCATGCCGGGTGTAGAAGTCCTTCGCAGGGTTCTGCTTGTTCACGTTGAGCTCCACGGCGGTGTCCCCGGCCTTCAGGGCCTCCGAAAGCACTGCTTCCAACAGGGCATGACCCACGCCGGTGCCCTTCATTGCGGGCAGCACGTACAGCTTGTGCAACCGTGACCGGCCGGGCGCGTACCGATGCTCAAAGCCGGCGAAGCCGACGGGCGCACCATCCTGCTCCGCGATCAGGAAGCGATGCCTCTTCGGCCCGAACTGTTCCTGCAGCGCGGGGGTGCCGTACATGCGGTCGAGCATGTAGGCGATCTGCGCCGGGCTGATGATGCCCGTGTAGGCCACCGGCCAGGCCGCGTGCGCGATGGCCTGGATCACGGGGATGTCGGCCGCGGTGGCCTCGCGGTGGTTCACTTCGCGAAGGCAGGAGCCACCACGAGGTCCTTGCTGCCGGGGGTGTACTGGTAGAAGCCCTCGCCGCTCTTCACGCCGAGCTTGCCGGCGGTCACCATCTGCACGAGCAGGGGGCAGGGGGCGTACTTGGGGTTGCCGAAGCCCTCGTGCAGCACGCGCAGGATCGCCAGGCAGGTGTCGAGCCCGATGAAGTCGGCCAGCTGCAATGGGCCCATGGGGTGCGCCATGCCAAGTTTCATCACGGTGTCGATCTCGGCCACGCCGCCCACGCCCTGGAAAAGCGTCTCGATGGCCTCGTTGATCATGGGCATCAGGATGCGGTTGCTGACGAAGCCGGCGTAGTCGTTCACCTCCACGGGCACCTTGCCGATCGCGGTGCTCAGGTCCATGATCGCCGTGGTGACGGTGTCGGTGGTGGTGTAGCCGCGGATCACCTCCACCAGCTTCATCACGGGCACGGGGTTCATGAAGTGCATGCCGATCACATCGGCCGGGCGCTGCGTGGCGGCGGCGATGCGCGTGATGCTGATGCTGCTGGTGTTGGTGGCGAGGATGCAACCCTTGGGGGCGTACGCATCGATGTCGCGGAAGATCTTCAGCTTGAGGTCCACGTTCTCCGTGGCGGCCTCCACCACCAGGTCGGCGGCCTTCACGCCCGCGGCCATGTCGGTGCTGGTGACGATGCGGGCCAACGCCGCCTGCTTCACCTCCTCGGTGAGGGCGCCCTTGGCCACCTGGCGGTCCAGGTTGCGCGCGATCGTGGCCACGGCCTTGTCCAGCCGGTCCTGGGCGATGTCGATGAGGGTGACCTCGTGCCCGCCCTGGGCGAACACGTGGGCGATGCCATTGCCCATCTGGCCGGCACCGATGACGGAGATCTTCTTCATGGAAAGGGTGTGAAAATAAGGTGCGCGGACGGGTCCGGACGATCCACGCCCTACTTGCCGTCGCCCTTCAACATGATGATGACCGTGTAGGCGAGGATCTTGAGGTCCACGGCCAGGCTCATGTTCTCGATGTAGAGGATGTCGTACTTGAGGCGGCGCACCATCTGTTCCACGTTCTCGGCATAGCCGAACTTCACCTGCCCCCAGCTGGTGATGCCCGGGCGCACCTTGTGCAGGTGGCGGTAGTGTGGTGCCACTTCCATGATGCGGTCGATGAAGTACTGGCGTTCGGGGCGCGGCCCCACCAGGCTCATGTCGCCCTTCAGCACGTTCCAGAACTGGGGCAGCTCGTCCAGCCGGGTGCGGCGCAGGAAGCGCCCGATGGGGGTGATGCGCGGGTCGGTGGAGCTGCTGAGCTGCGGACCGGCCTGCTCGGCCTCGGCCACCATGCTGCGGAACTTGATGATGCGGAACGGCTTGCCGAACCGTCCGATGCGCTCCTGCCGGAAGAAGATGGGGCCCGGGCCTGAGGCGCGCACCAGTGCGGCAATGACCAAGAGCACCGGAGAGAGCAGGATCAGCGCCACCCCGCTGAAGACAAGGTCGACCAGCCGCTTCAGGGCGAACTGCCAGGCCGGCATGATCTGTGGGTTCACCTCGATGAGCGGCGCACCGAAAATGCTGGTCATCTTCACGCTCCCGGCCATGATGTCGTACATATCGGGGATCACTTTGATCCGCACGTTGGTGCCCTCCAGCTCGTTGATGATGCGACTGATGTGCTCGTGCTCGCTGCTCTCCACGGCGATGATAACCTCCTCCACCTTGTTCTGGTCGATCACGCGGCGGAGGTCCGTCCATTTCCCCAACCGCACAAGACCTGTGGTGCCAAGGTGCTGATCGCCACCGTTCACACTGACGAAGCCCACGAAGCGGTTGCCCGGGCTCTTGCGCATGCCCTCGATCTCCTGATGGATGGCCACCGCCCGTTCATTGCCGCCCACCAGCACGGTGTTGAACCCGATCCGCCGGTCGTGCACCATGCGCACCGTGCGGCTGGTCAGCAGGAAGCGGGGGAGGAACGTGAGCCCGAAATGAAGGCCGAACAGCACCAGGAAGGAGCGCCAGAGGTAGGTGCCGTCCGGTACCTCGTCGTCCAGGAGCAAGGCGAAGAAGATCACGACCACCCCGATCACGCTGATCAGCAGGGTCTGCCCCAGTTCCTTGGTGCGATAGCGACGGAAGATGTCCGAATAGCCTCCGATCATGGTGTACAGGCCCAGCCAGAACAAGGGGATGACCACCAGTCCGGTCAGGTAGTTGCGGTCCAGTTGTACCGGTATCGGATACCCGAAGGTCAACGGCTCCAGCACCGTTTTGCGGTAGAGGTAGAACAGGGTCCAGGCGGTGGCGGCCGACAGGATGTCAGAGAGCACGTAGCGGATGACCTGCGCGCGACGGTCCATACCAATGGGTCAGCGGTGCACGAGCTTGATGTCGTCCAGGAGGATGGTCCCGCTCGTGGCGCCGTCCACGAGCTGCACCTCGATGTAGAACCGCTTGTTGGTGAGACCCGGTGCGTTGAACAGGCTGCTCAGGTCCACGTAGATCTTGGACCAGGGCATGCCGCCGTCATCGCGCAGGGTGGGGGCCACGAACAGGTAGGGCAGGTCGATGGTGCTTCCTCCTCCGGTGGGGTCCATCAGGCCACCGATGAGGAACCGGTGATCGCTGCGCCGGTCGAGCTCCAGGAACACGGCTCCGTTCGGGGTGAACGCATCGCTGCTCACCATCCGCACATAGGGCCGGTCCGGGTCCACGTGGATCCGTCCCGCTCCGTTCCCGGTGAGCACCAGGTCCGGGTCGTTCACCAGCAGCATCGTGGTGTCGCTGTCCGCGCTGCGTGTGAACTTGAACCCGGGGTCCTCGAAGCCCTCGTTCCAATAGATGTTGCCGGTGAAGTAGTTGAACGTCGGGTCGATCCGGACGGTGGCGCCGTCCCGGAGATCCACCGTACCCGACCAGGTGGCATAGAACGGGTACTGGATGCGGTCGTCGCGCATGCCGTTCCTGGGGATCCCCGCAATGAGCTTGATCGTGACCTCGCCTTCCCGCAGCACCGGCAGACGGGAACCAGACTCCCAGACCCCGAGGGCTTCATCCTCCGCGAACACCCACAGGTCGGTGATGCGGTGCGATCCGGTCCCCTCGGTCAATGGATCGACCTCCACCGAGACCGTGCCCAGTTGGAGATAGGAGGCTTCCTTGTCGCCCTTCGTGCAGGCGCACAGGAGCACCAAGGCGGCCGATCCGAAAAGGGTGGATGAACGCATGGACCGATGGTTCATAACGTGGGGGTGGGCGGCGTTGGTATGCGGTCGCCGGGTGCTACCCGCTGCAGGTTCTCGTGCATCCGCTCCAGGATCCGGTGCGCCAGCTCCAAGGCGGCGAAACCGTCCTGGATGGTGACGTATGGGGCTGAACCAGCACGGACCGCAGAGGTGAACGATCGGAGCTCTTCGCGAATGGCGTTGATCGCAGGCACCTCGGGCTTCTCGAACTGGATCGCTCGCTTGCCCTTGTCGCCGCCAAGGTCGAGCGTGATCGCGAAGGGATCCGGGTCCCCGACCACCGCCTCCATCCGCACGATCTCCGTCTCTTTGGTCAGCATGTCCACGGAGATGTATGCGTCCCGTTGGAAGAAGCGCATCTTCCGCATGTTCTTCAAGCTGATGCGACTGGCCGTGAGGTTGGCCACGCATCCGTTGGCGAACTCAATGCGCGCATTGGCGATGTCCGGTGAATCGCTCACCACGGCCACCCCACTGGCATGAACGGCGGTGACGGTGGACCGCACCGTGCTCAACACCAGATCAAGGTCGTGGACCATGAGATCGAGGATCACCGGCACATCCGTTCCTCTGGGGTTGAATTGGGCGAGGCGGTGGCCCTCGATGAAGAGCGGGTCCTTCAGGCTGGGCACAGCGGCCTGGAACGCCGGATTGAAGCGCTCGACGTGCCCCACCTGAACACAGAGGCCTGAGGCCTCCGCCATGCGCACAAGCTCGCGACCCTCGGCCACCGTATTCGCCAAGGGCTTTTCGATGAACACGTGGCGACCCCTGGCCATGGCCTGCATGGCGCAGGCATGATGGCTCAAGGTCGGGGTCACCACGTCCACGAGCTGCGCCGCTTCGATGACGGCCTCCACTGAACCGAGGGCGGGGATGCCGAACTCCTCGCTCACACCAGCGCACTTGGCCGGGTCCGGGTCATGGAACCCCACCACCTCCAATCCCTCCACCGTCAAAGCCTGCTGAAGGTGGATGCGACCCAGGTGGCCGGCTCCAAGGATCCCTATGCGCAAGCGGTTCTCCGACATGATGGTTGTTGAAAGCGGCGCGAAAATAGGCCCCTGCCCGGTGGAGGGCCTGCTACTTTTGCAACGATGACCGTGCGGAGTGATGATTACAGGTCCCAAGGGGCCCGGCGGAAGTTGGTGCAGGAACTGCGGACCAAGGGCATCCATGCTCCGGCTGTCCTCGACGCCATCGGACTGGTCCCCAGGCACCTGTTCTTCGAGGACAGTGCCTTACGGCTCCATGCTTATGAGGACAAGGCGTTCCCCATCGGGTGCGGCCAGACCATCTCGCAGCCGTATACCGTGGCATTCCAGACCCAACTGCTGGAGGTGCGGCGCGGCGATCGTGTGTTGGAGGTGGGCACCGGAAGCGGATACCAGACCGCCGTGCTTGCGGCCATGGGGGCGAAGGTGTGGAGCGTGGAGCGGCACCGGCCCCTGTTCCTGACGACCCGAGCGCGCTTGGGATCCATGGGCTACCGGGCCGCTCTTTACCACGGCGACGGGTTCCAAGGTCTTCCGACCTACGCACCGTACGATCGCATCCTGGTCACTTGTGGTGCTCCGTTCGTTCCAGAGCCGCTGGTGGAACAGCTGCGCATCGGCGGTTCCCTGGTCATTCCCGTGGGGGAGGGCCCGGTGCAGCGCATGGTCCGGATCCGACGGCTGGAGGACGATACGCTTAGCCGCGAGGAGCACGGCGACTTCCGGTTCGTACCGATGCTCGCCGACCGCCAGTAGTCGTCGAACTACAGTTCTCCCGGCATGAACTTGGTAGTGTCGGAACCGAGGCTATCTTCGCCCCCGAATTCTACGGTCGAACGCGTGATGAGGCGGACCAAGGTGACGAACGGATCGATGGATCAACAAAAAAGTGTTGATATCCGCATCGATTGTTAATAGCTTTGCCGCGCCTCGGACCTACCTTTGACCGGAAGGACCGTGAGTATCAACGAGAAGCACACGTAAAACCAAAACGTTCGTCATGAGAAAGACTGTACTGTTCGCTGCAGCGATCTCCGCCGCTACGGCAGTGACCGCCCAAACGGGCGAGATCACCAGCACCCGCGGTGAGAATTGGCTGTCCCAGGATGGTGATTGGGGCCTGACCATTGACGCCACCCCGTTCATCGGCTACGCTGGCAATCTGTTCAATGGCACCACGGGTAACGCCGTGCCGAGCTGGATCTCGGCCAGCACGTGGGACCCGTACAACTGGGCCGGTGGTGGCGACGAGGGCGCTTTCGGTAGCGTGACCCGTGCCGTGATCGGTGTGAAGAAGCTGAAGAACGCGAACACGGCGTTCCGTGGCCGTCTGCGCTTGGGCTTCTACAGCCACAAGGAGACGACCTTGGTGCCTGATGCGGGTTCGACGGACCCGAACGCCACGGTGGAGAACTCTACGAAGTGGGGCGGAAACACCATCCAGATCGGTGTCGGTCTTGAGAAGCGTGTGGGCAGCACCCGCGTGGTGGGTGTCTACGGCGCTGACCTGAACTTCGGCATCGCCGGACAGAAGAAGAGCTTTGAGTACGGCAACAGCCTGGAGAACACCGGCTCGCGCATCACCGAAGAGAAGCAGGGCGGTGCCTTGATGGTGGGCCTCAACGCCTTCGTCGGTGTGGAGTGGTTCGTTGCTCCCAAAGTGTCCCTGGGTGCGGAGTACGGCTGGGGCCTGATGCTCGCCAGCAAAGGCTTCAACACCACGAGCTGGGACCGCGCCGCTGGCGACAACGGCCCGGGCGAGATCGAGGGCGGCACGAAAGTGAACGACTTCGGTGTGGACACCAACAACAACGGTGTGTCCATCAACATGAACTTCTACTTCCA
The DNA here is from genome assembly GCA_020847755.1 of Flavobacteriales bacterium. Lineage (GTDB taxonomy): Bacteria > Bacteroidota > Bacteroidia > Flavobacteriales_F > PHOS-HE28 > PHOS-HE28. Next base: position 3,129 of record JADLBK010000101.1, on the reverse strand, counting down.
GTAAGGAGTCCAGCCTTCCTAACGGGGAGCCCCTGCCACATGGCAGGGGCTTCTTCATTTCGGATACCTTGCTGCCGTGCTGCCTGTCCTTACCGCCGAGCAGATACGGTCGGTCGATCAACTTACGGTCGAACGTGAGCCGGTGCAGAGCATCGACCTGATGGAGCGGGCTGCGGTCGCCTTCACGAAGGCGCTGCTCAGGGATCACGGTTCATCGCCACGACCCGTCCTGGTTCTCTGCGGACCTGGGAACAATGGTGGAGACGGCCTGGCCATCGCCCGCCACTTGGCGAGCCGGAAGTGGCCAGTTCGCGTGCTGTGTCCCTACGATCCGGTCGGATCCACGGCTGATAATACCCTTAATCTCAGACGGCTAAGGGAAGTTGGAGTGGAGGTGTTCCTCGGTGCCGGCCGATCATTGCCTGCGCTGCGCTCCGGCGAGCTGGTGATCGATGCCTTGTTCGGCACCGGGCTCAATAGGCCCCTCTCCGGGCACTACCACCACCTTGTACAGGCACTGAATGCGTGCAAGACACGTGTTCTCGCGGTCGACCTTCCGTCCGGTGCCTTCGCAGAGGGGGGGCCTGACGACCCGACCGCGATCGTCCAGGCCCAGTGGACGTGCAGCTTTCAAGTTCCCAAGGCGTTCATGCTCCTTCCGGAGTTCTCAGGGCATTGCGGACAATGGTGTGTGGTGGACATCGGCTTGGACCGAGAGGCCATCGCCTCGTGCAAGAGCGATCACGTCCTGCTGGAACAACACGATATTGAAGCCCTTCTGCCCGTCAGGGCCCGGAGCGCGCACAAGGGCAGGTTCGGTCACGCGTTGCTCATGGCCGGAGCGACCGGTCACGTGGGCGCGGCGGTGATGGCCACCGCCGCGGCCGTTCGCAGTGGTGTAGGCCTGGTAACCGCGGCCGTTCCTCGGGGGGGCGTGCAGGCGCTCCACGCCGCAGTGCCGGAGGCGATGGTCGTTGAACACGGGGACGTCGGTCACCTGGATGGGCCACTTCCCACAGGCCGGTGGTCTGCTGTGGGCATCGGTCCCGGGATCGGCAACCACCAAGCGACCGCCGACGTGCTGGAGCGCGCGCTCCGCCTCTGGTCAATGCCCATGGTTCTCGATGCCGATGCCCTGAACCTTCTGGCGGGTTCCCCCGATCTCCTGGAACTGCTGCCTGACGGATCCGTGCTCACCCCACATCCTGGCGAAGCAGACCGGCTGTTCGGACCTGCTGTGGATACGCGGGAGCGCATCGCCAAGAGCACAAGTTTCGCACAACAGCGTGGGGTGGTGGTGGTGCTCAAGGGCGCGAGCACGGCCATCTGCCTACCTGACGGTCGTGTCCTCTACAACGCGACGGGCAACGTCGGCATGGCCAAGGGGGGATCGGGCGATGTCCTGACCGGCCTGATGACCGGGTTGCTCGCCCAAGGACTTCCCCCGTCGGACGCCGCCATTCTCGGAGTTTGGACCCACGGTCTGGCCGGGGATATCGCCGCGGAAGAGGTGGGAGCTGACGGCATGACCGCGTTGGATGTGGTCCGGGCCATTCCCCAGGCCTTCCGGAAGCATCGCGGCGCGACCTCGGTCGATCGCCGGTGAGCTGCTATCGGCCTTCGTGTTGGTGGGCTGGAGATCGATGGTCATTCTGGTGGGAGGCGGATGATCTGATATTGGTAGCCGAGAAGGGAAGTCGAACATATGTATGGCCATACATATGTCGACCTAGGAGGTGCTGGTAAGTCTCTTGTGGACAGCCGGTTACCATTTCCGTCGATTGAACGAGGAAGCGCTTATTGGTTGTACTTGTCTGAAGATCAACCAATTAAATATATGTATGGCCATACATATGTTTCGGGCTTGGAAATCCTTGCCGCCAGCGGTCCAACTGTAAGCTCCCCCAAGATCAGGTGCGTGGGATAGTAGAAACCCACCAACAACCTGAACTTTGGGACAATGAGAAAGAGCAAATGGACGGAAGCGCAGATCGTAGCGATGCTGCGCGAGCATGAGCAGGGCCGCAAAGTGGCGGACATCTGCAGGGAGCACGGCGTAAGCCAGCCGACGTTCTACCAGTGGAAGGCCAAGTATGGCGGCATGGGCGTGAGCGAACTCAAAGAGCTGCGCGCATTACGCGAGGAGAACACCAAGCTGAAGCTCAAGCTGGCCGACACGATCCTGGACCGCGACATCCTCAAGGAGATCCTGGGAAAAAAGCCCTAGGGCTCGCCGAGAAGCGTGAGATGGCACACTGGCTTGAGACGCAGTGCAAGCGCAGTGTTCGGCGAGTCTGCAAGCTGCTATGCTTGAGCCAGAGCGTGTATCGCTACGAGCCCAAGCCGAAGGACGACATTGATGTGATCGAGCACATGAACCACTGGGTGACCAAGAAACCGACCTGGGGCTTTTGGAAGGTGTACACCCGTGTGCGCAAGGATGGCCGCGTGGTGAACCACAAGCGCCTGCACCGGCTGTACACGACGGCAGGGCTCAACCTGCGTCGACCGACGAAGAAGCGCGTGCCCGATCGGGTGAAAGAGCCCCTGTGCCTGCCGATCGGCCCGAACATCACCTGGAGCATGGACTTCATGGCCGACCGGCTGCTGAACGGCAATAAGCTGCGCACCTTCAACGTGATCGACGACTTCGGCCGCGAGGCACTGAACATCACCATCGACACCTCTATTCGCGCTCAGTACGTGACGCGTGAACTGGACAAGCTGATCGAGTGGCGTGGCAAACCTGAGCGGCTGCGGGTGGACAATGGCCCGGAATTCATCGCCCAAGAGATGGAGCTGTGGGCCGAACGCAACGGCGTGGCGCTCACCTTCATCGAGAAGGGGCGTCCCATGCAGAACGGCCTGATCGAGCGCTTCAACCGCACCTACCGGGAAGAAGTGCTGGATGCCTATCTCTTCGAGAACCTCGAGCAACTACGAGAGCTGTCCATCGAGTTCATCTGGAGCTACAACAACGAGCGGCCTCATGATGCGCTCCTGGACCTGACCCCGCGCGAGTTCCTATTGAAATGTGGACAACTCCCTTCCCACTACACAGGCTCACGCGCGGACTTCCCCACATTCCAACAGGATGATCACCACAGATCCACAGAAGTGGCGATCTTT
>JADLBK010000100.1 GCA_020847755.1 Flavobacteriales bacterium | reverse complement strand
GTGATGGTGGTGCCATGCACAATGCCCTGCGGACCGATGTACATGTAGCTGCCGGCGGTCATCTGGCCGTACTGCGTCACGCCCAGCGCGTTGAAACGCTCCCAATCATCCGGCTTGCTGTAGTTGGGGATCATCATCCCGTTGGTCACCACCACGCGCGGGGCGTCAGGGTGGCTGGGGAAGAGGCCGAGCGGGTGGCCGCTGTACATCACCAGCGTCTGCTCGTCGGTCATCTCGCTCAGGTACTGCATCACCAGGCGGTACTGCGCCCAGTTCTGGAACACCGCGCCGTTGCCGCCGTAGGTGATCAGTTCGTGCGGATGCTGCGCCACGGCCGGGTCCAGGTTGTTCTGGATCATCAGCATGATGGCCGCGGCCTGCCGGCTCTTCGCGGGGTAGTGGTCGATGGGCCGCGCGTGCATGGGGTGCTCGGGGCGCAGCCGGTGCATGTAGATGCGGCCGTGCTCCTGCAGTTCCTGTGCGAACTCGGGCGCCAGCGTGGCGTGGTGCTTCGGGTGGAAGTACCGCAGGGCGTTGCGCAGGGCCAGCTTCTTCTCTTCGGCGGAAAGGATGTCCTTGCGCTTGGGCGCGTGGCTCACACCGGGGTCGAGCGGGCGGGCGGGGGGAAGCACATCGGGGATGCCTTCGCGGATGGTCTGCTGGAAGGGGGCGAGGTCGCTGGTCGTGGCGGTGGACATGGCTGATCCCGGTGCGGGTCGGCGAAGTTCGGGGCTTCTCGCTCAGGAGCGGACCGCCCCACGACCCTCACCCCACCTTCCCCTTGCCCTGCTTGTCATGGAACCCATACGGGCAATGCCTGCAGCCGCTCTGGCAACAATACCCCCGCTTGCGGTGGTACTGCTCGGTGAACACGAGATAGCCCTCCTCGGTGAAGTAGTAGTCACCGGGCTCCAGGCCGAGCCGCTCCAAGCGCGCTGACCGTTCGGGCTGGGGGCTGCTGTCGTCCATTCCCTTGTTTCCCAGTGCTGTAACGTCTGATGCGCGAGTTTGTTCGATCGTGATGGCGCGAAGATCGGACAAGGTTATGCGAACGTGATCATCCGCCCCGTTCTATTCACGATCGGCCGTGGGCAGTCCTGTGGATGGATCGTGAACAACCGCACCGCGCCCCAGTAGTTTCGGCCCTTGGCGAGGACCGCCCCGTTGGCCCATGAGGACCGTGGATCTGTTGAAAACCCTGCTGCTCGTGGCGCTGCCGGTCCTGCCGGCGGTGGCCCAAGGCCAGCCGCCGCAGCGCCGCCTCACCGCCGAGGAGTACATCACCCAATGGCAGCAGGTGGCCGTGGCCAAGATGAAGGAGCACGGCATCCCGGCCAGCATCACCCTGGCGCAGGGCCTGCTGGAGAGCGGCAACGGCAACAGCGAACTGGCCCGGGAGGCCAACAACCACTTCGGCATCAAGTGCACGCCCGATTGGCGCGGCGGCAAGGTGTACCACGACGACGATCGCAAGAACGATTGTTTCCGCAAGTACCGCGATGCGGCGGACAGCTACGAGGACCACAGCCGCTTCCTGCTGCGGCCGCGCTACGCCGACCTGTTCACCCTGAAGCCCACCGACTACAAGGGCTGGGCCCATGGCCTCAAGAAGGCGGGCTACGCCACCGATCCGCGCTACCCGCAGAAGCTCATCGACCTCATCGAACGCTATGAACTGAATAAGTTGGACAGCGGCCAGCGGCCGGCGAAGGCCGCGAGACCGGCACCGCCTCACGCGTCGGGTGGCCGTCCGCCCCGGCGCAGCGAAGGGGAGGAGGTGACGGTGACCATCGGCGCCGCGCGGCCGGTGGAACGGTTCGCCGGGCGCATCAAGATGGTGACCGCCCGCAAGGGCGACACCTTCGCACGCCTGGCCGATGAGCTGGGGCAGATCCCCGGCATGCTGGCCCATTGGAACGACCTGCCCAAGGGCGCCGCGCTGGAGGAGGGGCAGGTGATCTTCCTGCAGCCCAAGCGCAACAGCGTGAAGGACCCGGCCACCCATACGGTGATGGCCGGCGAGTCGCTCTGGAGCATCAGCCAGCAGTACGCCATCAAGCTGGACAAGCTGGCGGCCTACAACGGTCTGGCGCCCGATGCGCCGGTGAAGCCGGGCACCCGCCTCAGCCTGCGGAAGGCTAAACGCTGAGCACCTTGTGCTTCATCACGGCGGCGATGCTCGTCGCGCGGGCGATGGCCTCCTCCTGCCCCTGGCAAAGGCAGCTGAAGCCCACCGGGAACTGAGGATGCGCGGCGATGGCCCTCGGACAGCCTTGCTAACGGGTCGGCACGACGCGACGGCGGTCAAGTGGCGGTGCCCCCGATCGGAGATACTGTTCACGGAAGGAACAAGGGGTCCGGAGATCTCAGTCGTCAATGCGGGGAACCGGACGGTGGAACGGTGGTGAGGAGGTCGGAGCTTCTGGACGGCCTCTGAACATATGTATGGCCATACATACTTCCCGACCTCCTGCGTTGCGGGTCTCAAGTGTGTTGAAAGGCACGCCGGTTGGCGGCGGCGATGTCGGTCGGACGACCTCGGACCCCACCACTCCTGGAAGGTCATGATATCGACCATGAGCGTTCCTTAGAAACGAATAACACGCTCAAGAACAAGGGAGTATGTGGAACCTGGCCGTGAACGGCCTTGGGTCAACATATGTATGGCCATACATATGTCAGCCGTCCGACCAAGCCTGCCAGCGCCCTCGATCGCACGGCTTGGGTGCATAGGACCCAGGGAAGCGGGTCCGAGCTGCCCGCTATTCCTCGCGGGACCGCCGCTTGGGCCAACGAAGCCCAACCGGGAACTCACGATACGCTGGGATCTCCCCTCCGACAACATGGATCATACGCGGGTACGACGCAGCGTCGGCCGATCGGCCGTGCACCCGCCTCACCCTGCGGAAGCCGAAGCGCTGAGCACCTTGTGCTTCATCACGGCGGCGATGCTCGTCGCGCGGGCGATGGCCTCCTCCGCCTTGGTCCCGGCGTAGCCCTCGCGCACCGTGGCGGTCCACAGCTCCAGCCAGCGGTCGAACTGGGCGCCGCTGAGCGGCAGGCGTCGGTGCAGCGCGATGTGGGCGCTCATGGGTTCGCCGGAGTAGCCCTGCACGCCCAGCAGCAGTCCCTTCCAGAAAGCCTGGATGCGCGGGGTGTGATGGGGCCAGTCCACATCGGCGAACCACGGGGCGAGCACCGGATCGGGCCGCACCCGGTCGTAGAAGGCCAGCACCAGGGCGTCGATGCGCTCCGGACGGTCCAGGTCGGGCGGTGGGGCGGGGCTCACTCGTTCTCGCCGGTGAAGGCGGCCATCTGTTCCTTGGTGCCGAAGAGCACCAGGATGTCGCCCTTCTCGGGCGCGAAGTCGTTGTCCACCACCCCCAGCGCACCGAGCTTGATGGAGCGGCGCCCCAGGAAGCCCTTCTCGCTCTCCTTGCGCAACACGGTGACCAGGCCGATGCGCCGCTGCCGCAGTTCGTTGATCTGGCCCACGGGCTGCCCCACGTAGCGGTCGGGCACCACCACCTCGGCGATCATGAAGCCGCCGGGCAGCTCGAACTGGTCCACCAGGCGCCGCAGGTTCAGCTTGCGGGCCAGGCCCTCGGCCGCCTTCTCCTCGGGGTGCACGATCTCGGTGACGCCCATGGAGTTGAGCACCATCTCGTGCAGGTCGTTGATGGCGCGGCTGATCACGCGCTTCACCTTCCGGTTCACCAGCAGCGCCGTGGTCATGATGTTGGCGCCCTCGTTCTCACCGATGGCCACCACGGCGGCGTCGAGCTCGTCCAGCGGAAGGGTGTCCATCGCCAATGGGTCGTTGCTCTCCAGGCACACCGCGAAGCTCACGTCGTTCTTGAGGCTCTCCACCTTCTCCATGGTGTGGTCGATGGCGATCACCTCGTGGCCCAGCTGGGTGAGCTTCACCGCCAGGTTCTTGCCGAAGTTGCCGAGGCCGAAGACTGCGATCTTCATCCGTTGTGCGCCGTAGCCCGGCGCGGGCGTTGGGTTCAGTTGATCAGAATGTCCTCCTTGGGGTAGCGGTAGTTGCTCACCTCCACCTGCTTCAGCACACCGATGAGCAGGGTGAGGGCGCTGACACGGCCGACGAACATCACCAGGGTGAGGGCCACGCGCGCGGCGTCGTCCAGCTCGGCGGTGATGCCCATGGTGAGGCCCACCGTGCCGAAGGCGCTGAAGCACTCGAAGGCGATGGGCAGCAGGCCGTGGTCCTTTTCCAGCGAGGCCACCACCGTGATGGACACCCCCAGGAAGATGAGCGAGAGCACGATGGTGGCGAAGGCCCGGCGCACCGTCATCACGCCGATCTCGCGACCGCCGGTCTCGACCCGTTCGCGCCCGCGGCCCGTGCTGAAGATGTTGAACAGGGCCACTGCGGCCGTGCTCGTCTTGATGCCGCCGCCCGTGCTGCCCGGGCTGGCCCCGATGTACATCAGCAGGATGGTGATCATCAGTGTGGGCACGGTGAGCGTCCCGTAGTTCACCGAGTTGAAGCCGGCCGTTCGCGGGGTGACGCTGCCGAAGAAGCTGGTGGTGAGCTGTCCGAACCAGCCGGAATGCTCGCGCAGCGCGTTGTCGCGTTCGAAGACCCAGAAGGCGATGGTGCCGAACAGCAGCAGGCCCGCCGTGGTGAAGAGCACCAGCTTGGTGCTGAGCGTCACCACCCGCGGATAGCGCTCGCAGGGCACGCCCAGGGTCCACCTGCGCACCCGCGCCCGCACCCAGAAGCGCAGGTAGTTCGTGAAGTTGAAGATGATGCCGAAGCCCAGGCCGCCGAACACGATCATCAGCGCCACCACCCATTGCAGCGCGTAGTTGTAGCGCATCACGGGTTCGTAGAGCCCGTTGGTATAGGTGCTGAAGCCTGCGTTGTTGAAGGCGCTGATCGCATGGAACACCGCGAAGAAGAGGCGGTCGCTGAAGGCGGCGAACTGGTCATCGGGCAGCGCTTGGAAGATGAACACGGCCCCGATGGCCTCCACCGCCAGGGTGAACAGGATGACCTGCACGATGAAGCGCCGCGCGCCGCCCAGCGTGGTGTTGCTGAGGTCGCGGATGCGGAGCTGCTCCTCCAGCGAGTTGCTGCCCTTGAAGAAGAAGGCGAAGAAGCTTGTGAAGGTCATCACACCCAGGCCGCCCAACTGCACCAGCAGCAGCAGGATCCACAGGCCCATTGGCGTCAGCGTGGTGCCGATGTCGAACACCGACAGCCCGGTGACGCACACGGCGCTGGTGCTGGTGAACAGGGCCTCGATGAGGCCGAGCGGACGAACGGCCGCATTCGGAAGCATGAACAGGGCCGTGCCGATGGTGATCAGCAGGATGAAGCTGAAGGTGAACAGCAGCGCCGGGCTCAGCGTGAAACCGCCGCCCAGCTCCAGGCGGCTGAGCTCGATGAAGACGAACAGGCCCAGAAAGATCAGGTTGCCCATCAGGCCCACGCCCTCCCACACCGGCAGGCCGATCGGATGTGCGGCGAAGAAGCTGCACCACACCAGGAACCACGCGATCTCGGCCTTGCGTGGTCGCTGCCCCTTGAGCAGCGTGCGCAGGATGGCCCCGAACATCACGAAGCCGGCAGCGAACATCAGGCCCGTGAGCAGTTCCTGCCGCATGCCACTGGTGGGCGCCGCGCCGCGGTAGCCCAGCTCCAGCAGGGCCAGCAGGATGGTGAGCACCACCACCAGCAGGCGCGTCAGGGCGACCACCTCGCGGCGGAGCACCGTGCGCAGCATCCAACGACGAAGGGGGCTCAAGGTCCGGTTCACCGGGACCGGGAAAGTGGGCGAAATTAGGGGGTGCGGACCTTGCCGCCACCATCCATCGTTCCCGGGCCGGGCCGTACCACCTCCGGTGGACCTTCGGCAGGCAGCACCACCAGGTCGGGCGTACCATCGGGTTCCAGGTCGGTGAGCAGTGCCGGGCCACCCGCCACCGCCTCGGCCACCGCGAGCCCGCGCTCGTCGATCACGGTCCAGCGGCCTCCCGTGCGCCGCACGGCCCACCACACGCGGTCGCGCACCGGCAGCATCATGGCCGCCTCCATGGCCTCCGGCACGGCGGTTCCCTTCGGCTTGCCGCCCGGGTCGCGCACGAACACGCTGTCGCCCGTGCACCACCACACCCGCCGCACCTTGCCGGCCACCACCTGCCCGGTGGCGATCACCTTCGCGGCCAGCGGTCGGGGCTTCCCGTCCAGCGCCGCCTCCTGCAGGGCTTCTTCCGCGGTGCGCCACACGACCGTCAGTGCGTCCGTCGCTCCGGTGACCACCGCCACCAGCTCCGCGCCGGCGGGCAGCTTCAGCTTCGGCGTGCTGCGGCGCGCACCGCGCCGGTCCAGGTGGTGCAGCGTGCCCGTGGCATCGGCGTAGACCAGGTGGTCCTTGCCCCGCACCCGCAGATGATGCACGGCGCTCGTGATGGTCGCCGCGGCCTGCGGGGCCGCCCAACCGGTCACCGGGCGTCCATCCGCACCGAGGTTCAGCACGCGGCCGTCGGCCAGGGGCACGAGGATCCGCAGTTGCCCATCGCCATCGTAGTCATAGCAGGCCACCGGGGCGGAGGCCTCTGCGGCCAGCTTCACGGGGAAGCCATCCACAGCACGTCCGTTCCGGTCGATGAGGTAGAGCGTCCGGGCCGTCAGCGCCAGCAACTGGAGCTTGCCGTTGTGGTAGCGGTCCACCTGCGACACAGGTCCCAGCAGCGGGCCATCGAGGGGAACCTGCCACAGTAGGCGCCCTCCGGGCGTGCGCAGGCTCAGCAGGGCCGTGCTGTCCTGCACCAACAGTTCCTGCGTGCCGTTCACGTGGTTGCGCACCGCCTGCGACCAGGCGATCCCCGAGCCTGCAGCGGGTCCGGCCGCTGTTGCTGCGGTCAACTCGGGTGCGCTCTTCGCCGGCATGCGGCCGGCGCGTACCGCGATGCTGAGGTAGGCCCTGCCACCGGCGGTGCGCATCCGCTGAACGAAGAGGGTGCCCAGTTCGCTCCAGGGCGGCGCGATGCCGAGGCTGTCGGCGGACCGGCGATGCAGGGCGAGGCCGCCCGCACCCATGTCGCACCACCAGGTGTGTTGCGCCTGTGCCGCCAATTCGCCGAGCTCAGCGGCCACGGTCAGGTCGTTGCCCAGGGTCGATCCATCCACAAGCGCATCCGCGGCCAGCCGGGCGGCCACGCTGTCCGAGGCCAGGAGGCACCAGTTCTCGTGCAGCACGCACCACGGAGCGCGGTCCCCCGGCAGCGCGGCCAGCTCGCGCAGGCCGTCCACCTGCATCATCAACTTGCCCCGGTGCTCGCGGCGCAGGGCGTTGCCTGCGGCCAGGTCGCCCACGGCCAGCGCCGCATCCATCGGGTCGTCGGCGTGCAGCACGGTCCAGTGCAGCGGTCCGGTGGGGCCTGTGGCGCGGGCCTTCACCACGGTGGCGTCGTGCCAGCTGATGAGGGTGCTGTCCTCCGGCAGGCTCAGCTGCTCGAACCAGCGCACCTGGGCGGGCAGCACCCGCAGCATGGGCAGGGGGTCCACCGGAGGACCATGGGTATCGATCGCAGCGGGCACGTGCACGCCCCCGGCGATCAGGCCTTCGGCGCGTGGCTCCAGGTCGAGGGCCAGCCAGCCGGCTTCCGTGGGCAGCGCGTGGAAGAGGTCGCGCCATGGGGTGGATCGGGCCCAGGACGGGGCCGGTCCTGTGCGCAGCATGAGGTGGGCGGTGGCGTGCGTACCCAGCGTGGCGCGCGCTTCGCGCAGCAGGCTGTCCGGTGCGGTGGCGCGGGCGTCGCGTGCGGCCAGTGCGCGCAAGCGGTCGGCGTCGGGGCCGAAGAGCAGCAGCCCGCCATGCTCCAGCATGTGCCAGCCTTCGGGCATGCCCTCGCCGGCAAGGGCCACCGGCGCGCCGGCTGTGCCCTGTTGTGCGAGCAGCGTCCTCCATGCCTCGCGGGCGTCCGGGACCGGGGTGGCGATCACCACCACTTCACCCGTGCCATCGGCGCCATCGCCCCAGGCGGCCAGAACCGGTGTGCCGGCCAGTCGATCGCGCACAGGGGCCAGTGCGGTGGACAACCGTTCCAGGGCGTTCAATGTGGGCAGGTCCTTCAGCGCCGTGCCAAGCACGCTTCCGTGCGACCAGCGCTCCCAGGCGGTGGTGGCGTCCGGGAGGGCGAGCACGGCGCGCGTGCCGGCGGGGAGCAGCAGCCAGGGGTCGGCGGTGGGCGCGGCCGGTCGGAGGCCGCGCAGCAGCTGCCAGGCCCCGAAGCCGGTGAGGCCCAGCAACAGCAGCAGGATCACCGCGCGGCGCATCGCACAAAGCAAGGCCTCATGCGGCCCTCGCTCCGCGCCATTGCTGGTGCCGTTTGCACACGGTGGTGTTAGAAGAGCCCGCCCTGCGCGGGCAGCAGCGCGAAGCTGCGGCGGTGCCACACGGTGGGGCCGTGCGCGGCGATGGCCATGCGGTGGGCCGCCGTGGGGTAGCCCTTGTTCTCCGCCCAGCCGTAGGCGGGATGCGCGGCATGCAGCGCCTCCATCAGTGCATCGCGGTGCGTCTTGGCCAGGATGCTGGCGGCCGCGATGCTGCGGAAGCGCCCGTCGCCCTGCACCAGGCAGGTGTGGCGGATGCCGGGGTAGGGGATGAAGCGGTCCCCATCGATCAGCAGGTGCTGCGGCCGCTGCTGCAACGCATCGATCGCGCGGTGCATGGCCAGGAAGGAGGCACGCAGGATGTTCACCGCGTCGATCTCGGCGGGGCCCACCTCGGCCACGGCCCAGGCCAGGGCCTTTTCCAGGATCACAGGGCGCAGGGCCTCGCGTTGGGCGGCGCTCAGCTTCTTGCTGTCGTCGAGGCCGGGGATGCGCACGCGTGGTGGCAGGATCACCGCGGCGGCCACCACCGGACCGGCCAGGCAGCCGCGCCCCGCCTCGTCGCAGCCGGCCTCCACCAGGCCGCGGGTGTGCTGTGCGGCCAGGCGGCTCATCGTCCCGCGGCCTTCAGCATGCGTTCGAACGAGGCCCACAGGTCCGTGGCGGCACGCTCCCAGGTGAACTGTGCGGCGCGGGCGATGCCGGCGCGGCCCAGCCGGTCGCGCACCGCCGCATCGGTGACCACCTCGTGCAGCGCGCGGGCGATGTCGTCCACGTCGAAGGGGTCGCAGTAGTGCGCCGCGTCGCCGGCCACCTCGGGCAGGCTGGTGGCGCGCGCGGCCACCACGGGCACCCCGCAGCGCATGGCCTCGGCCACCGGGATGCCGAAGCCCTCGAAGTAGCTCACGAAGGCCAGCGCCAGCGCCCCGCCCAGCGCGCGGTGCAGCCGTTCCTGGTCCAGCCGGCCGGTGAAGACCACGCGGTCGCGGTGGCACATGCCCTGCCAGGCCTCTTCCATGCGGCCGTCCCACCACATGCGCTCACCCACGATCAGCAGCCGCAGCTCGCCGGCACCGCGGTCCACCAGCCGGTCGAAGGCCTGCAGCAGCCGCGCGATGTTCTTGCGCGGGTTCAGCGAGCCGATGCAGATCAGGTAGGGGTGGCCGCCGCAGAACGCCTCGCGCGCCTGCTCCTGCTCAGCGGCCGACAGTGGACGGAACACCGCGCCCACGCCGTTGTACACCACGTCGATGCGGTCCGCCGCGATGCCGTACGTGCGCACGATGTCCTGCCGCGAATGGTCGCTCACCGTGGCCAGGCGCGTGGCGTGGCGGGCATAGCGCGGGAACTGGCCGCGGTAGAAGCCGCGGTAGGCCCTGGGCAGGTCCTCGGGATGGTGCTCGAAGTTCAGGTCGTGGATCACCGCCAGCGTGGGCACGGCGCTTCGCAGGGCCAGGTAGCCATCGGGCGAAAGGAAGGCATCGGCCTTCACCCGGCGCAGGGTGCGCGGCAGCAGCATGTCGAACCATAGTCGGTAGAGCAGGGGATGGCGGGTGGGCGGTCCCTGCACCACGGCCTCCACATTGTCCGCGTAGAGGAAGCGCCGGTCGTAGGCGCGGTCGAAGAGGAAGATGAAGCGGTGCTCGGGGTGGGCCCGCACGATGCGCGAGAGCGTCTCGTGCGCGAACCAGCCGATGCCCTCCAGCTTGTCGCGGAGCAGCAGGCGGGTGTTCACCGCGATGCGCATGGGGCAAAGGTGCGGCAGCGCGGGCAGAGGGGATCCATGTGCACATGGGCCCATGTGCGCATGTGCTCAGGAGGGCACGGCGGGTGGTGTTCTCACTTCGGGTCCATCACGTTGAAGAGCATGGATGTTGGGTTGAGCATTGTTTGCCTTGGCTGGCAGGTCTTGGGAATGGGATCTGTTCCTATTTCGAAGAGATCGCTTCCGCCCCTTCGGGAGCGTCGCGATGACGGGTTGGAAATGACCGGTTCTGGTCCGATCACCTCCGCACCGTCACTGCGAGGCGCATGTGCGGTGGGTGGTGCGCTGGGCGCCGTGGCAGTCTCCCCGAGTCGGACGGCACCTGGCCCGGTACAACGGGATCGCATCACCGGCAGTGACCACCGGCCCCCGACCGGTCCCTATCTTCGGGATGCCTTGCCGCACCCCGCGACGGACAAGGACTTGAATGGAGCGGAAGAGGACCGGGACGATGCTCCCGGGCGATACGAACGAACAATGGCACCCACGGGCAGCAGGTGCTTGTCCTTGATACCAGCCATGCATTGCGCAGGGTTTGTGTTGTGCCTCGTACCATGTGCCGTGCCCCTTGCTGCCCAGAACTTGGTGCCCAACTCTGGGTTCGAAGAGGCGGATACCTGCACCACCATGGACTTCGGTGTAGAGGGCCCGCTCCATTGGTACAGTACCAGCGGAACACCCGACTACCTGCAAAGCTGCTTGCCTTATGGTGCTGTCAATGGCTTGCCCATGAATTTCGTCACTTACCAGGAGCCTTTCGAAGGGGCCTCATGCGCGGGTATGCTCACCTATTGGCAGAATGGTTCGGCCGAGTACCGTGAATGGATCATGGCGCCTTTGCTGGAGCCCTTGGTGGTGGGGCAGACCTACTACTCTAGTTTCCGGGCGAATGCGGCATTCGGAGGCAATGCTGAGTATCCGCAGATCTGGTTGGCCAGCGACAAGGTGGGCATGCGCTTCAGCACAATGGCTATCCCCCCGTGGAACGTGGGCGATCCTTACTCCGTGCCACCGAACCAAGCGCACATCCTTTATCCACAGATCTTGGCGGATACCCTGGGCTGGACCTTGGTGAGCGGCAGCTTCGTGGCGGACAGCGCCTACCAGTATGTGATGATCGGGCAGTTCTTCAGCAATGCCTTGACGGATACGCTGCACTTCGCGGACCCGAACTCCGTGTTTCCCTGGTATCCTTATGCGTACACCTTGGTGGATGCCGTGTGTGTATCGGCCAGTCCGGAAGGCTGCGATCTGGGGCAGGGGGTGGGCGAACAGCTGGCAACAGGTCCTGTGCTATTCCCCAATCCTGCGAAGGACCAGTTGATCGTGGGCCGATGCGCAGGGGCTGAAGCGCAGGTGCTGGATGCAGTGGGGCGAATGTTGTGGCAGGGCCTGATCACGAGTGATGACTGGGTACTGGAGGTTGGATCATTTGCACGTGGTGCATACGTATTGCGCATGGCGCATCGTGGCCAAGTGGAATCGTACAAGTTCGTATTGACCGAGTGAACGCATCGTTCCGGTCCTTTCAGTGAACAACAAACACGAAAGGGACATGAGAACGAAGAATTTCTTGAAGCACCTGTTCCTGGGTGCGCTGCTGCTGATCACTGGTAAGGTGATCGGACAAACCTCTGTGCTCGGCAATGTGGCTCTCGCCCCAACCAATTTCCTGGGTTGGGATAACACCATGCCGAACAACAACATCCCGCTGATGGTACGGCATGATCTGAACCAGCCGATCGACTGGTACACCGATGCCATCCGGCGAGTCACCCTGTCGCCCACGTATACCGGGCAAACGGTGAACGGCTACACCGGTGTGGACCTCAGCGGCTTCGTGGGCATCGGACCCTTCTCGAATACGCCGGTGGACAAGCCCCAGGCCATGTTGCACCTGGACGGAGGCAGCAATGAGGACAGTGGATGGCGGCCCTGGATGAAACAAGGCACCTACATCACCTACACAACGGACCAGGCCTATCTCGGGTTGAAGGCCGAAGCGAACGATCAGAATCATCTGACCCTGGCTTGGTCGGACAACGGCCTGTTGGGCGAACCGGACGGCCCCGATCAGCTGCGGTTCATCTTCACGCGGGACAATGTGGGCACCACCCTGGCCGCTGGTATCCATGGGTTGGAGGCGGGGCGCTTCACACCGGCCACGTCCTGCAACGAGGTCTTCTTCGGCCTGGGCCACTTTCAGGGAACCGGCCTCAACCCGGTCGACCGGCTTCACTTGCTCAACGGCCGGATCCGTGTCACTCAGTTGCCGACCGACCCACCGGCCAATACGATGACAAAAGTGTTGGTGGTGGACGACTCGTTCACACCGGAGTACGGCGTGATCAAATACCGCGACATCAGTACGATGCAGGACTGCGACTGGGACGTGAACGGCGTGGGCGATGTGATCACGGCCTGGTCGCTCGTGCCCGACCCGGGCTGCCCCGACAACACGAATAATGTAGGCATCGGCATCCTCAACCCCCGATGGAAGCTGCACGTGGTGGAAAGCAGTCCTGACCCCTTTGGTGATGACAAGGCCATCTTCGCCCACGTGATCGGTGACGAGGGCATGAACATCGCCGTGGATGCGTTCTCACCGACACCGGCCGCAGAGGTCAACCTGGCCTTTCGCGGGTGGGCGCAGGATGCGCGTGCCAACTACGGGCTCTTTGCGCACACCACGGTGACCATTCCGCACATCGCGGACCAGAACATCGGCGTCTATGGCAACGCACAGGAGGAGGGCACCTGGTCCCAGGGTGGAGGAGTGGCGAACGCGTGCATCGGAGTGTGGGGAAGGGCCCGGTGCGCGGCATCGAACACCTGGGCGGGGTTCTTCGAGGGGAACGTGTACGCGAGCGGCGTTTATGCCAGTTCGGACCAGGCGCTGAAGACGGATGTTGCCGCTGTGACGGACGCGCTCGCTGCGACCATGCAACTGGAGCCGGTGATGTTCCACTTCGACACCATCATGTTTGACCACTTGGGTCTGCCCTCCACCCTGCAATCGGGCTTGATTGCCCAGGATGTGGAACAGGTCATGCCTCACCTGGTTCGTTCGGTGACCCGGCCTGCCGTGCTTGATACGGCCGGGGCGGAGGTGGAGCCTGCGGTGACCTTCAAGGCGGTGAACTACTCCGGCATCATCCCCTATCTCATCGGAGCGGTCCAGGAGTTGAAGTCCGCCAACGACGCGCAACAAGCCCAGATCAGTGCGCTGCAACAAGACCTCGCTTCGTGTTGCGCCGCACACGGCGATGCGGATCAACGCTCCATGGGTTCAGGGGCAGGGGCAGGAGCAGGAGCAGGAGCAGGGGCAGGGGCAGGGGCAGGAGCAGGGGCAGGGGCAGGAGCCATGCCTTCGCCAAAGGCTTCGGCAGGCCATGCAGGGGCAGGCGAAGCGCTGCGCACCGACCTCTTCATCCTGCCCAACCCGGTGGCGGACCTCACGCAGCTGCGCTACACGGTGGCCGCGCCGGGCTGCACGCGCCTGGAGGTCAGCGATGCCAGCGGCAAACGGCTGGAGGTGCTGGAGGAGGCCGTGCGGGAGGTGGGCACGTACACCCACGACTGGACCACCACCG
>JADLBK010000099.1 GCA_020847755.1 Flavobacteriales bacterium | reverse complement strand
GGGAGCTGGCCCTCACCTACCTCTACTTCGAGTACGACATCGACGTCATCCAGGGCAAGCCCGGCAAACCGCTCGTCTTCGCGGACATGGTGGTGCTGGAGGGCCTGCACAACTTCAACGACCGCACCTCCCTGCGTTTCGAGGTGCAGCACCTGTGGACCAAGCAGGACCTGGGCAACTGGGCCACCGCCGTGGCCGAGCTCACCTTCAGCCCGCACTGGTTCGTGGCCGCCCAGGACCAGTACAACTACGAGACCTTCGGCAGCACCTTCATCAAGGACGGCAAGGAGGTGCCGGCCGAGCGCACCCACTACCCCCTCGGATCGGTGGGCTACATCCGCGGCGGCAACCGCTTCCAGGTGAACTACGGCCGCCAGCGCGCCGGCATCTTCTGCGTGGGCGGGGTTTGCCGCCAGGTGCCCGCCGCCAACGGCCTCACCGTGTCCATCACCAGCACCTTCTGACCATGCGCTCCACGCGAACCCTTCAAGCCCTGGCGCTCCTGCTCGCCCTTCCCTTCGCCGCCTGCGACAAGGTGGAACAGCCCTACGAGACCGTGCAGGACGGCGGCGGCAGCGGTGGTGGTGGCGTGGTGCGCAAGGTGCTGCTGGAGGACATGACCGGCCACCGTTGCAACAACTGCCCGGCCGCCGCTGCTCAGGCCACCGCCCTTCAGGGCATCCATGGGGAGAACCTGGTCGTCATCGCCGTGCACTGCGTCAACGGATTCGCCGCTCCCTTGCCGCCTGTGGGCGATGGAATCCTGGACAGCGATCACCGCACCCCCGAAGGCACCGCGTACGAAAGCGCCTTCGGCATCACCTTCCTGCCCACCGGCCTCATCAGCCGCCGCCCCTTCAACAGCGTGCTGCAGATCAGCGATGGCGACTGGGGTGATGCGGTCAACGCCATCATCGGCGACAGCACCGCCTTCCACCTCTGGTTCGACGCCCTCACCGTCGGGGGTGGTTCGGTCTCCACCACCGTGAAGCTCGCCCTCCTGGGCCCCGTCACGGGCGACCACAACCTGGTGGTGGCCCTCACCGAGGACCACATCATCGATTGGCAGATCGACGTGAACGCCACGCCGCCGGAGGTGCCGGACTATGAGCACCGCCACATGCTCCGCGGCAACCTCAACGGCACCTGGGGCGTGCCCGCCATCGTGGGCAGCGCCGCCGCCGGCGATACGCTCACCTTCACCTACACGAACCCGCTGCCCGGCACCGTGCTCGATCCGGACAACTGCGCCCTGGTGGCCTACGTGTACGACGCCGCCACCAAGGAGGTGATGCAGGTGGAGGAGCGCAAGTTCCAGCCCTGAGCCACCCGCCCGTCCCGCCCGCGTAAGGATCGATCGCCATGGCCCGTTGTTTGTGGCCGGGGCGGGTCCCCACCCTGTGGAAAACTGATCGCCACCGGGTGGCCCGTTCCGATCGATCGATGACTTACCTTCAGGCTCTCGTTCCCCCGAACCGACCGCCTGATCAACCGCTTTGTGATGATGGACCAGGGAAGGAAGATGATGGAGCTCAGCAAACAGGTGCTCCAAAAGGTCAGCTTTGACCGCCGGCTGTTCACCAAGGAACTCATCAAGGCCCGCCGATGGCTCGGCCAGCGCGATCAGCTGGTGCTGAAAGCCTGGTGCCTGGCCACCTTCGGGCACATGTACAAGGATGTGATCCTGGAGGTCTTCCAGACCACCATGCGGAGCTGAGGCCCCTCGGGCTCAGTCCCCGGATCGGCGCAGAAAGTCCAGGTTGCGCCGCAGGCCGTCGTATTTGGTGCGTTTCACCGCACTGCCTTCGAACAGGCGGTCGAAGACCACTTCGGTCAGGCCGTGCCACTCCTCCTTCGTGAGCGCCATCACCTCCGGCCGCGGGGCGAACTGCGGCTCGGCATGGGGCGTGGCGAAGCGGTTCCACGGGCACACCTGCTGGCAGATGTCGCAACCGAAGGCCCAGCCCGCGAGCTTGCCGGTGAACTCCTCCGGGATCGCCTCCTTCAGCTCGATGGTGAGGTGGCTGATGCAGCGCGCGCCGTCCACGCCATAGGGTGTGATGGCCTCCGTGGGGCAGGCATCGATGCAGCGCCGGCAGGTGCCGCAATGGTCCGTGGCCGGGGCATCGGGCGCCAGCTCCAGGTCCGTGATGAGCTCGCACAGGAAGAACCAGCTACCCGCCCCCTGGCGGATCACGTTGCTGTGCTTGCCCCGCCAGCCCACGCCCGCCCGCTCAGCCCACGCCTTTTCCAACACCGGCGCACTGTCCACGAAGGCGCGCAGCGCCACCTCACCGAAGTGTTCCACGATGTAGGCCATCAAGGGCTTCAGGCGCTGCTTCACCACCTTGTGGTAGTCGCGGCCATAGGCGTAGGTGCTCAACTTCGGTGCGTCGGGGTCCTGCTGCTGCGGCGGGCTGAAGTAGTTCACCGCCAGGCTGATCACGCTGCGCGCCCCGGGCATCAGCTTCGTCGGGTCCAGCCGCAGGTCGAAGTGGCGCTCCATGTAGCCCATGCTGCCGTGCCTCCCCTGCAGCAGCCATTGCTCCAACCGGGGCGCTTCCTCGTCGAGGAAACCCGCCTTCGCCACCCCGCACGCCAGAAAGCCCAGCTCGTACGCCTTGCGCTTGATGGCCTCGGCACGAGCTCGGGCGTCCATGCGGGCAAGTTAGAGGACGTCCGATGGCGCCCATGCAGGGTGCGGTGGGACGGACGGCCAGAGGCCGGAAGCTGGAGGAAGGAGCGATACGCCGCAAGCGGCTGGAGGTCGAAGGCGTGCGGCACGCGGACGGTGGCTCACGCGGAGGCGCAGAGGACGCTGAGGCGGACGGGCGCCACCCCGAGAGCGATAGGCGCGAAGCGCGTGGCTGGAGGCGTGAGGCTGAAGTGATCCACCCGACCTTTGCCCACCCATGTCCGACGGCCTCTTTCCCATGACCGCCCAGACCATGTTCGGGCTGGAGGACCTGCTGGTGGCCGAGCTCAAGGCGATCGGTGCGCGGGACATCGAGAAGCACAACCGGGCCGTGGGCTTCCGCGGCGATGAGGCCTGCATGTACAGGGCGAATTACACCTTGCGGACCGCCCTCCGCATCCTGGTGCCCGTGCACGACTTCGGGCTCCGCAACGAGGAGGACCTCTACCGCGGCATCAAGGCCATGCCGTGGGAGCGGTACATGGACGTGGACGACACCCTGTCGGTGCACTGCACGCTCCACTCCGACCGCTTCACCCACTCGCAGTTCCTCGCCCTCAAGGCCAAGGACGCCATCGTGGACCGTTTCCGCGCTCGGCAGGGCCGGCGGCCCTCGGTGGACCTGGACGACCCCACGCTGCGCATCCACCTCCACGTGCATGGCGACGACTGCCTGGTGTCGTTGGACAGCAGCGGCGGCTCCCTGCACAAACGCGGCTACCGCGACCACACCAACCTGGCCCCCATCAACGAGGTGCTGGCCGCCGGCCTGGTGCTGCTCTCGGGCTGGGACGGGCGCAGCAACCTGGTGGACCCCATGTGCGGCAGCGGCACCCTGCTCATCGAGGCCGCCATGATCGCGGGCCGCATCCCGCCCGGCATGCACCGGAAGCGCTTCGGCTTCGAGCGCTGGAAGGGCTTCCAGGCCGACACCTGGCAGGCGGTCCGCACCCAGGCCCTCGCCGCCATCGACACCACCCACAAGCCCCTCATCCTCGGCGGCGAGCTCAGCCCCCATGTGGCCCGCAAGGCCGAGAGCAACATCGCCAGCGCCGGGCTCAAGGACCGCATCCGCGTGGTCAACCGGCCCTTCCAGCAGCTCGCCCCCCCCGAGGGCGGCGGCATCCTCCTGCTCAACCCGCCCTACGGCGAGCGCATGGTGAAGGACGAGGACATCAACGCGCTCTACGCCATGATCGGCGACACGCTCAAGCAGCGCTGGGCCGGTTGGACGGCCTGGATGATCACCAGCAACCTGGAGGCCGCGAAGCACGTCCACCTCACGCCCAAGCCCCGCATCAAGCTGTTCAACGGCGCGCTCGAATGCCGCTTCATGCGCTACGAGATGTACAGCGGCACGCGGCGGACGTTCGAGGCGTAAGGGCCATCGCAGGCCGCAGCCCGGCTACTCGAACAGGCCGCCCGGCTTCGCACTGGGCACCCGGCCCAGGTGGCGGTAGGCCCGCTCGGTGGCCAGGCGGCCGCGCGGGGTGCGTTGCAGGTAGCCCTCCATGATCAGGAAGGGCTCGTACACCTCCTCGATGGTGCCCGCCTCCTCCCCCACGGCCGTGGCCACGGTGTTGAGGCCCACCGGCCCGCCGCCGAACTTGTCGATGATGGCCCCCAGGATCCGGTTGTCCATCTCGTCCAGCCCGTGCGCGTCCACGTTCAGGGCCTTCAGGGCGTGCTGCGCGATGGCCAGCGTGATGGTGCCGTCCCCCTGGATCTGGGCGAAGTCGCGCACCCGCCGCAGCAGCGCGTTGGCGATCCGCGGTGTGCCCCGGCTCCGCCGGGCGATCTCCACGGCCGCCTCCTCGGCGATGGGCACCCCCAGCAGGCCCGCGCTCCGCTTCACGATGCCCGTCAGGGTCTGCGCGTCGTAGTAGTCCAGCCGGCTGTTGATGCCGAAGCGCGCGCGCAGCGGCGCCGTCAGCAAGCCGCTCCGCGTGGTGGCCCCCACCAGGGTGAAGGGGTTCAGTGCGATCTGCACCGTCCGCGCGTTCGGCCCCGCATCGATCACCAGGTCGATCCGGTAGTCCTCCATCGCGCTGTACAGGTACTCCTCGATCACCGGCGTCAACCGGTGGATCTCGTCGATGAACAGCACGTCGTGCGGCTCCAGGTTCGTCAGCAGGCCCGCCAGGTCCGCGGGTTTGTCCAGCACCGGACCGCTGGTGATCCGGATGCCCACCCCCATCTCCGAGGCGATGATGTTCGCCAGGGTGGTCTTGCCCAGCCCCGGTGGACCGTGCAGCAGCACGTGGTCCAGGGCCTCGCCGCGCTGCCGGGCCGCCTGCACGAACACCTTCAGGTTGTCCGTCACCGCCTGCTGCCCGGCGAACTCGCCGAACTGCCGGGGGCGCAGCACCTGCTCCAGCTCCTTGTCGCTGGCGGCGCGCTGCTCCTGCCGGGGGTCGAAGGACGCGGGCATGGGGCGAAGGTAGTTCGGCGGGGCGGGCGCATCGATCCATCCCGCAGTGGACGGGACGGGCGCATCCCGCTCGGGCCTGGCAGGTACTGCGCATGCGCACAGGGGCACATGACCCAATGTGCACACGCACCAAGGGCCGCCCCGCGAACGCGAAGCGGCCCTCGGCCAGGGTTCAGCACAACGCTACCGCGCCACCTTCACCGCCTTCTTCACCACGAAGCTGTCGTTGAGGTACAGCGTGCAGTGGTAGGTGCCCGGCGCCAGATGGGTGGTGGTCCAGTCGTGGGTGTACGTGCCGACCTCCCGCACGGCCTCCTCCAACACCTCCAAGCGCTTGCCGCTGGCATCGCTGACCTCGAGGAGCGTGCGGCCGGGCACGGCCACCGTGTAGCGCAGCTGCGTGAGGTCCGCCACCGGGTTGGGCAGGCTGCGCCAGTGCAGGCGCCCGTCGTTGTCGGTCACCACGAACCGATCCAGCTCCTGGTTCTCGTAGTCCGGCACCAGCCTGCGGTTCATGATCGTGCGGTCCAGCACGTCCAGCCGCTCATCCGGGGTCGCGCTTTGGCCGAACCAATCGCCGATGCCCACGAACACCTCCGAAACGCGGTCGTGCGGTTAGAGCTGCATGGTCTCCAATCCCTCCATGGAGTTGCTTCCCGTGGGGCTGGAACTGCTGTGCTCCGAGGTGAAGATGAAGCGCATGCGATCGCTGAGCCAGGTGCCCGGGTTATCGCTCCACTGCACAATGGCATCGGTGTAGTCGTTCAGCTCACCGGACTCGGGCTCCTCGGGGTTGTCGTAGGTGTACTTCTGCCCGATGTACATCTGGTCGCTGTTG
>JADLBK010000098.1 GCA_020847755.1 Flavobacteriales bacterium | reverse complement strand
GGGGCCACCTCGTTGTGGCGGGTCTTCATCGGAATGCCCAGTTTCAGGGATTCGGTCTCGAAATCGCGCATGAAGGCCTGTGCCCGTTCGGGGATGCTGCCGAAGTAGTGGTCCTCCAGCTGCTGGCCCTTGGCGGGGGTATGGCCGAAGAGCGCACGGCCGGTCATCATGATGTCCGGTCGTGCGTAGTAGTGCGCCTCATCGATCAGGAAGTACTCCTGTTCCCAGCCCAGGGTGCAGGTGACCTTGGTGACGTCCTTGTCGAACCACTGACAGATGGGTGTGGCGGCCTCGTCCACGGCCTTGATGGCGCGGAGCAGGGGCATCTTGTGGTCGAGCGCCTCGCCGGTGTAGCTGATGAAGATGCTGGGGATGCAGAGCGTGCGGCCGATGAGGAAGGCGGGGCTGCCGGGGTCCCAGGCGCTGTAGCCGCGGGCCTCGAAGGTGTTGCGGATGCCCCCGCTGGGAAAGCTGCTGGCGTCGGGCTCCTGCTGCACCAGCATGCTGCCGTCGAAGCGCTCGATGCTGCGGCCGTTGCCGATGGGTTCGAAGAAGGCGTCATGCTTCTCGGCGCTGGTGCCGGTGAGGGGCTGGAACCAGTGGGTGTAGTGGGTGGCCCCCTTGCTGGCGGCCCACTCCTTCATGCCGCTGGCCACCTGGTCGGCCAGCTTGCGGTCGATCCTCGTGCCGTGCGTCATGGCCTGGCGCACGGCGAAGTAGGCCTCCTCGGTGAGGAACATGCGCATGGCCTCCTCGCCGAAGACGTTGGCACCGAAGTACTCGCTGATGCGCATGCTGGGCGGTTCCACCGGGCGGGGCTCCCGGTTCAGCACATCCTCCTGGGCCTTCGAGCGCAAATGGGGGGTGAACATCGAAAAAAGGGGGTGTTTCAGGCGGCGAAGGTATTCCGAAGAGGGGGTGCTCCCTCATGATCGAGCCCACTTTCTTACGAACACCCTGTTCATCAGGGGGGGGGTACTGAAAACAAGCCTTCAGAAGTCCCGGTGAACGCACCCCACCCCTTCCCGCCCGACCGGCTGGAGGCATCGCGCTCAACAAGGGCGATCAGTGGCCTGTGGGGGGCGCGGCGGGCGGCTCCACCGCAGGCGGCGGCGGGGCCGCCGGCTCCTGCGGGGTGCTGCCCTCGGCGGGGCGTGCCTCGAAGGCGCGCTGCTGGGCCTCCACCTCGCGCCGCACCTCGTTGGCGCCCTTGCGGATCTCGCGCTGCACATCGTCCGTGGCGTCGCGCAGCTGGCGCATGGTGCGGCCGGCGGTACGAGCGATGTCAGGGATGCCCTTGGCCCCGAAGAACAGCAGCACGAAGAGCAGGATGACGATCAACTCGCCGCCGCTGACATCGAAGAACAGGAGCACGCCCATGGACCGGCCAAAAGTAGGAAGGTCCCGCAGCAGGGGCTACGGGACCTTCGTGGAGGGTGTGGTCGATCAGGCGGCCAACCCGGCCGGGACGGTCTTGCGGACCTTGTTCTTCAGCAGGTCCGCCGCGATGGCGCTGGCGATGAAGATGGAACTGTACGTGCCCACGAGGATACCGACGAACAGGCCGAACACGAAGCCCTTGATGCTGACCCCGCCGAAGAGGAAGATGATGAGCAGCACCAACATCGTGTTGAAGCCGGTGTTCAACGTCCGGCTCAAGGTGGAGTTGATGGCCTTGTTGAACACGGTCATCGTGTCCTCCCGCTTGTGCTCACGCACGTACTCGCGGATGCGGTCGAACACCACCACGGTATCGTTGATGGAGTAGCCGATCACGGTGAGGATGACGGCGATGAACGCCTCGTCGATCTCCAGGCTGAAGCCCACCACGCCCCAGAGCAGGGAGTACAGGCCGAGCACGATCAACGTATCGTGGACCAGCGAGAGCAGGGCACCGACACCGTATTGCCAGTTGTTGAACCGGACGCCGATGTAGATGAACATGAACACCAGGGCGATGAGCACCGAGGTGATGGCCTTGGTCTTGATGTCGTCACTGATGGTGGCGTCCACCTTGCGGGTCTCGATGATCTCGTAGCCACCGCCCACCTTGGCCAGGCCTTCGCCGAGGCGCTGCTCCACCCGGCCGTCGGTGTCCTGGCCCAGGTCATCGATCAGGTAGTTGGTGGTGATCTTCAGCTGGCGGCTTCCGCCATAGGTCTTCACCCCGGTGGAGTACTGGCGGCCGCCTTCGCCCACCATCAGGGGTTCAAGCACGCCACGCACGTCCTCGGCGCTCACCTCGTTCTCGAACTTCACCACGTAGGTGCGGCCACCGCTGAAGTCGACGCCCCAGTTGAAGCCGCGGGTGACCATGCTGAAAAGGCCGATCCCGATGAGGACCGCGCTGACGCCATAGAACAGCTTGCGCTTGCCCATCCACTCGTAATTGGCGTTCACGAAGATGTCCTTGGACCAATTGCTCCAGAAGGAGATCGTCCGGCCCTTGTCCAGGCGCCAGGTCATGATCATGCGGGCGATGAAGATGGCCGTGAACATGGAGGTGAGAATGCCGAGACCCGTGGTGGTGGCGAAACCGCGGATGGGGCCCGAGCCGAAGATGTACAGGATGACGGCCGTGACGAAGGTGGTGACGTTGGAGTCGATGATGGCCGATAGCGCGCCCTGGTTGCTGAAGGCGGTCTGGATGGCGGACTTCAGCATCTTGCCGGCGCGGAGCTCCTCGCGCACCCGCTCGTTGATCAGCACGTTGGCGTCCACCGCCATCCCCACGGTGAGCACGATGCCGGCGATGCCGGGCAGGGTGAGCGTGGCCTGCATGGAGGCCATGGTGCCCACCAGGAAGAAGACGTTGGCCAGCAGGGCGATGTCGGCGATCCAGCCGGCGCGGGCGTAGTAGAGGCCCATGACGAGGAGCACCCCGGCGAGGGCCACGGCGAAGGACATCAGGCCGCTGGAGATGTTCTCCTCGCCCAGGGAGGGGCCCACGACGGTCTCGTCAATGATGCGGGCGGGGGCGGGCAGGGCGCCGGCCTTCAGGATGTTGGCCAGGTCGTCGGCCTCCTGGATCTGCTGGTTGAGGTCGCCTGAGCCCATGCTGATGCTGCTGCGGCCGCCGGCGATCTCGCTGATGACGGTGGGCGCGCTGTACACCAGCTCGTCCAGCACGATGGCGATCGACTTGCCCACGTTGTCCCCGGTCATCACCTTCCAGGTCTGGGCCCCCTCGGCGTCCATCTGCATCATCACCTCCACATCGCCCTTCATGTCGAAGTCCTGCGCGGCGTTCACGATGGAGGCGCCGTCCAGCTTGGGCTTGCCTCCGCGCGGCACGCGCAGGGCATACAGGGTGAGCACGTCGGTGCCTTCGATGGGCTTGGCGCCCCAGGCGAAGCGCATGTCGGCCGGGAACACGCCCGTCAGGCCCGGACCACGCAGGGTGGCGTTGACGGCGGCGGTGTCGATCGCGCGGGCGTTGCCCACGGCGGCGCCCTTGGAGAGCTGATAGCCGCCGGCCTGGGTGCCGAACACGCTGGGTGTGAGGATGGCGAAGAGCGGGTTCTCCTTCTGGAACTCCGCGCGGCCGGCAGCGGTGTCCACCGCGGCGGAGTCGCTATCGGCGCTCAGGGCCTGCAGCAGGTCCTCCCCGCTGTCGCTGTCCGCAGCGCTGCTGTCCGCGGCGGCCACGGCGGCGGCGCCGGCCTCCAGCACGCGCAGGGCCATGCGACGGTTCTTGGCACGGCCCTCCTCGGTGGCGTTGCTGGCCACGGGGTACTGCGAGCCATAGCCCTCGGCCTCCAGGCGGCCCTTGGCCACGCCCTTCTTCTCCAGCTCGGCCACCACGGCCTCGGCGCGCTGCTGGCTGAGCTTCTGGTTGGCCGCAGCGTTGCCGGTGCTGTCGGTGTAGCCGCCGATCTTCAGGCGCACATCCGGGTAGGCCCTCAGGATCTCCACCAGGTTGTTCAGCTGGGCATCGCTGCTGTCGGCCACCAGTGCGGCGCTGCCACTGCGGAACACCACGCGGTCGAAGTTGAACCAGGTGGTCTTGTCCACGGGACGACCGCTCTCCAGGAAGCCGAGCAGACCGCTCTCCACCCCGCCGGCCAGGCCATCGATGGTGCCGCCGGTGGACAAGGCCTTGTTGAACGCGGCATCCTTGTCGGCCGCCGTGGAAGCACCACCCTTGGCATCGCGCAGGCGCTTGTTGGCCTCCTCCAGAAGGGGATAGACCTCGGTGTTGTCGTAGGTCTCCCAGAACTCCAGGTTGGCGGTGCTCTGCAGCACTTTGCGCACGCGTTCCTTGTCCTTCACGCCGGGAAGTTCCACTTGGATCCGGCCGCTGAACTGCTGCTTCTGGATGCCGGGCTGGGCCACGCCGAACTTGTCGATGCGGTTGCGGAGGATGTTCTCGGTGTTGTTGATGGCGGTCTGGGCTTCGCGGCGCAGGGCCTCCACGATCTCGTCGTTGGAGGCTTCGCGGGGGAACATGTCCTTCTTGTCCGCCGAATGGAACACGGCGGCCATCTTCGCATTGGGGGCCTGCTTGTTCCATTCATTGGCGAAGAGGGTGATGAAGTCCTCGGTACTGCTGCTCTGGCGGGCGTGGGCGGCGGTCATCACCGCCTGGAAGGTGGCGTCGTTGCTGTTCTCGCTGAGGTTGGCCACCAGCTCGGGGATGCTCACCTCAAGGGTGACGGCCATGCCGCCCTTGAGGTCGAGGCCCAGGTTGATCTCCTTCTCCTTGCACTCGCGGTAGCTGTAGCCGAACACCGGATAGATCTTCTCCTCGGCCCGATCGCGCAGCACGCGGTTCTCCATGACGATCAGCACCGAGTCGCGGTCGGCCATGGCGTTGCCTGGCACGGCCATCACCGAATCGGCGAGGAAGGTGGCCTGCTCGCGGGCCTCACGCTCCACCCGCGAGGTGAAGAGGGAGAAGGAAAGCTGCCACAGGCACGCGAGCGCCAGCAGGATGGTGAAGATCCACAACGCGCCTCTGTTCTGCATGTCCGACGGGGGGTTTCGGGGGATGGTGACCGCGCCTGGATGCGGTACGGCCTTTCAATGGGGCGGCAAATATAGAAAGGGGCCTGACGCGCCGGATCCGCTCAGCCCCCACCTAGCTTTGCCGGGCCGGACCGGGCAACGCGGGGTCGATCCCGCACGTCCGATGGGCGCTCCCCCCCATGACCAGAACGCTACTCCCCTTCGCCGCCGGCCTTCTGCTGGTCGGTCCGCAGGCCCACGCCCAGGTCGTCCTGCGCCACGATGGCAGCCTTCCGGTGACGCGCAATGGCGCCGCCGTGCCGATGGCCTGGGCGGGTGGCCTGAACTGGTGCCAGGTGTCGCAGGCCGACCTGGACCTCGATGGCACGAAGGATATCTTCATCCTGGACCGAGCGGGCAACGAGGTGGTGGTGCTGCTGCACGACGGCGTGCCGGGCAGCACGAATTACACGTACGACCCCGTGCTGAGCACCACCTGGCCCTTCAATGAAGTGGACAGTTGGGCCCTGCTGCGCGACTACAACTGCGATGGCAAGGAGGACCTGTTCGCCTATGTGCGGGGCCAGGGCGGTTTCGGCGTGTACAAGAACGTGAGCGACGGCAACGGGCTGGAGTTCGAGCTGGCGTTCAGCCTGGTGGGCAGCAACTACGTACCCACCTGGAGCCCCAATCTGTACGTGACGCAGGTGGACGTGCCCGCCATCGACGACATCGACGCGGACGGTGACCTGGACGTGCTCACCTTCAGCATCTTCGGCTCGTACGTGGAGTACCACAAGAACCTGAGCATGGAGCTCTACGGCACCTGCGACAGCCTGGTGTACGAGGTCCGCAACCGGTGCTGGGGCTACTTCAGCGAGAACGTGAACAACAACTCCACCCAGCTGAACCACCCGTGCGGCTTCAATGTGCCGGATCCGGAGTTCCCCCTGGAGCCGGGCGTGATCGCCGAGGCCGTGGAGGCCCTGCAGCAACGCGGGCATGAGGCGACGCGCACCCGGGGCGACGAGGTGGCTGACGGTCGGTCCGCCGCGCACGTGGGCAGCACCCTGCTCTCCCTCGACCTGGATGGGGACACCGTGAAGGAGCTCATCCTCGGCGACATCTCCTTCAACACATTGAACGCCCTGTTCAACGGCGGCGGCCTGAACGATGCCCTGATGGTCGCCCAGGACAGCACCTATCCCGTCCAGGATGTCCCGGTGGACCTGCCGGTGTTCCCCGGGGCCTACCACGTGGATGTGAACAACGACGGCAAGCGCGACCTGGTGGTGAGCCCCAACGCCACCAGCCTCACCCACAACTTCCAAAGCGTGTGGTACTACCTGAACACGGGCACCGATGCCGCACCGGTGTTCGACCTGACGAGCAACACGCTGTGGCAGGGCGGGATGCTGGACTTCGGGGAAGGCGCCTACCCGGTGCCGTTCGACCACAACGGCGACGGGCTGATGGACCTGATCGTGGCCAACTACGGCTACTACAACCCCGGCGGCGACTACCCCGGCAAGCTGGCCTTGCTGGAGAACACGGGCACGGCCACCGCTCCGGCGTTCACCCTGGTGACGGACGACTACATGAGCTTGAGCACGAGCGGCATCGGCGCCGCCATGTACCCGGCCTTCGGCGACGTGGACGGGGACGGGGACGAGGACCTGATCATCGGCGACCTGCAGGGGCGCATGCACTTCTTCCGCAACACGGCCACGGGCCCGGTGGCCACCTTCAGCCTGGAGACGCCGAACATCACGGACAGCAACGGGGACGCCATGGACGTGGGCCAGTTCGCCACGCCACAACTGGTGAAGGTGGACAACGACCCCCTGCTCGACCTGATCGTCGGGGAGCGCAACGGCAACATCAACTACTTCCGCAACACGGGCACGGCCGCCGCACCCATCTGGACCGCGACGGAGGACTCGCTGGGCGGGGTGGTGGTGAACGAATGGTGGAACGTGACGGGCTACAGTGTGCCGTGGATGTACCTGAACAGCGATGGCGAGCGCGAGCTGGTGGTGGGGTCCGAGTCGGGCTGGTTCCACCAGTACAAGAACATCGACGGCAACCTGAACGGGGTGTTCACCTTGGTGGACAGCACCTTCCAGGAGATCCGCGAGGGCATGCGCAGCAGCATGATCCTGGTGGACATCAACGGCGACGGGCACCTGGACGCGTTCACCGGCAACTACCGGGGCGGCATCGGCTTCTGGCGCAACGACGTGGGCGTGGGCATCGCTGGCCCATGGGCCGGTGCCACGGCCACGCTCACCCTGCGGCCCAACCCGGCCGGCGACCGCGTGGAACTGCTGCTCGGCGACGGCTTCACCGGCGGCATGACCTACCGTGTCGTGGGTCCCACCGGCCAGCTGGTGCTGAGCGGCCGGTTGGAGCAGGCCCGCCAGGGCATCGACATCAGCCGGCTGAGCCCGGGCGCCTACGCGGTGTGGGTGGACGGCGCTGCCGGCACGCAGCGCGGCCGGTTGATGGTGGTGCGCTAGCGCGCCACCGCCCCACCCCCGGAAAGAGGAACGCCCGCCATCCCGCCGAACGGCGTGACGACGGGCGCTCGTCCTTGGGATCGCGTCCGGCTCAGGCCGGCACGTTGTTCATCTTGTCCAACACATCCATCACCTCCTTCACCGCCTTGGCGCTGGAGTTGCAGAGCTCCTGTTCATCCTTGGTGAGCTTCAGCTCGATGATGCGTTCGAGGCCCTTGCGGCCAAGCACCACGGGCACGCCCATGTACACGTCCTTCAGGCCGTACTCGCCCGTGAGCCAGGCGCACACCGGGAACACGCGCTTCTGATCCCGCACGATGGCCTCCACCATCTGGGCCGCAGCAGTACCAGGGGCGTACCAGGCGCTGGTACCGAGCAGGTTCACGATCTCGCCGCCGCCCTTCTTGGTGCGCTCCACGATGGCGTCCAGCTTGTCCTTGGCGATGAGCTCGGTGACGGGGATGCCGCCCACGGTGGTGTAGCGCGGCAGGGGCACCATGGTGTCGCCGTGTCCGCCCATCAGCACCGCCTGGATGTCCTTGGGGCTCACGTTCAGTTCGGTGGCCAGGAAGGCGCGGTAGCGGGCCGTGTCCAGGATGCCGGCCATACCGAACACGCGCTGGGCGGGGAACTTGCTGGTGAGGAAGGCGCAATAGGTCATCACGTCGAGCGGGTTGCTCACCACGATGATGATGGCGTTGGGGCTATGCTTCACCACCTGCTCGGTGACGCTTTTGACGATGTTGGCGTTGGTGGCGATGAGGTCATCGCGGCTCATGCCGGGCTTGCGGGGCAGGCCACTGGTGATGACCACCACGTCGCTGTCCGCGGTCTTGCCATAATCGTTGGTGCTGCCGGTGATGCGGCTGTCGAACAGGCTGATGGGCGCGGTCTGCCAGAGGTCGAGGGCCTTGCCTTCGGCGAACCCTTCCTTGATGTCGAGCAGCACCACTTCATTGGCGAGCTCCCAACGGGCACAGGCGTCGGCGCACGTGGCGCCCACGTTGCCCGCCCCCACGACGGTGATCTTCATGTGATGACGGTTTGGTCGGTTAGGTGAATGCCCGGCCGGGCCGGAGCGGGGGCGAAATTAACCGTGTCGGCCGGGAGCCGGTTGAGCAGCGTCATCCGGACATCCTGAAGCACCGGTCCGACCGGGAAAAGTGACGAACGGGATCCGGTGGAGGCATCCTTTT
Organism: Flavobacteriales bacterium; assembly: GCA_020847755.1. Taxonomy (GTDB): domain Bacteria; phylum Bacteroidota; class Bacteroidia; order Flavobacteriales_F; family PHOS-HE28; genus PHOS-HE28. Next base: position 8,248 of record JADLBK010000098.1, on the reverse strand, counting down.
CGGGCACCTTGCGTCTGCCACCTGTACATGGCTACCTTGGCACACACCCAACGAGCCTCCATGCCCCCCGGCCTGGCAACCGACCCGATCGAGCATCGTCTGCCTACCGTGCAGCACGTGGAGGGAGGGCTTGAGCCCGGCTTCGAGCCCATCATCGATGGGTGCATCGCGGGTGAGCACCGCAGCCAGCAGCGGGTCTACGAACTGTTCTACGGGAAAATGCTGGCCGTTTGCCTGCGGTATACCAAGAACACCGACCAGGCCAAGGACATCCTCCAGGACGGGTTCATCAAGGTGTTCCGCAGCATGGACCGGTTCAACCGGAGCGGCAGTTTCGAGGGCTGGATCCGTCGGATCATGGTGAACACCGCCATCGACCACTTCCGGCGGACCAAGAACGCCTATCTGCTACTGGGCGAGGAACGCAGCATCGAGGATTTCGGCGATCGGGACGAGGAGGATGTGCTGGAGGACAGCAGCGGTGAGGAGGAGATGGACCTGAAGCCGGCGGATGTGATCAATGCCATGCAGAAGCTGACACCCGCCTATCGGACGGTGTTCAACCTGTACGTGTTCGAGGAGATGACCCACAAGGAGATCGCCGACCTGCTCGGGATCAACGTGGGCACCTCCAAGAGCAATCTGGCGAAAGCGAAGAACAACCTGAAAAAGATGCTCAGAAAAGAGCGCAAGCTGCTCTGAGCGAGGAGCATACGGACATGAACAAGAACACGTTGGACCCATTCGAGAGGCGGCTGAAGGACTCCCTGGAGGAGTTCGAGGTCCCGTACAACTCGGCGGATTGGGCGCAGTTGCAACGGGCGATGGCCGGAAGTTCCGGTCGTTCGCGATGGAGCAAGGGCAGCCTGCTGGCACTGCTGCTCGCTGGTGGTCTGGTCGCTGCGGGTGGGGCGTATTGGTCGATGACCGATGATGATGTCGCGGAGATCGACCTTGCTCCGACCGGACCGGTGACCACCGGAGCTCCCCGCATCGCCGATACCAAGGGTGCGGTACCGATGGCCGGCGTGGCCGAGGGTACGGAGACCAACGGGGTCGTCACCGAAGCGGCCCGTCCTGCGGGGGGCTCCGCGACGAGCACCGCCCCTCGCACAACGAGCACGACCAGCGGCGCGGCCGGGCGCAAGGACCGCAGCGTTCCGTCCACGGAGGCCGGGGCCTCGATCACGGAGACCGTATCCCCTCGTGCCAAGGAGGACGGTACCATGGCCTTCAGCGCCAGCGTTGCAGAGGGCTGCCCGGGCACGGCCATCCAGTTCACCGCCAACGGCACACCGGACGACGCCATCTACCTCTGGAACTTCGGGGATGGCAGCTTCAGCAACCAGGCCCGGCCGGACCATACGTTCGCCAAGTCGGGCAAGTTCGAAGTGATGCTGTCGGTATCGAACCCCGGTGGCGGTACCATCCTCAGCAAACCGAGCAGCGACCTGATCGTGATCCACGAGGCGCCTGAAGCCTCGTTCAATGCGCAGAAGGTTGAATACGAGGGCCACATCCCCTCGGTGCACTTCGAGAACCGCTCGATCGGTGGCAAACAGTACAGCTGGGACTTCGGCGATGGCAGCACGTCGGCCGTGGCCCACCCCGACCACATCTACCTGAAGAAAGGCGTGTACTCCGTGAAGCTCACCGTGACCAACGAGAGCGGCTGCGTGGACACCCGGGAGCGCGAGATCCGTATCGAGCGCGACTACAACCTTGATGCACCGTTGAGCTTCTCGCCGAACGGCGACGGCAACGACGACCTGTTCATGCCGGAGGCCCTTCGAAGCCTGGGAGTGCGGTTCGATCTGGTGATCCAGGACGCCGGCACCGGCCGCAAGGTGTATGAGACCACCGACGCCACCCGCCCTTGGACCGGCCGCGTGGACAACCGGGGCGAACTGTGTGCCGCCGGCGAGTATGTCTGGATGGCCACCATCAAGGAAGGTGCGCATCTCGGCGACGTGGTCTTCAATGGCAAGGTGAGCCTGGTGCGCTGACCCGAACGACCGTCATGAAAGGCCCCGCTCCGGCGGGGCCTTTTTCTTGGAACCCAAGGGTGCCGGGGCATGGGCCGGAAGGTGAGGCTGCGGTGTGCGATCTTTGGCGTCGTGGGCACCGGACCGGCCGGCGCCTTCGTCACCTGCGCGGATGCCAACTCTTCGTCCTCCCCTGGAACGGGCCTTTCACCTGTTGCTCGTGTTGTTCGTTTCGCTGCTGGTCGGGCTTCCCGAGGCCCAAGCCCAGCCCGTGGTGCTGATGAACGATGGCGTGGACAGCCTGTGCAACGCTTCGTTCTTTGACAGCGGCTACAACGGCGACTACGGCAACGGGGAATACAGCGTGCTGACCTTCTGCCCGGGGATCCCGGGAGCCTTGTCCCAGGTGGCCTTCCTGCAGTTCCAACTGGGCCCCGGGGACCAATTGAACGTGTATGATGGTCCGAACACGGGCTCGCCTCTGCTGGCCTCCGGAACGGGCACCACCCTATCGGGGCTCGTGGTGGCCGCCGCCGGGGGCTCCGGCTGCCTCACCTTCGAGTTCACGTCGGACGGTTTCGGTGTGGACCTGGGCTGGGTGGCGCAGATCCTCTGCGACCAACCCTGCGATGAGCCCACGGCCGTGATCGCTCCGCTGGCCGCCGACCCGTTGAAGATCTGCCCGGGCGATGCGGTGAGCTTCGATGCCGCCGGCTCCTTTCCCGCGCCGGGTCGGCTCATCACCTCCTACCTGTGGAACTTCGGCGATGGCTCCACGGGCAGTTCAGCGCAGGAAGTGCATGTGTTCCCCGCCCCGGGTGAGTACACGGTGACCTTGACCGTGACCGACGATATCGGCTGCGTGAGCGTGAACTACGAGGATGTCAGGATCCGCGTGGGCACGGTGCCCGACCTCGATGTGAGCCTCAACCCGGCCACCATCTGCGATGGGGAGACCGCCACCCTGGTGGGCGCCACGCAAGGCACGGTTTGGACGAACGTGCCGCAGCCCTTCGTGGACGGGCTCACGGTGCTTCCGGACGGGAGTGGGGTCTCGTACTCGGCCGGTGTGAACATCAGCGGCTTTCCCGCCGGCACCCAGATCACCACCGGAACGGACATCACCCAGGTGTGCCTGGTGATGGAGCACTCCTACATCGGCGACCTGTCGGTGACGCTGACCTGCCCCAACGGCACGCAGGTCACGCTGTTCGACGAGTACAACCTGGGGACCGGCCCCGGGAACACTTTTCTGGGCGACCCGATCGACCCGGGAACGGGCACCCCGGGCAACGGTTGGCAATACTGCTTCAGTACGGCCGGTGTGTTCGGCCCGTTCTCGATCGAGAACGCCTCCGGCAACTACACGCTTTCCACCATCAACCCGGGCAACAGCATGACCCCGGGCAGCTACACCTCGGAGGACCCCTTCACCGACTTCGTGGGCTGCGACCTGAACGGCACCTGGACCTTGACCATCACGGACAATCTGCTGGCGGATGACGGCTTCATCTTCAGCTGGTGGATCGATGTGGACCCAACGCTGTACCCCGCAGTGGTGGAGTTCACCCCGAGCTACGGGGCGGGGTGCGACAGCACGTACTGGTCAGGGTCCGACATCGTGTGGAACGATCCGGGATGTGATTCCGTGGAGGTGGCGCCCGGCATTCCCGGCAATTACGACTACGTGTACACGGTGACCGACGATCATGGCTGCACCTACGACACGACGCTGACGCTTGTGGTGACCCCCTCACCCACCATCGACGCCACGGCCACCCAGAGCGCTTCGTGCAGCGATCCTGTTCAGCTGGACGTGGACCTGTTGCCTCCGTTGGCCCCAGGCGTGCTGGTGTACCAATGGTCGCCCCCGGCGGGTCTCACCAACCCCAACATCCGCGACCCGCTGGCCGCCCCGGCGGTGCCCACCTGGTACGTGGTGAACGTCTTCATCAACGGCCATCCGCTGTGCGCGGCGGTCGACAGCGTTCTGGTGAACCCGATCACGGTGCTGCAGAACGACAGCGTGGTGACCGATGCGGTGTGCAACGGCGATGCCGGCACGATCCAGGTGATCACCACAGGTACCGGCGGACCGTGGGACTACACATGGACGGATGCGGCGAACGATACCGTGCTGTCCATCCTGGGTGCGAACGGGAGCAGCTTCAACGGACCGGCCGGCACCTACACGGTGGTGATCGCCGAAGGCGCCAACGGCAACGGCTGCACCGATACGCTTGCAGCCACGATCGCCGAGCCGCCACCGGTGACGATCGCACTGATCGGCAACGACACCACCATCTGCCGGACGGGCACGGCGGTGCTGAACGTGGTCACGGGGGGCGGTACGGGGGTGGTGCAGCAGCAATGGACGAACGGCCTGGCCGGAGATGGCCCGCATTCCGTGAGCCCGGGGGCGAACACCTCCTACACGGTGTACGCCCTGGACAGCAATGGATGCAGCTCGGACACCCTGGAGGTGACCGTAAGCCTGTTGCCCTTCCTGAATTTCAGTCTGCCGGACACCGTGGTGACCTGCCCGAAGGTCCCTGTGGGCCTGGTGGCCGCAGGCGTGGTGGGTGGCGACGGAGCCTACACCTACGACTGGGGCGCCGGCCCGGGTCCGCTTCCCACGGACACGGTGATCCCCACCACCTCGCAGACCATCTGCATGACCTTGCGCGATGGATGCGAGACCCCGGCGCTGACACGGTGCACGGTGGTGGAGGTGACCCCGATCCCGCCGTTGGTGCTCTCGGCGGACAGCACCCTGGGCTGCGAGCCGTTCGCCGTGTGGTTCACCGTGGAGGACACCACGGGCGGCGCACAGGTCGAGTGGGACTTCGGCGATGGGGTCTCGGTGGACGGCCCGCCGCAGGTGGGCCATGCGTACGGCGACCCCGGCGGTTTCGACGTGACGGCGATCGTGACCTGGCCGAACGGATGCACGGACACCACCACCATCGTGGACATGATCACCGTGCTGGCCCTGCCGCAGGCGCTGTTCAGTTGGACACCGCAGCCCCCCACGGTGCTGTGGCCCTATGTGCAGTTCCATGAGGAGAGCGCCGACAACGCCATCACCTTCGACTGGGACTTCGGTGGGTTGGGGAGTTCCGCGGACCCCGATCCGCTCTTCACCTTCCCCGGGGAGTACGGGGGCACCTATCCGGTGACGCTGGTGGTGACCAACATCCTGGGATGCCCGGACAGCACCACACGCTGGGTGGAAGTGCGTGACGAGCTGCTCGTGTACGTACCGAACACCTTCACGCCCGATGGTGACGGCTTGAACGAGACCTTCCGGGTGATCGGCAACGACATCGATCCGGACGACTTCGAGCTGACCATCTTCGACCGGTGGGGAGCGGAGATCTTCAGCACCACCGACCCGGCCGAGGCGTGGAACGGCACGGCCAACAATGGCGGCGGACCGCTGGTGACCGGTGTGTACCCCTACCTGCTGCGGGTGCGGTCGCTCTACAGTGCAGAGGCCCGCGAATACCGCGGCTCGGTGAACCTGTTGAAATAAGGCCGACCCACCGGTGCCGAAAGGCCGTTGGATCAACGGCAACAAGGCAAAGTCCGGTGCATTCGTCGATGACAATGGCGGGCTCGTCCAGATCCTGATGGGCGTGTGATGCAGGCGGTTAGCTTCACCCGGCGCACCGGGGCGCGGCAACCACCTGCATGCATTGATCCTTACTCCACCGGACTTCCTGAAGTCGAGCCTATGCCGTGCGCAGCACACGTTCCACGGCGTGCGCGGAGCGTTCGTTGCGCTGCTGCTCGTGGTTGCTGCGGCGTGGTCGGGAGAGGTCCGTTCACAGGTCTTCGAGATCTCCAACGGCACGGACAACACCTGCGCCGGTGCTTTATTGGACAGCGGCGGGCAGGGCGGCACGGGGTATGGCAATAACGAGAACTACACCTACACGCTGTGTCCGGACAATCCGGGGGATGCGATCTCGGTGGACTTCATCACCTTCCAGCTGTCGACGGCAGGCCTGGCCCCGATCGACAACCTGACGATCCATGACGGGAACAGCACGTCGGCCCCACTGATCGGCACATACACCGGCACCCAACTGCAGGGCCAGGTGGTGTCGGCGAGCCCGGGCAACAGCAGCGGCTGCCTGACCTTCGTGTGGGCCTCCAACGGCACCGGCACGGGTGTCTTCGCTGCATCCATCACCTGCTATGTGCCGTGCGTGCGGCCTGTGGCGGCGGCCTCGATGGTGCCCGCAGCGCCGGCGATGATCTGCCCCGGGGAGAGCGTCACCTTCAACGGCAGTGCGTCCACCGCAGCAGCGGGTTTCAGCATCGCGAGCTTTACCTGGGACTGGGACGATGGGACCACATCCACTTCGGCCGGCCCGAACGCCACGCACACCTTCAACGCACCGGGTGAATACGTGGTGCAGCTGGTGGTGGAGGACAACAACGGGTGTGCGAGCGTGAACCTGTTGGACCTGCAGGTGCTGGTGGGCACCGAGCCGACCTTCACCGGCACCCTGGCGGACCCGGGCACCTGCGTGGGCACACCCGTGTGCCTCGATGGCGTGGTGAACGCCACCACCTGGAACGCTCAACCGACGGTGGACTTCGGCGGGGGGATGGCGCTTCCTGACAATGTGGGCAGCTGCTTCACCTCGCAGCTGCAGTTCAGCGGCTTCGCTCCGGGCGCCACGCTCACGAACGTCAACCAGTTGCAGACCATCTGCCTGGACATCGAGCACTCCTTCCTCGGTGACCTGGTGATCAGCATCATCAGTCCGAGCGGTGAAACGGTGGTGCTGCACCAACAGGGCGGTCTGGACACCTACCTCGGCGTTCCGGTGGACAACGAGTTGACGCCGAACGCCGTGGGCACCTGCTGGACGTACTGCTTCAGCCCCACGGCCACCAACGGCACCATGGCGGCGAACGCGGGTGCGACCCTGCCAGCGGGCACCTACGAGAGCGTCGACCCCCTGGCGGGTCTGTTGGGCGCACAGTTGAACGGGATGTGGACGATCGAGATCTGCGACCTGTGGACCTTCGACAACGGCTTCCTCTGCGGATGGAGCATGGCCTTCGATCCGGGGCTCTTCGGCACACTCACCGAGTTCACCCCCACGTACGGCGCGGCCTGTGACAGCACGTGGTGGACCGGCCCGGACATCGTGAGCAGCACCGGGGATTGCGACGCGATCTGCGTGCAGCCGCCCGCGCCGGGCACGTACGATTACGTGTACCACGCGACGGACAACTTCGGCTGCACCTACGACACCACGGTGTCGGTGACCGTATATCCCCCGCCCACGGTGAACGCCGGTGCGGACGCCACCATCTGCGCCGGCCAGGGACCTGTGCAGCTCGGTGCGACGGCCAGCGGCGGTGCGCCCACCTCCGCGTGCACCTACGTGCTGCAGATGCTCGACAGCTTCGGCGATGGATGGAACGGAGCGTCCGTGACGATCACCATCAACGGCGTGCCGGCCATCTACACCCTGAACAATGGGGCCAACGGCACGGTGAACCTGCCGGTGCAGACCGGCGATGTGATCGGCATCTCCTTCAGCCCGGGCACCTACGACAACGAGATCACATACCGGCTGCGCAATGGCTCCAACACCATCGTGTTCCAGGATGGCCCCTCCCCCACCATCGGGCAGGCCTGGAGCGGCGTGGTGGACTGTGGCACCGTGCCCGCGACATACAGCTATAGCTGGAGCCCGACCACGGGCCTGAGCGACCCGAATAGCGCGAACCCCACCGCCAACCCAGGCACCACCACCACCTACACGGTGACGGTGACGCAGAACGGCCAGCCCGCGTGCGTCGGCACCGACCAGGTGACGGTGACCGTGGCCACATCCAACGGTGCAGGCGCGGATGGTGCGATCACCGTCTGTAGCGATGCGGCGCCGTTCGACCTCTTTGCTCTGCTGACCGGCGCCACGACCGGCGGCACGTGGACCGCCCCCGGAGGAGCGACGGTGGGGGCCACCTTCACGCCGGGCTCGGACGCGGCCGGCATCTACACGTACACGGTGACCACTGGCTCGCCATGCCCGGGGAGCGATCAATCAACCGTCACGGTCATCGTGGTGGACCTTCCCGACCCCGGCACGGACGCCAGCATCACGCTCTGCAGCACCGATGCACCCGCGGATCTCTTCACCCTGCTCGGCGGCACGCCCGATGCGGGTGGTGCGTGGAGCGGGCCCAGCACCCTGGCCGGAAGCAGCTTCGATCCGGGCAGCATGATCGCCGGG